>NZ_JBJGZV010000016.1:0-113815 GCF_054050715.1 Blastococcus sp. SYSU D00669
GGGCATTGCTCTCCGACGAGCAGGCGCAGTTCGTCGACCTCGGCTCGGACTTCTACGCGGCCCGCACCAACCCCGAGCGCAAGGTCCGCCAGCACGTCCGCGAGCTACAAGCGCTCGGCTACAGCGTGACCCTCAACCCCGCCGCCTGACCCAGCACCAGGGGATTTTCGGATCAGGCGGCTCAGGGGACACACGTCGGGCCGAACCGAGCCCGAGGCGATCGCCCCGAGACGGCCGCGTGCCGCGTCTCGGTTCGCCCCGGGCTCTGGAGAGTCCGAGCTACGCCAGCACTCCCGCACGTCGAGCGGCCTGGATGGTCTCGACTCGATTGCGGGTGCCGAGCTTGCGCATGGTGTTCTGCAAGTAGGTCTTCACGGTGGTGGGCATGATCGCCAGCCGGTCGGCGATCTCCTGATTCGTCCGACCGAGGGCCATCTCCACGAGCACGGCGCGCTCCCGGTTGGTGAGGTACGGGCTGTGCGTCGCGGGCGGCTCGACGGCGAGCGCCATGCGGTCGCACACGACCAGCAGACGACCGCTGAGAAGCGAGTCGCCGGTCGCAGAGGCGATCGACAGCAGTTCATCGTAGATCTCGCGCGACTCGTCGGCCGTGAGGCCCCGCCACTCCGTGCGCTGTCGGTGCTGCTCGATGGCCTGGAGCCGACGGGTCACTTCCTGTTCGATGGCGATCTCCCGCCCGAGCGCCGCGGCGACCGAGACCGCGGCGTCGAGCACCCGATCCCCGAAGGGCTCCCCGCTCCGCAGCCCGCCCGAGAGGACCGCCTGGATGTGGCCGCCGGCGTGGACTGGCACCGCGAAGATGCTCTGGAGGTGCTCCTGGCGAACCTTGGCGTCGAACGGGTGGGTGATCCGCGTGCAGGCGAGGTAGTTGTCGACCGCGACCGGCCGGCCGAGCTGTAGCGCCTTACCGTTCACGCCCATGCCGGGTGAGAACACCTGCCCGAGGAACACGGGCGTGAGCATCGTGTCGAGACTGGTGATGACCAGCCGCCGTCCGCCGCGGCTCACCGGACCGCCGATCGCACTCTCGACCCCGGTCGCTCTGCGCAGCTGCGGGAGCGCCAGACGGATCAGGCGGTCCACGTCGGGACCCGTCACCGAAGTGGTCATGTCGGAACCTCGATTCAGACAGCCCCGGTGCCCGGTACGAACTTCCGACCGAAGTCTGGCACTGGCATGTGCGCCGGCCTCCTCCTTTCGGAGGTGATCAGCCCTCCTTCCCGGGAGAAGACTGCGCGCTGCCACGGAGCACAGGCGCCGCGGCCGCACTGGAAGGGCTGGGGGAACCATGAAGATCGATCGCGACGAGTTGGTGAGGATGCTGCGCGCCCAGGGGGACAACAGGCTCGCCGACCGGGTCGCCGCGAAGCTGCCGGAGGGGGTCGACACCTGGCTCGACGCCGACGTGCTGGTTGCGCTGGGACTGGATCAGGCCCACCTCCTCCCCAGGCTGGCCGCCGGAGTGCTCGGAGCGAGCATCGCCCCCTGAACAACTCCGGACTCGTGCGACGCCGCCGATGCGCGCTGCAGGTGGCTCTCGAGCCATCCGAGCCATCCGCTCTCGGCTCGGCAGAGCGCCGGATGCAGCACGTCGCCACACCGGCTCGCCTCGTTCAACCGGCTGCGAGCAGGTAGGGGCTCCAGCATGGCCTGCATCTTGAGGAGCACCGGCTTCTGCGTCTGTGAGGTCCTGACGAACGTGAACGCGGACGAAGACTGCATGCCGGTCTGAACGCCCCGCCGTGAGTCGCCCTGAGTGGCCGCTCACGGACGCAAGGCGGCCTCTGGGACGCCCGCATGGAGTCGCCCACGGCTCCGGAGAGTTGAACGCCGCCGCGGCAACGGTCTCCATCACGCCTCCTCGGAGCAGGCCGGCTCCTGCCCGGTCACGTGACCGAACGGGACTCAGGGGAGCCGGATGATCCTGAGGACAGGAGCCATGCCGCAACCGCAGCACCGGTCCCCCACGTCCCTGCTCCGCGCGGTGAGGTCCAGTCGACGTTCCCGCGGGAACGGCGCGAGCGACGGGCCTTGCGGGCGTTCCCGCGGGAACGTCCGACAGCGGGCTCACCCCGGCCGGGCGGAGGCGCGCGGCCGGTACGAGCAGCTGACCGACGTGCTCGCCGCGAGCCCCGTGGGAGCGACTCGAGCGGCGCGGACGACGGACCGGCCGGCGGCTCTCAGAGCTCGGCCACCAGGCCGGTCATCAGCCGCTGGGGCTCGGTGAGCACCTCCGCCGTCCGCTCGGACAGGGCCTGCCGGACCAGCTCGGCGAGCCGGTCGGGGAACACCGCCGTCTCGCCCGCCTCCCACCCGTCCAGCGAGCGCTCGACCACCTCGGCCGGCGACGCCTTCGGGAACGGCACGGCGGCCGCCATGTCGGTGTCGACGAACCCCGGGTGCGAGGTGGTGACGACGACGCCGTCGGCCGCGAGCTGCTCCCGCACCGCCAGGGCGAGCATGCGGGCGGCGGCCTTGCTGGCCCCGTAGACCGGCGAGCTGCGGGAGACCACCAGGCCGGTCACCGAGTTGACGAACAGCACGCCCCCGCGGCGGCGGCGCAGCACCGGCACCAGCTCCTGGACCAGGGCCAGCGGGCCGAAGACGTTGACCTCGAAGGTCTCCCGCGCGACCTCGTCCGGTGTGTCCAGGACCGGCCCGGCCGGCGCCAGCCCGGCGTTGCTGACCAGCAGGTCGAGCTCGGTGCACCGGTCGGCGACGGCGCGGCGGTCGGCGGCGTCGGTGACGTCGAGCCGGACCGGGACCACCCGGCCGTCGGGCGCGTCCACCGAGCGCGGGTCGCGGGCCCCGGCGTACACCGTCGCCGCCCCGCGGGCGAGCAGCGCCTCGACGAACACTCTGCCGAGGCCGCGGTTGGCGCCGGTGACCAGCGCCGTGGCGCCCCGGATCCTCACCGGAGGGAATGACCGGCGTCGACGGGCAGCTCGATCCCGGTGACGTGCCGGCCGCTGTCGGAGACCAGGTAGAGCAGCGCCTCGGTGACGTCGGCGGTGTCGACCCACCCGATCGGTAGCAGCGGCATCCCGCTCATGACCTCCCAGGCCTCCTCGCGGGTGACCGTGGACGGGTCCCGGTCGGGGAAGAGGAGGCGGTAGAGCGAGTCGTTGTGGATCATCCGGGTGTCGACGTTGGTCGGGTGGACGACGTTGACCCGGATGCGGTGCCCGGCGAGCTCGAGGGCGAGCACCTTCATCAAGCCGACCAGGCCGAACTTCGCGGCGCTGTAGTGGGCGATGTTGGCGATGCCGCGCAATCCGCCGACCGAGCCGATGAGCACGACGGCGCCGCCGTCCCCGGTGCGCTTCAGGTGCGGGATCGCCGCGCGGACCGTGCGGAAGACACCGCTGAGGTTGATGTCGATCATGTCGTCCCACATGGCGTCCGAGAGCTCCTCGGCGGGGCCGAACGACGCGATGCCGGCGTTGGCGACGACGACGTCGAGCCGGCCGAGCTCGGCGACCGCCTCGTCGAGCGCCCGTCGCAGCGCCGGGCCGTCACGGACGTCGGCCCGGCGGGCGACGATCCGCCGTCCCCGCTGCTCGACCAGCCGGACGGTCTCCTCCAGGTCCGCCTCGCCGGCCATGGGGTAGCCGACGCTGCCGACGTCGGTGAGCGCGTCGACGGCGACGACGTCGGCGCCCTCCTCGGCGAACCGGACGGCGTGCGCGCGCCCCTGCCCGCGGGCCGCCCCGGTGATGAACGCGACCTTGCCCTCGAGCCTGGCCATGCGGGCCTCCCTGTGGGGGTTACTGCACTGCCCACCAAGTTAGTCGGCGGCCGGGGTCACCGGTAGGTGAGGTCGTCGCCGCCCAGGTGGCTGTGCTCGTTGAAGGTAAGCAGGGCCAGTCCGGAGCGCCCGGCGGCGAGCTTGGTGACGGCGCCGTTGACGGCCACCCGGTTGAGGGCCACGAGCCCGGCGGCGCCGCTGCCGAGCAGCTCGGCGCACACCGCGGCGATGACGCCGGCGGAGGTGAAGACGACGGCGTCCTGCCCCGGCCGCAGACCGGCGACGAGCTCGCGCAGCGCCGCGCCGACGGTCGACGTGAACGCCGGCCAGCCGCCCTCGTCGCCGTGCTCCACCCAGGCGGTCAGCGCGGCGTCCAGGACGACCTGGAACTCCCGCGAGCTGCGCGGCTCGTCCCTCCCCTGCGCGCCGGCGTACCGGCGGACCAGGTCGATGTGGTCGTACTCGTCCCAGCGCGGGTCGGCGGCCGGCGTCACGTCGAGGCCGGCCGCGGCGAGGGCGAGCGCGGCGGTGTCGCGCTGGCGGCGCAGCGAGCCGTGGACGGCGACCGGGTCCCGCAGCCCGCGGCCGGCCAGCCAGCGCCCGGTGAGCTCGGCCTGCCGCCGCCCGAGGTCGGAGAGGCTGTCGTAGTCCGCCGCCCCGAAGGAGGCCTGGCCGTGGCGGACGAGCAGGACGATCGGCATGCCGGCATCCTGCCGCCCGCCACGGTCGCGCTTTGCGATGGGATGACGAACGCCCCCATCGCGTGAGCCCGGGCCGGTGGCGGGCCATCCCTCTGGGTATCGACCGCTCGCGGGTCGACGGAGGAGGCAGCGATGGGGAGGAACGCTTCCTGGCCACCGGTGCGGGCAACTGCACTGCTGCCGTTCGTGCGCGCGGGCGCCCTGCTCGTCTACGTCACGCTCGCCCTCACCGGTGTGCTCCTGCACCCGGCGACCGTCGCGATCACCGCCGCGGCGGTGGCCGCCGTGGGCGGGGCGGTCGCCGCCCTGCTGCGCCGCGCCCCCGACGGCCTGCCACCCGTGCCGCACCCGGTCGCCGTCGCGGTCGTCGCGGCGGGTCTCCCGGGGGCGGCGGCCGCGGCGGAGCACCTGGGGCCGATCGGCGGGGTCCTCCTGACCGTCCTGATCCTCGGCGGGACGTTCCTCACCTGGCACTGGCTGCTGGCGACCCCCGAACCGCGCCGGGCCGGGCCCGCGAGCGGTCCGGGGACCGACGCGGACCTGCACCGTCGGCTGCTGGCGTCGCTGCCCGACGACGTGCTGCTCGCGGAGTGGCGCTCGCTGCACGGGCACGGCGGCACCGGCGGCCTGCGGACCACCGAGCCGGCGGACGCGCTGCTCCTCGACGAGCTCCGCACGCGCGGCCTCCGCTGAGCGCCGTCAACGCCCGGCGAACTCCGCGGCCACGGCGGCGCGGGACCGCAGGCCCCGCTTGCGCAGGATGCTCGTCACGTGGTGCTCCACGGTCTTGGGGCTGAGGAACAGCGCCGCGGCGACCTCCTTGTTGGCCAGGCCCTGCGCCACCAGCAGGGCGACCCGGGTCTCCTGCGACGTCAGCTCCTCCCCCGCGGCCGGCCCGCGCCGCGCCCGCAGCCCGGTGGCGGCCAGCTCGCCGCGGGCCCGCCGGGTCCAGCCGTCGAGGCCCATGCCGTCGAACGCCTCCACGGCGCGGTCGAGCTGTGCACGGGCCTCGACCCTCCGCCCGGCCCGACGCAGCCGCGCGCCGTGCAGCAGCCGGGTGCGGGCCGCGGCGAACGGGTCGGCAGCCGCCGCGAGCGCCTCGTGCGCGCGCTCGAACGCGGCATCGGCCGCCGCGTCGTCGGTGGCGAGCAGGCCGGCGAGACGCTCGACGTCGGCCCGGATGCCGGGCACCGGCGAGTCGCGGTGCAGCGCCGCGTGCCGGGCGGCCAGCGCGGCGGCGTCGTCCCGCCGGCCGAGGCCCAGGTAGGCCTCGGCCAGGTCGGGGGCGACGGCCAGCTCGTACTCACCCCGCATCAGCCGACCGCCGTCGGCGGCGATCCGCTCCTCCAGGACGGCGGCGACGCGGGCCAGGTCGCCGCGGCAGAGCGCGGTGAAGGCGTCGGCCAGGTGCAGCTGCACCGCCCCGTCCAGGACGCCGGCCCGCTCCTCCAGCTCGCGGGCGCGGGCGAGCGCCTCCGCCGCCTGCGCGTGCCGGCCGCGCGCCGCCTCCTCCCAGGCGAGCACCTCGCAGGCGGTGGCGACGTCGGCGACGTAGCCCAGCTCGGTGCCGAGCTCGACGGACTCGCCCGCGGCGGCGTAGGCCACCCGGTGCTCGCCGGTGGCCAGGGCACCGGTGGCGATCAGGCCGAGGACCGGGGGCAGCACGCCCAGCGCGCCGGCGGCCCGCGCCGCGGCCAGCCGGCGGTCGAGCACCCCGTCGAGGAGGGTCAGGTCGTCGGCCCAGCCGGGCGCGAGGAGGGCGAGGAACAGGTAGCGGGGCTCGTCGCGCAGGCGCGGCTCGCGCTCCAGGGCGGCGAAGGCGCGCAGGGCGAACGGCCGGGCCGCGGCCCACTCGCCGGCGAACCCGAGCGCGGCGGCCCGGGCGTAGTCGGCGAGCACCGCCTGTTCGGGGTCGGTGCGGTCGGCGGTGGCCGCGATCTCGTCGGCGACCTCGGTGACCGTGGCCGGCGCGGCGAGGCGGTAGCCGGTCACGCCGAGCTCGGTCAGCGCCCGCAGCCGGACGACGCCGGTCGTGCACGCCGCGGCCTCCCGCAGCAACGCCGGCGCGGCCGGCACCGAGCCCGCGTAGTGCTCGAGCGTGCCCAGGCAGAGCAACGCGCGGCCGCGGGCCCCGGCCGGCGCGGGGCCGGCCAGCACCTGCGCGGCGAGCGCCCGCACCCGGCCCGGGTCGCCGGCGAGGAACGCGTCCTCGACCGCCCCGGACCGGGCGGTCGCCGCGGCGTCGCCGGCACCGTGCAGGCGGGCCGCCTGCTCCTGCAGGGCGGAGGCGGCGGCGAAGCCGCTGCGCACCCGCTCGCGCGCGGCCAGGCGCTCGAGGTCGTCGGCGAGGGCGTCGTCGGCGCCGACGACCGCCTGCGCCCGGTGCCGGAGGGCGCGGTCGGGATCGCCGGCGAGCGCGTCGGCCAGCGCGGCGTGCCCGGCCCGGCGCGCGTCCGGCGCGGCCGACCGGAGCACCGCCGACCGCAGCAGCGGGTGGGGGAAGGCGAGCGTGCCCGGGCCGAGGCGGAGCACGCCGGCGCACTCGGCCTCACCCAGGGCGGCCTCGGCGTCCTCACCGGCCGCGCGCAGCGCCGCGCCCACCGGTCCGGCCTCCGGGCCGCCGGACAGCGCGGCGAGCAGGGCGGCCCGCCGGGCGCCGGGCGGCAGCGCTCCGACCAGCCGGTCGAAGCCGTCCAGCCGATCCGCCCCGGGCAGCACCTCGGGCAGCGGCGCCGACCCGCGGCGCTGCTCGGCGGTGAGCGACCGGGCGGTGGCTTCCAGGGCCAGGGGGTTGCCC
The DNA here is from genome assembly GCF_054050715.1 of Blastococcus sp. SYSU D00669. Classification (NCBI taxonomy): domain Bacteria; kingdom Bacillati; phylum Actinomycetota; class Actinomycetes; order Geodermatophilales; family Geodermatophilaceae; genus Blastococcus; species Blastococcus sp. SYSU D00669. Next base: position 7,268 of record NZ_JBJGZV010000016.1, read on the forward strand.
GCGGTCGCCGCCACCAGCGGGGCGACCAGGGCGGGCGCCACCGCGCTGCCGAGCAGCTCGGCGGCCGCGGCCGGGGTCAGCCCGGCCAGCCGGTGCCGGGGCAGGTCGGCGAGCTCGTCGTCGTCCGCGGGCGGCCGGCGGGCGAGCACGAACGCCACCCGGTCGTGCCGCAGCCGCCGGGCGGCGAACGCCACCGCCCGCGCCGACTCCCGGTCCACCCACTGCACGTCGTCCACGACGACGGCGACCGGGTCGTCCTCCGCCGCCCGGGCCAGCAGGGCCATCGTCGCCGCCGCGACCAGGAACCGCTCCCCCGCCGCCGGCCCGTCCGCCCACCCGAGGGCCGCGGCGAGGGCCCGCGCCTGCGGGACGGGCAGCTCCGGCAGGAGGGCGCGCAGCGGGGTGAGCAGCTCCAGCAGGCCCGCGTGCCCGAGGCCCAGTTCGGCCTCGACCCCGGTCGTGCGCAGGCAGCGGAACCCGTCGGCCCGTGCGACGGCCGCGTCGAGCAGCGTCGTCTTGCCGACGCCCGGCTCGCCCTCGAGGAGGAGGGCGCGGCACCGGCCGGCGCGGGCGCCGTCCAGCGTCGCGGCGATCGCCGCGAGCTCCGCCGCGCGTCCCACGAGCACGGCCCTGGACGCTATGCCCCGGCGGACGTGTCGAGGGGTTTCCCCGACGCGACGGTCCCCGCTCCGCCGCGACGCTCGCCGCATGGCAGAACAGGACACCTTCCCCCGCCGCCTGCTCACCTCGCTCGGCACGAGCATGGGGCTCGTCGCGATGTGCTGCGGCGCCCCCGTCCGCCTGCGGGCGCTCACCGCGAGCCGCCTGGACGGGCACCGGCGGTGACCGCCCTCGCCGGCTTCTCCCACGTCGGCCTCAGCGTCCCCGACGTGGATGCGGCGGTCGCCTTCTGGACCCGCGCGCTGGGCTTCGAGCTGGTCGAGCGGCAGGAGGCGTTCGCGTTCCTGCTGCACCGGACGGCGCTGGTCGCGGTCGGGCTGACCGACCACGGCGGTGCGGTCACCGGCCCGTTCGACGAGCGCCGCACCGGCCTGGACCACCTCGCCCTCGCCGTGCCCGACGACGCGGCGCTCGAGGCCTGGGTGCGGCGCCTCGACGAGCTCGGCGTCGAGAACTCCGGCGTCGTGCGGACCGATGCCGGCGGTCACCTCAACCTGCGCGGCCCCGACGGCTTCCCGGTGGAGCTGTTCGTGCTCTCCCCCGCCGGCGCCGCCTGGCTGGGGATCGTCGCGGAAGCGACCTGGTGAGCTGCTGGAACGGCCCCGCTGCAGGGTCCCGCCGCGAGCGTGCGAGCGGTGGGGGGCAGCGAGGTCCTCTCAGAAGTTGCCGCGGCGCTCCTGCTCGCGCTCGATGGCCTCGAAGAGGGCCTTGAAGTTGCCCTTGCCGAAGCCGAGCGAGCCGTGCCGCTCGATGAGCTCGAAGAAGACGGTCGGCCGGTCACCGGTGGGCTTGGTGAAGATCTGCAGCAGGTAGCCGTCCTCGTCGCGGTCGACCAGGATGCCCCGCTCCTGCAGCTCCTCGATCGGCGCGCGGACGGTGCCGATGCGGGCCCGCAGCTCGGGGTCGGAGTAGTAGGAGTCCGGCGTCGTCAGGAACTCGATGCCCTCGGCGCGCATGGCGTCGACGGTGCCGAGGATGTCGTTGGTCGCCAGTGCCACGTGCTGCGCGCCGGGCCCGCCGTAGAACTCCAGGTACTCGTCGATCTGCGACTTCTTCTTGCCCAGCGCCGGCTCGTTGAGCGGGAACTTGACCCGGTGGTTGCCGTTGGCGACGACCTTGCTCATCAGCGCCGAGTAGTCGGTCGCGATGTCCTCGCCGATGAACTCGGCCATGTTGGTGAAGCCCATGACCCGGTTGTAGAAGTCGACCCAGGCGTCCATGGCGCCGAGCTCGACGTTGCCGACGACGTGGTCGACGGCCTGGAACAGCCGCTTGGGCGCGCCCGGGCGCTTCACGAACGTGGAGCGCTTCGCGACGAAGCCGGGCAGGTACGGCCCGGAGTAGCGCGAGCGGTCGACGAGCGAGTGCCGGGTGTCGCCGTAGGCGGCGATCGTGGCCCGGCGGACGGTGCCGTGCTCGTCGGTGACGTCGTGCGGCTCCTCGAGCACCGTCGCCCCCTCCGCGCGGGCGTGGGCGATGCAGCGGTCGACGTCGGGCACGGTCAGCGCGATGTCCACGATGCCGTCGCCGTGCGCGCGGTGGTGGTCGGCCAGCGGGCTGGCCGGGTCGTAGGCGCCCTGGACGACGAACCGGGCGGCCCCGGAAGTCAGCACGAAGGCGTGGTGGTCGCGGTTGCCGGTCTCCGGGCCGGAGTAGGCGACCAGCTCCATGCCGAACGCGGACTGGAAGAAGTGCGCCGTCTGCACCGCGTTGCCGACGGTCCACACCAGCGCGTCCCAGCCCGACACCGGGAACGGGTCGGTCGAGTCGTCGTGCTCGACCAGGCCGACGAGCTGCTTGAGCTGGTCGAGGTCCAGCTGCGCCAGGCGCTCCTCGTCGTTCAGCACCGAGTCCAGGCTCATGGCTCCTCCTTCGCGCGCGGGGGTCGCGGCCCAGCGCACACCCGGTCCGGCGCACTGCGCAAGCGGTACGCCCGATGCTGTCACTGGTGATCGCTCGGTCTAGCGCTCACGACGAGGTGCTGTGCAGACTGCACAGCCGTGGACACCCTCGACGTCGCCCTCCTCACCGCCCTGCGCGAGCACCCGCGGGCCGGCGACCTGGAGCTCTCCCGGCTGCTCGGCGTGGCCCGCGGGACCGTCACCGCCCGGCTCGAGCGGCTGGAGCGCACCGGCGTCGTCACCGGGCACGGGCCCGACGTCGACATCGCCGCGGCCGGCTTCGGCGTCCAGGCCTTCGTCACCCTGGAGATCGCGCAGGGCGCGCTCGACGCCGTCCGGCACGACCTGGAGGCGATCCCCGGGGTGCTCGAGGCGCACGCGACGACGGGCAGCGGCGACGTCCTGTGCCGGGTCGCCGCGCGGTCGCACGAGGCCCTGCAGCAGGTGCTCGTGGAGCTGGGCCGCTCGCCGAACGTCGTCCGCTCGACCAGCGTCATCGCGCTGTCGGTGCTGGTCCCGTGGCGGCCGCTGCCGCTGCTCGCGGCCGAGGCGTCGCCCGGGGCCGGCCGCTCGGCGATGCGGCGTTGACAGGACCGCTGGTCCCGGCAGGATGACGGGCATGCAGCCGCGGGTGCGGGCAGCCGGCCTGGCAGGCGTCGCGTGCCTGCTCGTCGCCGGCTGCGGCGGCGAACCGTCGTCGCCGGCGGCCGGGACGACCTCGCCGTCGACGTCCTCCCCCACCGCGACCTCGACGACGGCGGCTCCCTCGCAGACCACGCCCCCGCCCAGCCCGGTCGCGCCCGGTCAGGTGGTCACCACCGGGGGCAGCGACTACGGGACGATGCTGTTCGACGACGTCGGGCAGGCCATCTACCTGTTCGACCGGGAGACGACGAGCACCCCCGACTGCTACGACGACTGCGCGGTCGACTGGCCGCCGGTGCTCACCGACGGGCCGCCGGTCGCCGCCGGCGAGGTGCGCGCCGACCTGCTCGGGACGACGCCGCGCCAAGATGGGTCCGTGCAGGTCACCTACGCCGGTCATCCGCTGTACTACTACGCCCACGAGGACCCCGGGCAGGTCTTCTGCCACGACGTCGAGGAGTACGGCGGGGTCTGGCTCGTCGTCACGCCGGCCGGCACCCCCGCGCCGTGACCGGCGTCGGGACCACCTGGGCGGGCAACCACACCTACCGGGCGGAGCGGCTGCACGAGCCGAAGACCCTCGAGCAGGTGCAGGAGCTGGTGGCCGCGGTGCCCCGGATCCGGGTGCTCGGCTCGCGGCACTCGTTCAACGACATCGCCGACTCGGCCGAGCTGCTCTCCCTCGACGCGCTGCCGGCCGAGGTCGTCGTCGACCACGAGGCCGGCACGGTGTCGCTGCCCGGCAGCATGCGCTACGGGGAGCTCGCCGGGGTGCTGGCCGGCGAGGGCCTGGCCCTGCACAACCTGGCGTCGCTGCCGCACATCTCGGTCGCGGGCGCGGTCGCGACCGCGACGCACGGCTCGGGGGTCGGCAACGGCAACCTGGCGACGGCGGTCACCGCGCTGGAGCTCGTCACGTCGTCCGGCGAGCTCGTCCGGCTGGCGCGGGGCGACGACGACTTCGCCGGCGCGGTCGTCGGCCTGGGCGCGCTCGGTGCGGTCACCCGGGTCACGCTGGAGGTGGAGCCGGCCTACGAGGTGGCGCAGCGGGTGTACGAACGGCTGCCCTGGGACGCGCTGGCCGCCCACTTCGGCGACGTCATGGCCCGCGGCTACAGCGTCAGCGTGTTCACGCGGTGGGACGACGACGGCGCCCAGGTGTGGGTCAAGGACCGCGGCGGCGAGCTGGCCGGCGACGAGCTGTTCGGCGCCGTCCCCGCGCCCGAGGACCGCAACCCGGTGCCGGGCCAGGACCCCCGGTTCGCCACCCCGCAGCTCGGGCGGCCGGGGCCGTGGTCGGACCGGCTGCCGCACTTCCGCATGGGTTTCACCCCGAGCGCCGGGGACGAGGTGCAGTCGGAGTACCTGCTCCCCCGTGCCGACGCGGTGGCGGCGATCGGGGCGGTCCGCCGCCTGGCCGACCGGATCCGCCCGCTGCTGCAGGTGTGCGAGATCCGGACCGTCGCCGCCGACCGGCTGTGGATGAGCACCGCGTTCGACCGAGACTCGGTGGCCCTGCACTTCACCTGGCAGCCGCGTCAGCGCGAGGTCGAGGCGTTGCTGCCGGCCCTCGAGAAGGCGCTCGCCCCGTTCGGGGCGCGGCCGCACTGGGGCAAGGTCTTCGCGGCCGGCGCCGCGCGGATCGCCCCGCTGTACGGGCGGCACGCCGACTTCGTCGCCCTCGTCGAGCGGCTCGACCCGCGCGGGGCGTTCCGCAACGAGTGGCTGGAGAAGCGGGTCCTGCTCGGCTGAGCACGGTCGCCATGTCGACCAGTCGACAGGTCGCCGTGTCTTGACGTCGACCCATCGGTAAGAGCAGGCTTACCGTTCGTGGGAGCTGACCGAAGCGACGAGGGCTTCGCGGCGCTGGGCGACCCGACGCGGCGCGCGATCGTCGAGTGCCTCGCCGAGCGCCCCCGCGCCGTGGGCGAGCTCGCCGCGGAGCTCCCGGTCAGCCGCCCGGCGGTGTCCCAGCACCTCAAGGTGCTCAAGGACGCCGGCCTGGTGAGCGAGCGGTCCGCCGGCACCCGCCGGATCTACCGCCTCGACCCCACGGCGGTCGCGGCACTGCGGGACCAGCTCGACACCTTCTGGAGCCGGGCCCTGTCCGCCTACGGAGACGTCGTCGAGCAACCCGACGAGGAGCAGGGATGACCCAGGCACCAGCGGCGGTGGTCCGCCGGCAGATCGTCGTGGCCGCCCCGGTCGAGCGGGCCTTCACCGTGTTCACCGCCCGGTTCGGCGAGATCAAGCCGCCGGAGCACAACCTGCTCGGCGCCCCGATCGCCGAGACCGTCTTCGAGCCGCGGGTCGGCGGGCACATCTACGACCGCGCGACCGACGGCAGCGAGTGCCGCTGGGCGCGGGTGCTGGTCTACGAGCCGCCGCACCGGGTCGTGTTCAGCTGGGACATCGGCCCCACCTGGCAGATCGAGGCCGATCCCGAGAACGCCAGCGAGGTCGAGGTCCGGTTCGTGGCCGAGGAGCCCGGCCGGACGCGCGTCAAGCTCGAGCACCGCCACCTCGACCGGCACGGCCCCGGCTGGGAGTCGCTGTCCGACGGCGTCGCCCACCCCGAGGGCTGGCCGCTCTACCTCGAGCGCTACGCCGCCCTGCTCGCCCCTCAGAGCAGCTGAACGCCGCCCGGGCGAGCACCTCGGAGGTGGCGCACGCGGACCCGCCCACGAGCTGGCAGGTCCGCGGCCTCGACGGTCCGATCCGGGCCCTCGTCGACGTCACCGTGGTCCCGCTCGGCGCCGAACGGTCCCGCCTCACCATCGCCGTCGACTTCGAGGGGCACGGGATCGGCCGAGTGCTCGTGCCCCTCGTCGTGCGACGTGAGGCGCGCAAGGAGATGCCGGCGAACCTCGCGGCGCTCCGCCAGGTCCTGGAGACCTGAGCCCGGCGGCCGACCGTGTGCGCGAAATGGCAGTCCGGGGCCGTCCCGCTGACAGTTCGCGCACCCGGTCGGCGGGCAGACCCGGTCTCAGGAGCGGTCGACCCGCAACTCCCCCAGCTCCGACCAGTCGTCCTGCGGGACCGTGAAGTTGACGATCCGCGGCGTCTCGGCCAGGTGCGGCGGGAGCTCCCGCTGCGCGGCCTTGAAGTGGTCGGACTGCACGTGCGCGGCGCCGGCGTCACCGTCCCGGAACGCTTCCACCAGCACGTACTCGGTCGGGTCGTCCAGGCTCCGCGACCAGTCGAACCACAGGCAGCCCGGCTCGGCGCGCGTGGCCTCGGTGAACGCCTTGCTGATCGACGGCCAGTCGTCGGCGTCCTCGGGACGGATCCGGAACTTGGCGGTGATGAAGATCATCGGCCAAGCCTGTCAGCGAGTCAGCGCCCGCACCAGCCGCCGTCCGCCCCTGACCGCGGCGACGACGCCGAGGACCCACGGCCCGGCGACGAGCACCGGGTCCAGCACCTGGTGCCGGACGTCGGTGCGGCCCCGGCCGACCCGCGACGCGAGGCCGTTGTGCGAGAACTCGGCCCGCACACCGGTCTGCGTGACCGGGTTGTCCGGCCGCGGGGTGGCGAACGAGCGCAGGTGCTCCTCCCACGCGTCCACCCGGTCGGCGGCGACCAGCAGCAGCCAGTGCGCCGCCCGTCCCTCGCTGAACCGGCGGTAGGCGTACTTCCGGATCGCGCCGGACAGGCCCTTCGGCGGCTGCGCGGTGCCGAACACCGGGGTGACGAACGCGTGCTCGACCGAGCGCTCGCGCGGCCACTTCTCGGGCTGCCGCTCGGGGAAGTCCCAGTGCGCCCCGGACTCCTCGGGCGCGTAGCGCAGCTTGGGGTGCGACGGGCGGTCCGCCGGGTCGAGGTCGGCGCCCCAGCCGGGGATGCGGGCGCGCAGCTCGTCGCGCGACGGCGGCGGGGTGCGCCGGTCCCTGACGTAGGCGGACGGGATGTCGGGGTCGACCACGGTCGCGCTCCTCAGGCCGCGCTGGGCAGGATCAGCGGCTTGATGCAGCCGTCGAGCTTGGCGGAGAACACGTGGTAGGCCTCGGCGATGTGCTCGAGCGGGAACCGGTGGGTCACCATCGCCCGCGGCGTCAGGTGGCCGTTGCGGACGTGCTCGAACATCCGGGGCCACTGGCGCTTCACCGGCGTCTGGTTCATCCGCAGGGTGAGCCCCTTGTTCATCGCGTCGCCGAACTTCACCGCGTTGAAGATCGGCCCGTAGGCGCCCATCACCGAGACCGTGCCGCCCTTGCGCACGCCGTCGATCGCCCAGTTCAGCGCGACCGGCGACCCGCCCTGGAGCTTGAACTTCGCGGCGGTCAGGTGCTGCAGCAGGTTGCCGTCGGCCTCCGCGCCGACGCAGTCGATGGCCACGTCGGCGCCCAGGAAGTCGGTCTGCTTCTTCAGCTCGAGGACGACGTCGTCCACCTCGTTGTAGTTGAGCGTCTCGGCGTAGGCCATGCTGCGCGCCTTCTCCAGGCGCTCCTCCAGCTGGTCGACGACGATCACCCGGCCGGCGCCCATCAGCCACGACGACTGGGCGGCGATCAGGCCCACCGGCCCGGCCCCGAGGACGACGACCGTGTCGCCCTCGGCGATCTCCCCCAGCTGGGCGCCGAAGTAGCCGGTGGCCGCGGCGTCGGTGAGCAGGACGGCGTCCTCGTCGTGCATCCAGTCCGGGATCCGCACCGGGCCCACGTCGGCGAACGGCACCCGCACGCGCTGCGCCTGCCCCCCGTCGTACCCCCCGGTCGTGTGCGAGTAGCCGTAGATGCCCCCGACCGCCGTGGCGTTCGGGTTCACGTTGTGGCAGTTGGAGTACAGGCCGCGGGCGCAGAACCAGCACGACCCGCAGAAGATGTTGAACGGGACCATCACGCGGTCCCCCACCTGCAGGCTCTGCACCGAGGGGCCGACCTCCTCGACCACCCCGATGAACTCGTGGCCGAAGGTGTGCCCGACCCGGGTGTCCGGCATCATCCCGTGGTAGAGGTGCAGGTCGGAGCCGCAGATGGCGGCCAGGGTGACCCGCACGATCGCGTCGTTGGGGTGCTCGATCACCGGGTCGGCCTTGTCGGCGACCTGGATCTTGTACGGGCCGCGGTAGGTCATCGCACGCATGGTGGTGCCTCCATGCCCGGGAACCGGGGTCCTAACCGAACGGGTGCGACAGCTTCTTCTTGACCACCGACTTCGCCGCGCCCTCGACGCCCTCCTCGAACAGGCCGGGCAGGCCCTTCGGCTGCTCGCCCGGGTAGAGGTCGAGCCGGTTCACCGCCTCGGCGAAGCGCAGGTAGGTGTCGACGCTGGCGATGACGACGCGCGCGTCGACGGTCAGCAGCTCGATGCCGAGCAGCGCGACCCGGACGTAGGCGTCGATGACGATGCCCTTGTCGAGGACCACGTCGAGGACGTCGGCCAGGCTGCTGGGCCGGGGGGCGCGGTTCACGGACGGTGCGGACACCGTCGCTACCTACCCGGCGGGGATCCCGCCATGCCGCCGGTCGGGGCGGTCGTGGTGTCGCTGACGCCCACGCCCTCGAACGGCACGCCGCCGTTCGCGAGGTCGGCGATCGTCAGCTCGAGGGTCGTGGGCGCGCCCCCGGCGGGCCGACTGGGGTTCGCTGGACGCCTCAGCGCGGCGGCAGGAGCTCGGCGAGGGTGAGCCGGTCGGCCTCCGACCGGTCCACGACCAGCGACGAGGCGACCCCCGTCAGCCCCTCGTCGGCCACCGTCCACAGCACGTCGTCCCACCGGGCGACGTGCCGGCGCATCGACCGCGGAGGGATGCTCCGGCCGCGGGCGGTCTGACCACCGGCGGCCTGCTGCGCCGAGGCGTCGAGCAGGACCAGCCGCACGGCGCGGCCGGACCGCGCGGCGGCGGCGAGCACCGCGTCGCGCCAGCCCCGGTGCGTCCACGGATCGGTCAGGACGACGACCGGCGCGGCCGAGCGGATGCCGCGCAGCACCCGCCGGCGGTGCCAGAGGTGCACCCAGGGCCGCAGCAGCCGGTACGGCAGGCGGACGCCCGCAGCGCGCAGCCGCTCGGTGACCTGCTCGGAGTCGAACCCGGCGATCCCGGGCGGCGCACCGGTGAGCAGCCGGCGCAGCAGCGTCGTCTTGCCGCTGCCGGGCAGGCCGGCGATGACGACCAGCACCGGACGGGCCGGGGACCGCGCACCGTCCGGCGGGCAGGGGGCCTCGATCGTGAGCACGGGCGGCTCCTCTCGGTCGGCCCCCACGGTGCGCGCCGCGTCTGTGGTGACCCTGTGCCGACGCTGTGACTCCTCCCACCGGTGCATGTCACGGTCCGGCAACGGAAGCCCGGCATGTGGTTGCGGTCACAGTTGGAGTCACCGCAAGATTGCGCCCGCAATTCCTCGGTGTCCCCAACGAAATGGCAGGAGCGCATCATGGCGCGACGGCACACCCTGGCTCTGGCGCTCGCCTCGACCCTGGTCTTCGGCCTGGCGGCCTGCGGCGGGGGCGACGACGGCGGCGACGACGGCGGCGGTGGCGGTGGCGGCGGCGGGGAGGCGGCCGGCAAGGTCGGCGTGATCCTCCCCGACACGGAGTCGTCGGTGCGGTGGGAGACCGCCGACCGCCCGCTGCTGGAGGCCGCCTTCGACGAGGCCGGCATCGAGTACGACATCCAGAACGCCGAGGGCGACGCCCAGCGGATGGCCACCATCGCCGAGCAGATGATCACCGGCGGTGTCACCGTGCTGGCGATCGTCAACCTCGACAGCGCCTCCGGCGCGCAGATCCAGCAGCAGGCCGCGAACCAGGGCGTCGCCACCATCGACTACGACCGGCTCACCCTCGGCGGCTCCGCCGAGTACTACGTGTCCTTCGACAACACGCAGGTCGGCCGGCTGCAGGGCGAGGGCCTCGCGCAGTGCCTGGGCGAGACCACGACCGCCAACATCGCCTTCCTCAACGGCTCCCCCGACGACAACAACGCCACGCTGTTCTCCGAGGGCGCGCACGAGGTGCTCGACCCCCTCACGAACTACACCCAGGTGGCCGAGCAGGCGGTGCCGGGCTGGGACAACCAGCAGGCCGCGACCATCTTCGAGCAGATGTACACGCAGGCCGGCGGCAACATCCAGGGCGTGCTGGCCGCCAACGACGGCCTGGCCAACTCGGTCATCGGCGTCCTCGAGCGCAACGGCGTCGCGGGCTCGGTGCCGGTGACCGGTCAGGACGCCACCACCGAGGGCCTGCAGAACATCCTCGCCGGCAACCAGTGCATGACCGTCTACAAGCCGATCGCGGAGGAGGCCAACGCGCTGGCCGAGCTCGCCATCGCGCTGATCAACGGCGAGGACGCCGAGACCAACGGCGAGGCCGAGGACCCCGAGGGCGGCCGGTCGGTCCCGTCGGTCCTGCTCGAGCCGGTCTCGATCTTCCGGGACAACGTCTCCGACGTCGTCGACGACGGTTTCGTCACCGCCGAGGACCTGTGCACCGGTGAGTTCGCCGCCGCGTGCACGGAGCTCGGCATCTCCTGATCCGCCGGCGCCGCAGGGGCGACCCCCTTCTACCGGGGCGCCCCTGCGGCGCACACTGCCGGCCAGCCGCCGTCCCCCCGCTCCCCCGCTCCCCCAGGAAGGAGGGACGTGTCCGTTCCCCCGGCCCGTCCCGTCGACGGCACGCCCGGCGCCGAGGTCCCCACCTTCGAGCTGCGCGGCGTGAACAAGAGCTTCGGCGCCGTCCAGGTGCTGCACGACGTGTCCCTGTCGGTCTACCGCGGCCAGGTCACCGCGCTCGTCGGTGACAACGGCGCCGGCAAGAGCACCCTGATCAAGTGCATCGCCGGCACGCACGCGGTCGACTCCGGCGAGTTCCTCTTCGAGGGCCGGCCGGTGCACATCGGCGGCCCCCGCGACGCCGCCGGCCTGGGCATCGAGGTCGTCTACCAGGACCTCGCGCTGTGCGACAACCTCGACGTCGTCCAGAACATGTTCCTCGGGCGCGAGCGCAGGAACGGCATCGTGCTCGACGAGACCTCCATGGAGCAGGCGGCCCGCGACACGCTCGCCCGGCTGTCGGTGCGCACCCTGAAGTCGGTGCGCCAGCTGGTGTCCAGCCTGTCCGGCGGCCAGCGGCAGACCGTCGCCATCGCCAAGGCGGTGCTCTGGGAGTCCAAGCTGGTCATCCTCGACGAGCCGACCGCCGCCCTCGGCGTGGCCCAGACCCGCCAGGTGCTCGACCTCGTGCGCCGCCTCGCCGACACCGGGCACGCGGTGATCTTCATCAGCCACAACATGGTCGACGTCTTCGAGGTCGCCGACCGGATCGCCGCGCTGTACCTGGGCCGGGTCGCCGCCGACGTGCCCATCGGCGAGGTCGACCGCAGCCAGGTGATCGAGCTCATCACGGCCGGCCGTTCGGGCAACCTGGGCATCGCGCCCGCCGTCGCCGAGGCAGGGGTCTGACGCCATGTCGAGCAACACGCTGCCCACCACCGGCGCGCAGGAGCCGGGCGCGGCGCCGTCGGGCTTCGAGTCCGACCGCGGCGCCGACTCGGTCGGAGCGGTCGTCCGCGCCTACGTCGACCGCGTCCGCGGCGGCGACCTCGGGGCGCTTCCCGCCGTCCTCGGCATCGTCGTCCTCGGGATCCTCTTCACGATCCTGCGGCCGGAGACCTTCCTGACGCCGCTGAACCTGACCAACCTGCTCGTGCAGGCCGTGCCGATCACGCTGCTGGCGATGGGGCTGGTGTTCGTCCTGCTGCTCGGCGAGATCGACCTCTCGGCCGGCGTCGTCAGCGGCGTGTGCGCCGCCGTCCTGGCGCAGCTGCTCGCCGAGGCAGGCACGTCCTGGTGGATCGCGGTGCTCGCCGCGATCGCGACCGGCGTGGTGATCGGGCTCTTCACCGGCAGCCTGGTGGGGATCGTCGGCATCCCGTCGTTCGTGGTCACCCTGGCGCTCTTCCTCGGCTGGCAGGGCGTGACCCTGCGGTTGATCGGCCAGGGCGGCACCGTCCCGGTGCGCGACCCGGTGATCAACGGGCTCAGCAACGAGACCCTGCCGGTCTGGCTGGGGTGGACGCTGGCCGTGGTCGTCGTGCTGCTGTACGCGGCGCTGCAGCTGGGCCGCTGGCGGCGGCAGCGCGCCCGCCAGCTGGCGTCCGAGCCACTCGCGGTCGTCCTGCTCCGGATCGGGGTGATCACCCTCGTCGTGCTCGGGGTGACCGCGGTGCTCAGCGTCGACCGCGCGCTCGCGGCGGCGGTCGACCTGGCCGGCGTCCCCTACGCGGTGCCGCTCGTGCTGATCCTGCTGCTGGCGCTGACGTTCCTGCTGGGCCGCACCGGCTACGGCCGGCACGTCTACGCCGTCGGCGGCAATGCCGAGGCCGCCCGCCGGGCGGGCGTCAACGTCACCCGGATCCGGGTGTCGGTCTTCGTCATCGCCGGCACGATGGCGGCGATCAGCGGCATCGCCGCCGCGTCGAGGCTGGGCTCGGTCACCCCGGGGTCGGGAGCCGGCAACACCCTGCTGTACGCGGTGGGCGCGGCGGTCATCGGTGGCACCAGCCTGTTCGGTGGACGGGGGCGGGTGCGCGACGCCGTCCTGGGCGGACTGGTCGTGGCGATCATCGCCAACGGCCTGGGCCTGCTCGGCGTCGAGGCCTACCTCAACTTCGTCATCACCGGTGGCGTGCTGCTGCTGGCCGCGAGCGTGGACGCCCTCGCCCGTCGACGGGCGGCGGCGACCGGGCACTGACAGGGTGGATGCAGCCCAGGACCGGGGAGGCGCCATGCTCGACGAGCGCTCGCCGTACCGGTCCGCCGCACCTCCCCGCTACGCCCCGGTCGACCACGCCACGATCCGGCGCGCCAACCTGGGCCTGGTGCTGCGCCTGCTGCGCGACCACGGCCCGCGGTCCCGGGCGCGGATCGCCGAGGAGACCGGGCTGAACAAGGCCACGGTGTCCAGCCTCGTCGCCGAGCTCGCCGAGCGCGGGCTGGTGTGCACCGGCGAGGTGGAGCGCGCCGGCGCGGTGGGGCGCCCCGGGCTGATCGTGCACCTGGACGGCAGCTCGGTGTGCGGCGTCGGCGTCGAGCTCAACGTCGACTACGCCGCCGCGCTCGTCCTGGACCTGCGCGGGGAGGTGCTGTTCGAGGCCCGCCTGCCCCTCGACGTCCCGGCCCTGGGGCCGGAGCGCACCCTCGACGCGGTGGCCGGGCTCGCCGCCGAGGCCGTGGCCGCGGCGGGCATCCGCGGCGCGACTCCGGCCGGCCTGACGGTCGCTGTGCCGGGACTGGTCCGCAGCACCGACGGCGTGGTCACCCTGGCGCCCAACGCGGGCTGGCACGACGTCCCCGTCGGCGACGGGCTGCACCGCCGGCTGCGGGCGCAGTTCCCGATCCGGGTCGAGAACGACGCCAACCTGTCGGCCATCGCCGAGTACGTCATGGGCGAGCAGGCCGGCACCCCTGACCTGGTCTACGTGACGGGGGAGGTCGGCGTCGGGGGTGGCGTGCTGGTCGGCGGGCGTCTGGTGCGCGGCAGCGGCGGGCTCGCCGGCGAGGTCGGGCACACCGCGCTCGGCGACCCCGAGCTGGTCTGCGGCTGCGGCCGGCGGGGGTGCTGGGAGACCGTCGTCGGTCTCGCCGCGCTGCTGCGGGCCGCCGCCGACCCCGGCGACCCGGTGCACGACGCCGCCCGCGACCTCGAGGCGCGGCTGACCGAGGTCGCCCGGCGCGCCGAGCACGGTGACCGGCGCACGCTGGCGGCGCTCGAGCGCGTCGGCACCGGCCTGGGCACCGGCGTCGCCGTGCTGATCAACCTGTTCAACCCGGAGGTCGTCGTCCTCGGGGGCTACTTCGCCGTCCTGGGCCGGTGGCTGAGGGAGCCGTTGGCCGCCGAGCTGGAGAGCCGGGTCTTCGCCCCGCGGACGGCCGGCGCCCGCGTGGTGATGTCCACGCTGGGGTTCTCGGCCGCGATCCGGGGCGGCGCCCACGTGGCCCTGGAGTCGGTGCTGGACGACCCCACCCGCGTTTCGCTGGCCCCCGGTGCGCCCGCTGCCCGGTGAGCTCACAGCCGCGGCACAGCGACGCGGTGGATGGTCGGTCGCGTGGACCACCACGTGGCCGACCGACGACCCGCGCTGACCGCGGCCCTGCTGGGCTCCCTGGCCGTGATCGCCCTCGTCACCCTCGCGCCCGAGGGCGCCGGCTGGTCGTGGGGGGCGCCGGCGACCGAGCTGCGCTGGTACCTCACCGGCCTCGACTCGCCGTCGGTCGCCCTGCAGCTGGTGGGCAACCTCGCGCTGCTGGTCGTGCCAGCCGCGCTGGCCGTGCTCCGATGGCCGGTGCTCGGGCGGCTGCCGCTGCTCGCCGTCCTCGGCCTCGCCGCGGGCACCGGCATCGAGCTGCTCCAGTGGGCGCTGCCCCTCGGCCGGGTGGTCTCGCCGCTGGACGCCGTCCTCAACGCCACCGGCGTCGTGGTCGCGGGCCTGGCCGTCGCGCTGCTGCGACCGGCGCCCCTGGTGGTGAGATAGCGGGCATGGGCTCGACGCGGGTGACCCGGCACATCGCCGCCCCCCGCCCGGCGGTCTACCGGGCGCTGCTCGACCGCGACGCGGTCGCCCGCTGGAAGGTGCCGCCGGGCATGACGTCCGAGGTGCACGAGTGGGACGCCCGCGAGGGCGGCCGGCTGCGCGTCTCGCTCACCTACGACGGCGCCGACGGGGTCGGCAAGACGACGGCGCGCACCGACACCTACTCCGGGCGCTTCGCCGAGCTGGTGCCCGACCAGCGCGTGGTCGAGGTCGACGAGTTCGAGAGCGACGACCCGGCGCTGCGCGGCGCCATGACGATCACCGTCACGCTCGCCGACGCCGACGGCGGCGGCACCGACCTGGTCGCCGTCCACGAGGGGCTGCCCGACGTCGTCCCGGCCGAGGCCAACGAGCGCGGCTGGCGGGAGTCGCTGGCCCGGCTGGCCGCGCTGGTCGAGGGCTAGACGAACGACCGCAGGGTCTCGGCGTTGCGGACCGCGTGGCCGAAGCCGTCGTTGTTGAAGTACACGTACGCGTCCCGGCCCTGGCCGGCCCACTCCCGCAGCCGGTCGGCCCACCAGCGCAGGTCCTCGTCGGGGTAGGAGCCGGCGTAGAGGTGCGTGGCGTCGGGGCCGTGCATGCGCACGTAGACGAACGGCGCGGTGGCCCGCAGCAGGCACGGCAGCCCCGCCCCGCTCATGACGACGTAGGCGGCGCCGTGCCGCTCGAGCAGCGCGTACACCCCCTCGTCGTGCCAGCTGGGGTGCCGGAACTCGACGGCCACCCGCATCCAGTCCGGCAGCTGGGCGAGGAAGAAGTCGAGGCGGGCGTCGTCGCGCTCGTGCTTCGGGTGCAGCTGCACCAGGAACACCGCCCGCTTGTCACCGAGCTCGTGCCAGCACTCCCGGAACCGCGGGATCCAGGCCTCGGGCCCGTAGAGCCGCTTGGCGTGGGTGAGGCCGCGCGGCGCCTTCACCGACAGCTGGAAGCCCGGCGGCAGCCGCCGCTGCCAGGAGGCGAAGGCCGCGGTGCGCGGCCAGCGGTAGAAGCTCGCGTTGAGCTCGACGGTGTCGAACCGCCGCACGTAGTGCCCCAGCCGTGCCGACGGCGGCGTGCCGGGCGGGTAGAGCACGCCGTCCCAGTGGTCGTAGCTCCACCCCGACGTGCCGATCCACACCGTCACCGCCCGACGGTAGCCAGTGGTGCACAGCGCCCGCACAGGATGGGGGCGCACTCTCGGCGCTGCCTGCGAGAGGGGAGCGCACGATGACCGCACCGACCGACGACAGCACCGACGGCACCCGCGCCCGGATCCGGGCGTCGGACGCGCAGCGCGAGGCCGTGGTGCACCGGCTGCACGACGCCGTCGCCGCCGGCATGCTGACCGTCGACGAGGGCCACGAGCGGACGACGGCCGCGTTCGCCGCCCGCTACGTCGACGAGCTGCCGCTGCTCACCGCCGACCTGCCCGACCCGGGGCCCGCCGCGCCGGTCGCCCCCGGCTGGCGGGCGGTGGCCTCGACGGCTGCGCTGCAGGCCCGCACCACGCTGATGGGCGCCGGCTCGTGGGGCGCCGCCGACCGCACCCGGCGGCGGCTCGTGCTCCTCGTCGGCGTGTTCCTGGCGCTGCTGGTCGTCGTCGCCCTCACCGCCGCCGCCACCGCCGAGGCCGGCGACTTCGGCGGGTGGGACCACCCCCGCGACCGCTGGGACTAGCCTTCGCGCGGTGAGGGAGGGCGGCGCGACCGGGTACCTGCTGCTGATGGGGGCGATCGCCGCCGAGGTGCTGGCCACCTCGCTGCTCCCCCGCACCAACGGCTTCACCGTCCTGCTGCCGAGCATCGTGGTGGTCGCCGGCTACGCCACCTCGTTCCTGCTGCTGGCGCAGGTGGTGAAGACGGTGCCCGTCGGCCTGGCCTACGCCATCTGGTCCGCCGTCGGCACGCTGCTGGTGTTCGGGATCGGGGCGACGTTCCTCGGGCAGGCGGTCACCGTCTGGCAGGGGGTGGGCGCCGGCCTGGTCGTCGCCGGGGTGGTGCTCATCCACCTCGGTGGCCCGTCTGCCGCCTGAGCCGCCGCGCCGACGTCGTCCCGGCGCGGCACTGTTGGGGATAACGGTCGTTCGTCGCGGCGAGGGGGCCGGATCGCCGCTCCCGTGCGGATCGATGCGGTGACCGGGGCGCGGGATCCCGCGCCCGTGCGCATCAGCGCGGCCGCCGGGCCGGGCGGGTCAGCTCGGGCGGAGGACCCGCGCCTCCCAGGGCGCGAGGACGGCGCGGTCGCCGACCGGCACGTTGCCGAGCACGAGCTCGGCGCCGACCACCTCGGGCAGCAGCTCCCCGATCGGGCAGGGTGCGCTCGTCACGTTGCAGACGACGAGCAGCCGGTCGCCGTCGAGCTCCCGGGTGAACGCGTACACGTCGTCGGAGTCCGGCAGGAGCATGGTGAAGTCGCCGCGCGCGACGACCGGGTGCTCGTGGCGCAGCGCGATCAGCCGCCGGTAGTGCGCCAGCACCGAGGTGTCGTCGTCCCGCTGGGCCTCGGCGTTCCACCCGACGTGGTCGGGGTTGACCGGCAGCCACGGCGTGCCGGTGGTGAACCCGGCCGTGGGCGTGGCGTCCCACTGCACCGGCGTCCGGGCGTTGTCGCGGCTCATCTTCCGCAGGCCGGCGAGGACCTCTGCGGGGTCGGCTCCCCCGGCCACCGCCGTCCGGTGCTGGTTGACCGACTCGACGTCCCGGAAGTCCTCGATCGAGGCGAACGGGTAGTTCGCCATGCCGAGCTCCTCGCCCTGGTAGACGTACGGCGTCCCGCGGTGCAGGTGCAGCAGCGTGGCGAGGCAGGTCGCGGAGTCCCGGCGGTGCTCGGGCGAGTCGTCGCCGAAGCGCGAGACCGCCCGCGGCTGGTCGTGGTTGTCCCAGTAGAGGGAGTTCCAGCCGACGTCGGCGAGGCCGGCCTGCCAGCGGCCGAAGGAGGCCTTGAGGTCGCGCATGCGCAGCG
The DNA here is from genome assembly GCF_054050715.1 of Blastococcus sp. SYSU D00669. Classification (NCBI taxonomy): domain Bacteria; kingdom Bacillati; phylum Actinomycetota; class Actinomycetes; order Geodermatophilales; family Geodermatophilaceae; genus Blastococcus; species Blastococcus sp. SYSU D00669. The sequence goes on from NZ_JBJGZV010000016.1 coordinate 24,971, forward strand.
GCCGCAGGTCCCACTTGGACACCCCGTGGTCCAGGCCCACGTGCTCGAACTGGAACACCATGTCGACCTCGGCCCGGGCCGGGTCGGTGAACAGCCGCGCCTCCTCGACCGTGACGCCGGGCATCTCGCCGACCAGCAGCAGCGGGTTCTCGTGGCCGGCGAAGACCTCGCGGTGCATCTCCTGCAGGTACTCGTGGATGCGCGGCCCGCACAGGTAGGACGCCGAGCCGTCGCCGAGGCCGGTGCCGGGGATCGGGGGGCCGTCGTGCAGCGCGCCGTCCGGGCCGACGTCCTTCGAGATCATGTTGATGACGTCCATGCGGAAGCCGTCGACCCCGCGGTCGAGCCACCACCGCATCATCGCGTACACCGCGTGCCGCACCTGGGGGTTCTCCCAGTTGAGGTCGGGCTGCTTGCGGTCGAACAGGTGCAGGTAGTACTCGCCGCTGACCTCGTCGAGCTCCCACACCGACCCGGAGAAGAACGACGCCCAGTTGGTCGGCTCGGCGCCGGGGTCGCCGGCGGCCAGGCCGGCGCGCGGCGGCCGCCACCAGTACCAGTCCCGTTTCGGCGAGTCCGGCCCGGACCGCGATTCGACGAACCAGGGGTGCTCGTCGCTGGTGTGGTTGACCACGAGGTCCATGACCAGCCTGATGCCGCGCGCGTGCAGGGCGGCGATGAGCTCGTCGAGCTGGGCCAGCGACCCGAAGAGCGGGTCGACGTCCTGGTAGTCGGAGATGTCGTAGCCGTTGTCGGCCTGCGGCGAGGGGTAGACCGGCGAGAGCCACAGGACGTCGACGCCGAGGTCGGCGAGGTGGTCCAGCCGCTGCAGGACGCCGCCGAGGTCGCCGATGCCGTCGCCGTCGGAGTCGGCGAAGGAGCGGGGGTAGATCTGGTAGACGACGGCGCTGGTCCACCACGGGGCGGTGTCTCCCGACGAGGTCACGCGATCCCTTCCTTGGCGGCGCCGAGCAGCCGCTCGATCAGCCGGGGGTTGCCGGGCCACGCCTCGAGCACGACCTCCCGAGGCACCTGCCGGGCGGCGTAGCGCAGCGCGAGCGCCACGACGACGACGTCGTCCAGGGGCCCGATGACCGGCAGGAACTCCGGGATGAGGTCGATCGGCGAGAGCACCCACAGCCCGGCGAACCCGACGGCGAGCCTGGCCCGGCGCGGGACGGCGGGGTGCGCCCGCAGCCGGCGCACGGTGGTGACGCAGTCGGGCAGGAACCGGGCCAGCTCCTTCGCCGTCCCCTCGGGCAGGCGCCGGGCGAGCAGGATCAGCACGGCCCAGGTGACCACCATGACGGCGGCGGCGATCGCGAGACCGGTCAGCCATCCCCGCATGCCGCGATCCTCCCCCACCGCCACACACGCTGGAACGGCCCCTCTGCAGGGGCCCGCCGCGAGCGTGCGAGCGGTGGGGGCAGAGGGGTCCTGCTAGTACCAGCCGGTGGACTGGCTGTGCGCCCAGGCGCCGCAGGGCGAGCCGTAGCGCTCGTTGATGTAGATCAGGCCGGCGTCGATCTGGCGGTACGGGTCGGAGGTCTTCGCGATCCCGGTGCTCGCCCAGGTCGAGTCGAGGAACTGCGGGATCCCGTAGGCGGTGCTGGTCGGGTTCTGCGCGTTCGGGTTCCAGCCGCTCTCCCGGCCCCAGAGCTTCTCGAGGCAGGAGAACTCGGAGGCGTCGCCGCCGAGCTGCGCCAGCGCGTAGTCCTGGTACGAGCCGCCCGGGGCCGGCGCGGCGGCTTCCGCGGCGGCTTCCGCGGCGGCCGCCTGCTCGGCGGCCGCGGCCTCGGCAGCGGCCTGCGCGGCGGCCGCCTCCGCGGCGGCCTGGGCGGCGGCCTGCGCGGCCGCGGCCTCGGCGGCCTGCCGCTCGAGCTCGGCCTGCTCGGCGGCGGCCTGGGCCTGCGCGGCGGCGGTCTCGGCGTCCTCGCGGGTGGACCGGCTGGCGGCCAGGTCCTCCAGCGGCGCGAGGTCGTCCTCGGTCACCCGGGCCGGCCCGGACTGCGCGGACAGGCCGAGGGCCTGGGCGACGGCGACCGACTGGGTGGACCCGGCGTCGGCCTGGGCGGCGGGGTCGGCGCCGACCAGCACGTTGACCATGACCGCGCCGGCGGCGGCCACTCCGAGGTAGAGGCCGGGACGGCGCGACGGGGCGGGCAGCCGGCGGCGGGAGGCGGACGTGCGGGCGATGGTGGTGCGGAGGTTCATGGGTTGCGGTGCTCCGGTGGGGGTACGACGCAGCAGGGCGGGAGGCCGTGCTGCGCGGAGGGCGTGCGGGCAGCGAGGGCTGGCGCGGGGCACCGGGAGGCGGCGAGGAGCCGGTCGAGCGGGGTGCTCGGGCGGTGGCCCGCGGCGGCGGCGACGTCAGGGACGGCCGCGTGCGCTCAGATGCGCGGGCACACCCGCATCCGGCCTGGCCGGGTGCTGCGGGAACGTGCGGGGGTGCAGGGGCAAGGGCGCGCCATCGGGGCGGCTCTCCGTTCTTCCGACGGCCGCCTACCGAGTTAGCTGACGGGTTCGGGCGGGAAGCAGCCCTACCGACCCCGGCCCTCGACGGGCCGCGGGTGCGGATTCACCCCAGTACTGCGGTGGGTCCCCGGCTCGCCCCGGAGGGCGACTCGGCGGCGCCCGCTCGGACTCCCCGGTGGGGATGTGACGACCGGTGCGGGCGGGAGCCACGGTAACGGCCGTGATCGGTTCGTGACAATCGGGGGCGGGAGATTGCCGGGTGAGAAGCGTCGCGGAACGGCTCAGGAATACCGCCACACCGTCGTCCGGCGGATGCCGGGCCCCTCGGTCTCCGGCACGTCGTGGGCGGCGACCTCGGTGAGCCGGTCGGCCGGCAGGTACATCCGGCCCGGGTCGCCGATGTAGACCTCCGCGCCGGCCGCGCTCGCGCGATCGAGGAACGGCAGCACCCGCTCGGTCATCTCGCGGTCGTAGCAGACGTCGCCGGCCAGGACGACGTCCACCTCCGGCGGCGGCCCGCCCAGCAGGTCGCCGGTGGCGCGGATGCCGGGCACCCCGTTGACCGCGGCGTTCACCTCGATCGCCGTGAGGCCGTAGGGGTCGACCTCGCTGGCCAGCACGTCGCCGGCGCCGGCCAGCGCCGCGGCGATCGCCACCAGTCCGCTGCCCGAGCCCAGGTCGAGCACCCGCCGCCCCGCGACGACGTCCGGGCGGTCGAGGACGAACCGGGCCAGCACCTGCCCGCCCGGCCAGGCGGCCGACCAGAACGGCGGCTGCGCCATGCCCTCTCCCGACCCACCCCCGTGCTCCGCCTCCATGGCGTCCCACAGCGCGACGACGTCGTCGGCCACCTGCAGCGTCACCTCGGGCACCAGCGACGGCTGCGCCGGGCGGGTGTGGGCGCGGACGAAGGCGGCGGTCACGACGGGCGGCACGACGCCATCCTTCCCCGCCGACCGTGTGCGCCAACTGGCAGTTCCGGGCCCTGCCGCTACCAGTCAGCGGGCAACCGGGGACGCAGCGCGAGCTCCGCCTCGAGCGCCCCGATCCGGCACGACCGACGGCGGACGGCATCGATGACGGCACTCCGGACGGCGGCGCGCCCGGTCCCCGCCGGAACGCCCCAGGCGTCGACCAGCGACCGCTCCACCGAGGTGACCGGGATGCCCTCGACCCGGCGCAGGTGCCAGTCCACGCCCGCGGTGCGCGGTCGCGTGACTGGCGGCGCCGCCCTGCGCCCGGGCCGCGGCGTGGACGCGCACCTTCCAGTCCCCCGCCGCCACCGGGGTCGCGTAGATCCCGGGGCCCAGCCACACCAGTCGGCCGGATCGGACCCGGGCCCGCACCGTGGCCGGGGTGATCCGCCCGGTCAGGCGCTCCCACGTCGTCCAGCCGTCCGGCCCGACGAGGGCGTCGACGTCACGCAGCACGCGTCGACCTTCGCCGCCGGGACGACGCCGCGGAGCGCTGAACCGGGATCTGTGGACACCGCCGTCCGACCGTGTGCGCCGACTGAGAGCGACGGCGCCCGGGACGCCGCTCTGCGCACACGGTTGCCGCAGGGACGGGCCTCAGCGGCGGGCGAGGCGGGCGAGCGGGCGGCCGTAGGAGCCGGGGAACAGCCGCACCAGGACGTCGGGGAGCTTCGCGCTGGCCCCGATGAGCAGCCGCGGGCGGCGCCGCTCGACGGCGTCGACGATCTGCGCGGCGGCCTTCTCGGGCGGGATGCGCAGCAGCTTGGCGAACCGCTCCCGCCCGCGCGCGGCCTCGGCCGCGTCGACGCCGGAGCCCACGCGCGCCGACTCCGCGATCCGGGTGCGGATGCCGCCGGGGTGGACGACGGTGACCCCCACGCCGTCGCCGGCCAGCTCCGCCCGCAGCGCCTCGGAGAAGCCGCGGACGGCGAACTTGCTCGCCGCGTACGCCGCCTGCCCGGGCGGGGCGAGGATGCCGAAGATGCTCGACACGTTGACCAGGTGCGCGCCGGGGTTGGCCTCGAGCACCGGCAGCAGCGCGTGCGTCAGCCGGACGACGGCGCGGAAGTTGACGTCGAGCACCCAGTCGAACTCCTCGAGGGTCACCTCGTCGAAGCGCCCGCCCAGGGCCACCCCGGCGTTGTTGACCAGCAGCGTCGTCCCGGGGTGCTCGGCGGCGAGCCGCTCCCCCACCGCCCGGGTCGCCGCGTCGTCGGCCAGGTCGACGACGTGGGTGGTGACCGCGCGGCCGGGGTTCAGCACCCGCACGTCCCCGGCCACGCCGTCCAGCCGTCCGGCGTCGCGGTCGAGCAGCACCAGGTCGCTGCCCCGGGCGGCCAGCGCGTGCGCCAGCGCCTCCCCGATCCCGCTGGCCGCACCGGTGACGACCGCCGTCGCGCCGGTGAAGACGAAGGGCCGCCTCACGAGAAGAAGGGCCGCCTCACGAGAAGCGGATGCCCTCGTCCTCGAGCGGGCCGCGGCGCATCAGCCGCACGTCCTTGAGGTAGTTCTGGTGCAGCCGCCAGGGCGCCCGCGACCCCTGCTTCGGCAGCTGCGCGAGGCTGCGCTGCACGTACCCGGACGTCAGGTCGAGGAACGGCGCGCTCGCGCCCTCCGGCGGCGGCACCGGCGTCGCCACCCGGTAGCCCTTCGCGTCCATGTGCCGCAGCAGCCGGCAGACGTAGCGGTTGACCAGGTCGGCCTTGAGCGTCCAGGAGGCGTTGGTGTAGCCGATGACCATGTCGAAGTTCGGGACGCCGGAGATCATCATCCCCTTGTAGGAGACGGTCGAGGACAGGTCGACCGGCTCGCCGTCGCGGCACAGCTGCATGCCGCCGATCGGCAGCAGGTTCAGCCCGGTGGCCGTCACGATCAGGTCGGCCGGGATCGTCGTCCCCGACTCGAGCTCGACGCCGTCCGCGGTGAACCGGCGGATCCGGTCCGTCACGATCTCCGCCTTCCCCGACCGCAGCGCCCGGAACAGGTCGCCGTCGGGCACCAGGCACAGCCGCTGGTCCCACGGGTCGTACGGCGGGCTGAAGTGCGTGTCGACGTCGAAGCCGGCCGGCAGCTGCTTGACCAGCCCCTTGCGCACGAACGCCTTCATCCCCTCCGGCCGGCGCCGGCTCAACTGGTAGAGCAGCGTGGAGACCAGCACGTTCTTCCAGCGCACGATCGGATAGGCCCGCTCCGGCGAGAGCCGCTTGCGCAGCGCCCGGGCCAGCGGGTCCTTGCCCGGCAGCGACACGACGTAGCTCGGCGTGCGCTGCAGCATGGTCACGTGGCCGGCCTCCTCCGCCAGGCTCGGCACCAGGGTCACCGCAGTCGCGCCGCTGCCGATGACGACGACGCGCTTGCCGGCGACGTCGAGGTCCTCCGGCCAGTGCTGCGGGTGCACGATCTGCCCGGCGAAGTCCTCCTCGCCCTCGAAGCGCGGCCGGAACCCCTCGTCGTAGCGGTAGTAGCCGGAGCACACCGACAGCCACGAGCAGGTCAGCCGGACCGTCTCGCCGGTGTCGGTGCGCTCCGCGGTGACCGTCCACCGGGCGTCGGCCGACGACCAGTCGGCCGAGACGACGCGGTGGTGGAAGCGGATCGCCTCGCAGACCCCGTACGCCTGCGCGGTCTCCTCGATGTAGCGCCGGATCACCGGCCCGTCGGCGATCGCCCGCTCCTCGGTCCAGGGCCGGAAGGAGTAGCCGAGGGTGTACATGTCCGAGTCGGAGCGGATGCCGGGATACCGGAACAGGTCCCAGGTCCCCCCGATCGCCGCGCGCGACTCGAGGATCGCGAAGCTCTTGCCGGGGAGCTCCTCGCGCAGGTGGCACGCGGCGCCGATGCCGGACAGGCCGGCGCCGACGATCAGGACGTCGACGTGCTCGGTCGGCGCGGGTGCGGAGGACGGGGTCTGCTCGAGGGGCTGCACTGCCACCCGCCGGACGTTATCGACACCCTGTCGAGAGCGTCAACACGACGTCGAGAACTCCGGCTAGGCTGGGGGTCGTGACCGCTTCGACGCGCGGCCGCCGTCCGGTGCGCCCCTCCGGTGACGACCGGGAGCTGGCCATCCTCGCCACCGCCGAGCGGCTGCTCGCCGACCGGCCGCTGGCCGCGGTCTCCGTCGACGACCTGGCCCGCGGCGCCGGGATCTCGCGGCCCACGTTCTACTTCTACTTCCGGTCCAAGGACGACGTCCTGCTGGCGCTGCTCGACCGCGTCGTCGCCGAGGCCGACCGGGCCAGCGCGGCGGCCCTCGCCACGCGCACCGGCGACCGGCGGCGCGACTGGCGGGCCGGCATCCAGGCCTACGCCACCACCTTCCGCGCGCACCGCGGCGTCACGCTGGCCGCCGCCGAGGCGCGGGTGACCAACCCGGAGGTCCGCGAGCTGTGGGCGCGGGTGGTCGAGCAGTGGGTCCGGCACGGCACGGCGCTGATCGAGGCCGAGCGCGCCGCCGGCGCGGCGCCGCCCGGCCCGCCGGCCCGCGACCTGGCCCTCGCGCTGACGGCGATGAACGAGCGCGCCCTGCAGGCGACCCTGACCGGCGACGGCCCCGCGATCGGCGAGGACGACGTCGTCGACGTCCTGCTCGACGTGTGGCTGGCCGCGATCTACCACACCCTCGCACCGGGCGGGAACTGATCAGAGCAGGCCGCCGGCCCGCAGGTTGAGCGCGACGAGGACGGCGGTCAGCAGCACCCCGCCGACGGTGGCGACGGCGAGCAGCACCCGGCGCATGCTCCACCGCTGCACGCGGACCCGCGGGTGCGGCGGCAGGAGGGCGGCGAACTCGGCGACGAGGTCGCGGCCGGTGGCCTCGATCCGCCGGCGGAGCTGGCGCGGCACGGTGAGCGAGCTGGTGGCGGCGAACGCCTCGGCCAGCTCCTGCCCGGAGAAGAAGGCCTCCGCCCGCTGCACCAGCCGGGCGGGCTCCACGGCGAGGGCGAGCACGAGCAGCATGTCCGCCAGGTCCACCGCCTGCCGCCAGCGCGAGGGCCGCAGCTCGCCGAAGGAGACGTCGACCAGGTACACCTGCCGTCCCCGCACCAGCAGGTTGGACGGCTTGACGTCCCGGTGCGCCGCGCCCGCCGCCCACAGCCGCCGCACCTGGTCCAGCGCGTCGTCGACCACGGCGTCGTCCACCGGGGCGTCGAGCAGCTCGACGGCGTCGGGCACCAGCTCGGTCACGAGCAGGTACTCGCGGCCGGCCTCCACCTCCACGACGCCCACCGGCTCGGGCACGCGCACGCCGCCGTCGCGCAGCAGCCGCAGCATGTAGTCCTCGTGCTCGGCCAGCCGGCGCACGGAGGTGAACGGGGCCTCGTCCTCCAGCCGGCCGTACCGCAGCACCCGCGCCAGCTTGTACCAGCGGTCGGAGCGCACGTGGCCGGTCGCGTACAGCTTGCCGAAGAGCACCCGCGGCGGGTCCTCGGCCACCTGCAGCCGGCACGGGGTGGAGCCGGCCGACCCGTCGAGCCGGTACGGCTCGAGCGCGGTCAGCGTCAGGCCGAGCTGGTCGCGCACCGCGACCCGGACCCGGTCGGTCCGCCCCCCGTCCAGCTGCAGGTGCGCCGTGACCGTCCGACGGTAGGTGACGGGGAACCGCGCCTCGGGGGCGAGCAGGTGGCAGGCGAGCGCAGCGGCCCCGGCACCCACGACGACGCTGGCGAGCGTGACCGCGGCGCCGGTGTGCCCCAGCGCCACCCGGGTGCCGCCCAGGAGGGCCACGAGCAGCGCCGCGACGGCCCACCCCCAGCGCCGGGCACGGCCGGACGGCGTCAGCACCAGCACGGCGGCCGCGGCGACGGCCGAGAGGACGACGACCGGCCACGCGGGCAGCTCGTAGGCCTCCGGTGACCCCGTGACGCCCTCGCGGACGACCTCGGCCAGCCGGGCGTCCCCGGCCGCCAGCTGGGCCACCGCGGCGGTGACCGAGACCGTGCCGACGAAGGCCAGCAGGTGCCGCCACCGCGCCGTCCACACCAGGACCGCCGCGACCGGCAGCCACAGCGTCCGGTAGCGCAGCGCGCCGCCGATCCCGTCGAGCCACCGCCAGAACGCCTCCGGTCCGTCGACGAGGCTCCGGACGGCGTCGTCGAACCCCACCGGCCGGACGGCGGGCAGCACCAGCAGCGCACCCGCGGCGACCGCCAGCGCCGTCGCCCAGCCCCGGACGACCCGGGGTGCCCGGCGTCGCGCGGCGTCGAGCCCCGAGGGGCGCCGCCGGCCGTCCGGCCAGTCCGGACGGCGGGCGCCGTGCCGCGCGACGGCGGGGAGCGGCTCCACGCCGACCATGATCGACGCCGGTTCCGCGGGCCGCCGGGGGCGCGCGGTCCCACCGCGAGGGCCGGAAGACCCTGCCCGGCGCCACCGTGCGCGGTGTCGACTCGCTGCCATGGATGCCACGCTGACCACCGGTGCGCGCCGGGCCCCCCGCGCGGGCGCGGGGGACCGGGCCGCGGGACGGCCGGTGCGCCACCCCACCGACCTGGTGCGGGTCCTCCTCGGGCTGGCCGTCACCGGCATCGGCTTCCTCATCGCCCAGCAGGGCGAGCTCTCGGCGTTCGAGCGCGACCTCTTCCGGCTCGTCAACGACCTGCCGGGGATCCTCTTCCCGGTCGTCTGGGCGGTCATGCAGCTGGGCAACGTGGTCGCCGTCCCGGTGGTGGCCGGCCTCGCCGCGGTCACGCGACGGTGGCGGATGGCCCGCGACCTGCTGATCTCGGGCCTCCTCGCCTACGTGACCGCCGACTTCGTCAAGAGCGTGGTCGGCCGGGAGCGGCCCGGCGGACTGCCCGTGGGCGCCGTGCTGCACGAGGGACCGATCACCGGCCTCGGGTTCATCTCCGGCCACTCGGCCGTCGCGGCCGCCCTCGCCGCCGCCGCCGCGCCCTACCTGTCCCGGCGCGGCCGCCGCATCGCGTGGACGCTCGCCTGGCTCGTCGCGCTGGGCCGCGTCTACGTCGGCGCCCACCTGCCTCTCGACATCGTCGGCGGGCTCGCGACCGGCTGGGCCATCGGGGCGCTGGTGCACTGGGTGTTCGGCGTCCCCCGGTGGCACCCGGACGCCGCCCGCGCCGACGGGCTCCTGCGCCGGCTGGGCCTGCCCCTGCACGACCTGCGGCCCGCCGGGGTGCGGGCGCGCAGCTCCCACCCCTTCGACGGCCTCGACGCCGGCGGCCGGCGGCTGTACGTGAAGCTGCTGGACCCGGACCCCTTCGAGCGGGACTGGCTGCACCGCCTCTACCGCCTGCTCGTCTTCCGCGACGTCAAGGACGCCGACGCCGTGGCCCCGCTCGACCAGCAGGCCCAGCAGGAGGCGTTCGCGGCACTGACCGCCCGCGAGTGCGGCGCGCGCGTCCCCCGGGTCGTCCTCGCCCGCGGGGACCACCGGGGCGCCGTCGTCGTGCAGGAGCACGTGACCGGGCGGCCGCTGGACGAGGTGCCGCCGGGCGACCTGACCGCGGACCTCCTCCGCGAGGTCTGGCAGCAGGTCGCGCTCCTGCGCGAGGCGGGCATCGCCCACCACGACCTCGTCGCCTCCAGCGTGCTCGTCGACGAGCGGGGGCGGCCGTGGGTCGTCGACTTCGGCAACGCCCGGACCTCCGCCGACGAGCAGGAGCAGGCCGGCGACCACGCCGAGCTGATGGCCTCCCTGGCGCTGCGCCTCCCCCCGGCCACCGTCGTCGACAGCGCGGTCGACGTCCTCGGACCCCGCGCCGTCGGCCACGCGCTGCCGGCTCTCGCCCCGCTGTCCCTGACCGCAGCCACCCGGGCCGGGCTGGCCGGGCAGGCCGACCGCCTCGGCGAGCTGCGGCGGGAGGTCCGGGACCGGATCGGGATGCCCGACCCGGACCGGCCCGCCTTCCCGCCACCCGGCCTGCCCGCCCGGCTGGCCGCCGCCGCCGGCACCCTCGCCGTCCTGGTCGGGGTGCCCGTCCTGGGCGGGGCCGCCGACGTCCTGGAGTCCGTGGAGACCGGCGGCTGGCGCTGGCTGGGCGCCGCGGTCGCGCTCGCGGTGCTCGCACGCGGGGCTGCGGCCGGTGCCGCGCTGTGCACCGTCGACCGCCGGCTCGCCCTGGGGCGGACGTACGGCGCGTCCATGTCCGCCGACGGTGCGACCGTGCTCCACGGCCGGCTGGGCCGGCGCCGGGCCGCGGCCCGCTACCTGGAGCGGGCCGGCGTGCAGCCGGTCACCGCCCGGCGAGGCGTCGACCGCTACTCCGGCGGCGCCGTCGTCGCCGCCGTGGTGGTCGCGGTCGCCGCGCTGGTCCTCGCCTTCGTCGAGGGCGGCCTCATCGCCTGGCGGGCGCCGGCCGCCATGGTCCCGGCTGTCGTGCTCGGGGCGCTCGCGACCGCGCTGGTGCTTCTCGGGCAGTGGCTGGCGGGGCGGCACGACCCGACGCTCCGCGACGACCGGGCGGAGGCCCGCCGCGGCCTGCTCACCGCCCTGCGCGAGGGGCTGCGGCCGGCTGCCGACGCCGAGGCGTCGTGGCGACGGGGCCCGCTGCTCGGGTGGGCGGCGCTGGCCGTGGTGCTGGAGGCCGCGACCCTGGCCGCCGTGGTGCACGCCGTCGGCGGCGAGCTCCTCCTGCTGGAGTCGGTGTCCGTCTACGCGGTGCTGCACCTGCTGTGGTCGGTCGCCCCGGTGACCGGGACCCCGGGCGCCGCCGACCTGGTGCTGCTGCTCGTCCTCACCGCGCTCGGGGCGCCGCTGGCCTCGGCGTGCGCCGCCGTGCTCGCCTTCCGCGTCCTCACCTTCTGGCTCCCGGCGGCCGGAGGAGCACTGCTGGCCGGCCGCTTCGAGCGCCGCCTGCTGCTGTGACCGCGGCGGAGCCCCGGCGGGCGCTCCGCGCGCGCATCGGCAGCGCGGCCCTCACCGTGCTGGTCGCCGTCGTCATCTTCGCCGGCGTGCTGCCCCGGATCGGGGACTACTCCGCGGCGTGGGGGCTCGTCCGCGAGCTGTCCCGCCCGGAGGTGCTGCTGCTGGCCGCCGTCGCCCTGGTCAACCTGTTCTCCTACGCGCCGCTGTGGGCGGTGGCGTTGCCGGGTCTGGGGCTGGGCCGGGCGATGCTGACCGATCAGGTCTCGACGGCGATGTCGAACACGCTGCCGGCGGGGTGGGCGGTGGGCGCCGGGGTCAACGCGGTCATGTTCCACACCTTCGGGTTCGGCGCCGACGAGATCACCCGCGCCATCGCGCTGACCGGCATCTGGAACAACCTGGTGAAGCTGGCCATGCCGGCGCTCGCCCTGGCCGCCCTCGCGGCCACCGGGGACGTGACCGAGGGCCTGGTGGTCGCGGCCGTCGTCGGCGTCGTGGTGCTGGCCGGAGCCGCCGGTGCGCTGGTCGCGGTGCTCGCGCACCCGCGCGCGGCGGCAGTGGTCAGCGGCGCCGCCGAACGGGTGGCCGGCGTCGCGTGCGCGCTGGTCCGGCGGCCCCGACCGAGCGGCTGGGTGGCGCGGACCGAGAGCTTCCGCGACGACTCCCTCGCCTTCGTCCACGAGCGCTGGACCCGGCTCAGCGCCGCCGCGGTGGCCAGCCACCTGGCGCTGTTCCTGCTGTTCCTCACCACCCTGCGGCTGGTCGACGGCGCCGGCAGTGACATCACCTGGCTGGTCGCCCTCGCGGTCTTCTCCGTGACGCGGCTGGTCACGCTGGTGCCGGTGACGCCCGGCGCGCTCGGGGTGGCCGAGCTGAGCTACGTCGCCGGGCTGACCGCCGTCGGCGTCGACGGCACGGCCGCCACCGCCGTCGTGCTGCTCTTCCGCTTCCTCACGTGGTTCCTGCCGATCCTCGGCGGGGCGGTGGCCTGGCTGCTCTACCGGCACGGCGCCGGTGTCCACCACCTGCACGCGCCCGAGCTGGTCCGGGACGGGACGGGATGACGACGACCGTGCGGCGCCGGCCGGCCGACGCGGCGACCGCCGCCGCGGCCGGGGCGGTGACCGCCGCCTGCGCCGTCGCCGTCGCGGGCGGCACGGTCGGGCCCCTGGAGCGGTCGGTCTTCCGGTTCGTCAACGGCTGGCCCGACGAGGCCCGCCCGGTGCTGTGGTCCTTCCAGCTGCTCGGCGTCCTCGGCGTACCCCTGCTGGTCGCGGCGGTCGCGGCGGCGTCGCGCCGGTGGCGGCTGGCCGCCGCGCTCGTGCTGCTCGTGCCGCTCAAGCTGGTCGTCGAGCGGGCGGTGCTCAAGGAGCTGGTCACCCGCGAGCGGCCCGGCACCACGATCCCCGGCGCCGTGCTGCGCGACGTGCCGTCGGCCGGCGCCTCGTTCCCGTCCGGCCACGCGGTCATCGCCTTCGGCGTCGTGGTCGTGCTCCTCCCCTACCTGCGGCGGCGCTGGCAGCTGGTGGTCCTGCTGCTCGCCGTCCTGAACTCGGTCGCCCGCGTGTACTTGGGCGCGCACGCGCCGCTGGACGTGCTCGGCGGTGCGGCGGCCGGCGTGGCGGTCGGCGCGCTGCTGAACCTCGTCGTCGGCGTGCCTACGCCCGCCCCGCGGAGCGCAGGCGCAGCAGGGAGACCAGCGCGACGACCAGCCCGATGACCCCGCCGACGACGCCGACGACCAGCACCACCCGGGCGGCGGTCTCCCAGCCGGGGCTCAGGTCGAGCGGGAAGACCTGCAGCATGCGCAGGGTCGCGGCGAGGCCGAACGCCGTCGTCACCAGCGTCCCGGCCGGGGCGAGCCAGCCCTCGGGGCGCACCAGCTGCACGAGCGCGACGACGATGCCGGCGACGAGCGCGGCGTCGACGAACGGCAGGACGCGCTCCATGTCGTCGGTGAGGAACGGGACGACGTCCCAGCCCGGCCAGACGTGGATGAGCACCAGCAGGACGGCGTTCGCCAGCGCGCCGGCCACGGCGCTCGCCCGGCGGGCGGTGGCTGACGGCGGGCGGGTCAGCTGCTCGCTCATACCCGGCACGCTAGGGCCGTGACCAGCCCCCCGGACCGGGTCGGGAGTCGTCCCCGGCCGGGACCGAGGACCTTCCGGTGCGGAGCCGGGCCCCGATAGCGTCCGGTCGGCACGCACACCCCCGCCCGGCGGGAGGGCGCCCGGTCCCGTCGGGGTCCCGTCCGGCGGGCGCGGGGAGGTCCGGTGCCCACTGCCGCGTCGACGGGGACCCAGGCGCTGGCCGCGTCCGGGCCGCCCGCGGAGAACGGTGTCCTCGAGCTGGTCGTGCTGGCCGTGCTCGTCGTGCTGGCGGTTGCCGGCGTCTGGCGCCGCAGGGTGCTGCGCCGCCGCTACCACCTGGGCGGGCGGCAGCGGGCCGTCCGCCTGTGGCAGCAGTGGCTGGAGCCGCTGGTAGCGCTGCTGCTCGTCGGCGGGGTCCTGGCCAAGGACGTCGCCGCGGGATCGGCCCACCTGGTCGCGCTCCTCCTGGGCGCGCTGATCGGGGCGGGGCTCGGGGTGGTGCGCGGCCGCTACATGCTGGGTCGGGCCGAGCGCGTCGACGGCCGGCTGGTGCTGGAGCGCACCTGGCAGGAGGTGGCCGTCCTGCTCGTCCTCGTCGTCCTGCAGGTGGTGCAGCGCGAGGTGAGCACCGAGTCGACGAGCGCCCTCGCGCTGATCAGCACCGCACTGCTCAGCGCCGGCGTCCTCGAGTCCGTCGGCCGGGTGGTCTACCTCACGGTCCGGGCCCGGACCGCGACGCCGACCGGGCGGCCGTGACGGGGACGACCGCGGCGGCCGAACGCGTCGCCGTCCCGGCCGCCGCAGACCGGACCGAGGAGGAGGTCACCGGCTACGTCCGGTCCCCCAGCGACCTGCTGCGCACCCTCGTCCTCTCCCTGACCGGCCTGCTCCTGCTCGCCCTGGTCGGCTGGGCCGACGACGCGCTGCTGCGCCTCGACGAGGACCTGGTGCGGCGGCTGGCCTTCCTGACCCCGGCGGTCGGGCGGGTCCTGGTCGGCGCCGCGACGTTGCTGGTGGTCGCCTCGCTCGCCGCCGCGTGGATCCTCCCGCTGGTGACCCGCCGCTACCGGCTGCTGAGCGCGCTGCTCGCCGGTGGGCTCCTCGCGGCCGGCCTGCTGCGGGCGGCGACAGCAGTCGTCGACCGCTCGGGCACGGATGCGCCGGCGCGCGAGGTGGCGTGGCGAGGGGGCCTGGACACCACCCTCGCGGTCGACGGCCTCGCCGTCACGGCCGCGTCCTTCGTCGTGCTCGCACCCTCCGTCTCCCGCGCGTGGCGGCGCGCCGGGGCGCTCGTGCTCGTGCTGGTCGTGGGGCTGCGGCTGCTCGTGCCGGTCACCCGGCCGACCGACCTGGCCCTCGCGGTGGTCCTCGGCGCGGCGGCCGGCGCCGGGGTGCTCCTGGCGTTCGGGCGGCCCAGCTCACGGCCCACCGCGGCCGCCGTCGCAGCGGCTCTGCGGGGCAGCGGCCTGCCGCTGGTCGGTCTCGAGCCGGCGGCGGTCGACGCCCGCGGCTCGGTCCCCTGGTTCGGCACCCTCGACGACGGCACCCAGGTGTTCGCCAAGGTCCTCGGCGCCGAGCAGCGGGCCGCGGACCTGCTGTTCCGGGCCTACCGGTACGTCCGGCTCAAGGACGTCGGGGACGAGCGGCCGTTCTCCTCGCTGCGGCGCACCGTGGAGCACGAGGCGCTCGTCTCGCTCCTGGCGCGCGACGCCGGTGTGCGGACCCCGCGCCTGCGCACCGTCGCCACCGTGGGGCGCGACTCCCTGCTGCTGTCGTTCGACCGGGTCGACGGCTCGTCGCTGGACCGCGTGCCCGCCGCCGCGGTGGCACCGCCGGTGCTGCGGGAGATCTGGCAGCAGGTCGCGATCCTGCACCGGCACCGCATCGCCCACCGGGACCTGCGCCTCGCCAACGTCCTCCTCGACCGTGGGGGCCGGCCGTGGCTCATCGACTTCGGCTTCAGCGAGGCCGCCGCGGACGACGCGCTGCTGGACGCCGACGTCGCCCAGCTCCTGGTGGCGCTGGCCCTGGAGGCCGGCGTCGAGCCGGTCGTGAGCACCGCGGTGGCCGTGCTGGGCCCCCAGCCGGTGGCCGCGTCGCTGCCCCGGCTGCAGCCGGACACGTTCGGCGGTGCCACGAAGGAGGCGCTCAGGCACCGCCGGGACCTGCTGGAGCGGCTCCGCGCGGCCGTGGCCGCCCGGTGCCGGGTGCCCGAGCCCAGGCTCGCCCACCTGGACCGGGTGCGGCCCAGGACCGTGCTCACGGTGCTGGCCCTGGCCGTAGGCACCTATGTGCTGGCGCCCCAGCTCGGCGACGTGCCGGGGATCGTCGCCCGCGTCCGGGACGCCGACTGGACCTGGCTGCCGCTGGTCCTGGGGGCGTCGGCGCTGACCTACGTCGGCGCCGCGCTCGGCGTCGCCGGCGCGGTGGCGGCCCGGCTGCGCCCGCTGCCCACGCTGCTGGCCCAGCTCGCCTCCTCCTTCGCCGGCAGGCTGGTCCCGGCGGGCCTGGGCGGCATGGCGCTGAACGTCCGCTACCTGCAGCGCAGCGGCGTCGACCTGCCGGTGGCCACCTCCGCCGTCGGGCTGAGCACCGTGGCCGGCCTCGTCGTCCACCTGGCCCTGCTGCTGGCGTTCGCCGTCCGGGCCGGCCGCTCGGGTTTCGGCTCCGTGCGGCTGCCGAACCCCGAGGTGGCCGGCTGGGGCGCCCTGGCCGTCCTGGCCCTGAGCGCTGCGACGACGGCCGTGCCGGCCGTCCGCCGGCTCCTCGCCGCCCGGCTGCTCCCCCTGCTGCGCCGGTCCCTGGCCGGCGTCGCGCACGTGCTGCACAGCCCCGGCAGGTCGGCCCTCCTGCTCGGTGGGTCCGTCGTCGTCACGCTCGGCTACGTCGTCTGCGTCTACCTGTCCACGCTGGCCTTCGGTGGTGGGCTGGGGCTCGCGACCGTGGGAGCCGTGTACCTGGCCGGCGCGGCGGTCGCCGCGGCTGCGCCGACCCCGGGTGGCCTCGGCGCCCTGGAGGCCGCTCTCGTCGCGGGTCTGGTCGCCGCGGGGATGGACCACACGGTCGCCGTCCCCGCGGTGTTCCTCTTCCGCATCGCGACGTTCTGGCTGCCGGTGCTCCCCGGCTGGGCGGCCTTCACCTGGCTGAGGAGGGCCGACTACGTGTGAGCGGCCGGCACCGTGGCCGCAGCGCACAGCCCGTCCAGGGCCGCCTGCAGAGCGGCGGTCAGCGCCGGCAGGTCCGGCACGCGCCCGGGGTCGACCACTGCCGTCACCACCAGGGTGCCGGCGTAGGAGAGGCAGACGAACGACGAGGTCACGTCGCCTCCGTCCCCGACCGCGAAGGGCACCATGCCGGTGACCGGGAGGCCGCCGACCGCGACCGGGCCGGGCGGCCCGGGGACGTTGCTCACCAGGGTGTGGAAGCGCCGCTGGCGGCGCAGCCAGGCGCGGTACAGGCCGAGCCCGGCGAGCAGGCGGAACAGCGGACCGGCGAGGGCGAGCGCGCTCGGCCCGGCGGCGTCCGCCCGGAGGCGCCGGACCACGCCCGCGATCCGGCACAGCCGGTCGGGCTCCGGCCCCTCGGCCGGCACGGTCACGACCACCGGCGCGGTGGCGTTGCCCAGCGCGGCCGGGTCGGCCGACCGCCTCCCCGCGACGACCACGGCCACCCGGAAGGCGGGCACCGACTCGCCGCGGGCCGCGAGCAGGTCGCGCAGGGCGGCGGTCACGGCCACCAGGACGGCGTCGTTCACCGTGGCGCCGACCGCGGCGGCGGTGGCGTGCAGCGCGGCGAGGTCGGCCCGGGCGACGGCGAACCGCCGGTCGTCGCCGGTGACCGCCACCAGCGAGCACGCCGCGGCACGCGGGGGCCGGAGCCCACCGCCGGCGCGCAGCGACGCGCGGGCGGCCGGCCACGCCGCCGCCACCCGGCCGAGCGCGGCGAGCTTCGCGCGGGTCGCCTCGGCCACGAGCACGCGGTAGGCCGGTCGTGGGCGGAGCGGGACCGGCGCCGGCGCGGGCTGGGGGTCGACCAGCCGGCCGAGCACGGCGAGGCCGCCGATGCCGTCGGCGACGACGTGGTCCAGGACGGCGACCAGCGCCGCGCCTCCCCCGGCCAGCCCGGTGACCACGGCCGCGCACCACAGCGGCCGCGTGCGGTCCAGCGGCTCCCGGGCGAGGACGGCGGCGAGGTCGAGCAGCGCCCGCTCGTCGCCCGGCGCCGCGCACACCAGCCGGTCGACGTGGGCGATGGGGTCGAACGCCGGGTCGTCGACCCAGAGCGGGCGGCCGGCCACCAGCGGCACGCGGACCAGCCGCTGGCGCAGCCGCGGCACCGCCCCCAGCCGGTCGGCGGCCACCCGGCGCAGCGCCGCGGGGTCCACCCGGGTCCCGGGGGCGAGCCGCAGGACGACGCCGAGCTGCTCGGGGACCGCCCCTCTCGCGGAGAGCGCCGCCATGGCCAGGTCGGCGGCGCCCGCGCGCTCGACGGTCACGACGGCCGCTCGCGGACCGCGGCCGCGCCGACCGCCACCGCCGTGTCCGGGCTCCTGCGTGCCTCGGGTCACGGGTCCACGCTGACGGCGTCCGGGGCCCTCCCGAAGGGCCGAAGGTCGGCGTCGATCGGTGACGTACGGACGACGCCCGGGCCCGGGCGACGGCGCGAGGCTGGGACGACCGCCGCACACCCGCGGCGCCGACCGGCCTCGGCACCGCCCTCGCCGTCCCCGCCGTGCTGCTGGCCGACACCGTGCACACGAGCATCCGAACCACCGCCCGACGACGGAGGAGCCGTCCATGACCGTGTCCGAACTGATCCCGACCGTGCGCGACGCGCTGACGGTGCGCCGCGTCTTCGGCGAGCCCTACGAGCGGGACGGTGTCACCGTCATCCCCGCCGCGGTCGTCCGCGGGGGTGGTGGGGGCGGCTCCGGCCGGCAGGGCGGCGAGCAGGAGGGCGAGGGCGAGGGCGGCGGCTTCGGCCTGATCGCCCGCCCCGCGGGTGCTCTCGTGGTCAAGGACGGCGAGGTCACCTGGCAGCCGGCGGTCGACGTCAACCGCGTCGTCGGGGTGGGCGTCCTCGGCTGGGTCGTCGTGTCGTGGCTGGTCGCCCGCGCCGTCCGGCGACGGGGCTGAGCGCGCCGTGCTCCCGCTCCCCGTCGGCGGCACCCGTTCTGCGGCGTCGACCTCCGGTCGACCACCATCCGATCGGGCCCGAGCGGTCAGGTGGTGAGGACGGCGGCGCCGCTGAATCGGCCGTGCGCGAGGTCGGTGAGCGCCTCCGGGGCGGCCGCCATCGGGTAGGCGGTCGTCGTCGCCCGCACGCCGAGCCGTCCGGCCAGCCGGAGGAACTCCTCGCCGTCCCGGCGGGTGTTGGCCGTGACGCTGCGCAGCCGGCGCTCCTCGAACAGCTCGGCGGCGTAGTCCAGCGCCGGGATCGGTGACAGCCAGATGCCGGCGACAGCCAGGGTGCTCCCCCGGTCGAGGGCGCGCAGCGCCACCGGCACGAGGTCGCCGGCGGGGGCGAACAGGATCGCGCCGTCCAGGGGCTCCGGTGCGTCGTCGGCCGCGCCGCCCACCGAGTCGGCGCCGAGCTCGGCGGCCAGCGCCCGGTTGCGCTCCCCGCGGGTGAACACGTGCACGCGCAGGCCCTGGGCCAGGGCGACCTGCGCGGTGAGGTGGGCGCTGCCGCCGAAGCCGTAGATGCCCAGGCGGCCGCCGGGCGGCACGGCGGCGCAGCGCAGCGCGCGGTAGCCGATGATGCCGGCGCAGAGCAGCGGCGCCGCGGCGACGTCGTCCAGCCCCTGCGGGAGCCGGTAGGCGAACGCCTCGTCGACCAGGCAGGCGTCGGCGTACCCGCCGTCGAGGTCCCAGCCCGTGAACGCCGGGTGCGCGCACAGGTTCTCGTCACCCCGCCGGCAGTAGGCGCAGGTGCCGTCGGTGCGGCCCAGCCAGGCGACCCCGATCCGCTCCCCCACCTCGAACCGCGTCGCTCCCGGGCCCCGCGCGTCGACCACCCCGACGACCTCGTGCCCCGGGGTCACCTGCGGCCGCCGGGGCGGCAGGTCGCCCTCGGCGAGGTGCAGGTCGGTGCGGCACACGCCGCAGCAGGTGACCCGCACCCGCACCTGGCCCGGGCCGGGCTCGGGCACCGGCCGCTCCACCCGCCGCAGCGGACCCGCGTCGATCGGCCCCGGCGGGTCGACCACCCAGGCCAGCACGGCCGCGGCTCAGCCGGCGGGCGCCGTGGCGGCGACCGCGTCCGCGGACGCGCCCGCGGCTGTCTCCGGCTGCCGGTGCACCACCATCACCGGGCAGGGCGCGTGCATCACGCAGTGCAGCGCCGCCGAGCCGAGGACGACGCCCTGCAGCTGGTTGCGGCTGCGGCTGCCGACCACGAGCAGCCGCGCCCCCGTGGCCTCGCCCACGAGCACCGGGCCGGGGTGCCCCTCGACGACGACGACGCGCACCGCGCCCCGGTCCAGCGCCTCCTGGCCGACGAGGTCGCGGACCACCGCCTCGCCCCGCTCCTGCGCGTGCTCGCGGCTCTCCCCCGGCGGCGGGGCCATGACCGCGTAGAGGTCGCTCCAGTAGTTGGGTGCCTCGTACGCCAGGACGGCGTCGACGCGGGCGCCCAGCGGCTCCGCCTGGGCCACCGCGGTGAGCAGCGCGGCGCGTGCGTGGTCGGAGGCGTCCAGGCCCACGACCACGCGCGGCGGCTCGGCCGGGTCGGCTGCGGCCGCGTGCACCACGACGACCGGGCAGCGGGCGTGGGCCGAGCAGTGCAGCGCCACCGAGCCGGCGACGGCGCTGCGCACCGCGCCGCGGCCGCGGCTGCCTACCACCAGCAGGTCGGCCCCCTCCGACCGCTGGACGAGGTGCGCGGACGGCGCGCCCGCCACCACCACGACCTGCACGTCGACGTCGTCCGCCGTCCCGACCTCCGTGCGCACCTCCTCCACCGCCGCCCGGGCACGGGCCTCGGTGTCCGCCCGGATCTCGTCGATCCGGGCGGTGTCGAGCAGGTACGGGTCGGCCCAGTAGAAGTCGACCGGGAAGGCGCTGACGACCTCGAGGCCGGCGCCGCGCCGGGCGGCCTCGGCCAGGGCCCAGGCGAGCGCCGCGCGGGCCCCCGCCGAGCCGTCGATGCCGACGACGATCCGCTGGCTCGCTGCGTCCACGTCCGGCTCCTACTCGTGCGTCCGTGGGGCTCTCCCCCGTCCGGGTCCACCGTCGCCGTCCGGCGAGAGCCGCCTCCGCAGGCCGACGTCACCGGCTCCCGGGACGTTGGTCCCGGGAGCCGGTGGACCCGGCGCGGCGTCAGCGCCCGGGGTCGCGGGTCAGCGCGGTCTCGGCGCCGGCCTGCCCGGTCGGCGTCACCGGCTCGCGGGGCGCGGGGATCTGCACCGGCGGCCGGCTCTGCGCCTTCGGCACCGACAGGCCGACGAGCAGCCCGCCGAGCGCCAGCAGCACGGCGCCGGCCACGAACAGCCCCGTGATGACCCAGCCCAGCCCGGGCAGCGTCGCGCCCGCCCGGACCTCGGCGTCCACACCGGCGGTGCCGTCGGCCCGCATGACCACGACCGCCCAGTCGCCGTCGTCGGGCCGCCAGGTCACCGCCTGGGTGCCGCTGCCGCTGCTCGACGTCACCCAGATGTCGGTCTCGGTGGGCGGCTGCGCCGGGGCCCCGCCGGCGTGGTCGGTGGTGTCGAACCGCTCCGACCCGCTGCCGGTGGCGCTCGCCGACAGGTCGTCCAGGGAGGCGTGCCCGACGCCGTCCAGGTAGGTCTCGGCGTCGGCGGCGCGGGCCACCCCGACGAAGAGCTCGTCGTCGGCGTCGACCGGTGCCACCTCGATCCGGGCGGTGCCGATGAGCTCGTCGACCGCCCAGTCGAGCCCCTCGCCCTCGAGGCGGAAGGAGTCCGTCGTGACCGCGTACCGGTCGGTCTCGATCCGGGCGTCGGGCGTCATGAGGTAGTTGCCGTCCCGCTGCGTCTGGTCGGCCAGGAGCAGGGTGCCGGCGCCGACCAGGGTGCCGCCCGCGCCGAAGAGCAGGAGGACGCCGAAGACGAGGGCCACCACCCGGCCGGCGCTCCAGCTCGCGGGCGGCGGGGCCGGGGCGGCGGCCGGCGTCCCGGACGGCGCGGGGGGCACCGGGCCGGCCGGCACCGTGCCGGGGTCCGGGCCGCCCATGTCCATGCGGAACGGCGGGTACTCGTCGGTCATCAGCGCGGCGTAGGCCGCGACGCGCAGCGCCCACCGGTCCATGCCGAGGACGAAGTCGTAGAGCGGCCGGGGGTAGCGACCGGAGAACAGCAGGACGACGCCGGCGATGAACACCAGCAGCGCGACGAGCCCGCCGGCGCCCCAGCTGGTGTCCCAGATGCCGTCGGCGTCGGCGGTGTTGGTGCCGAGCCAGATCCCGCCGCCGACGAACACCGCGACGATGAGGTACTGCGGGATGGCCAGCAGCCACCACTTCACCAGCACCAGCCCGCGCGAGAGCCGCTCCGGGTAGGCCACGTCGAGGTGCGCCGGGTAGTCCGGCACGTCGGCGAGGGTGAAGGGCGGGTACCGGTCGGTGCCCAGGGCGCCGTAGCCGTAGTAGTGCACCCGCCAGCTCCAGCGCATCACGCCGACGTTGAAGTCGAACAGCCCGCGCGGGTAGCGGGCGGTGAACAGGATCGCGAAGAACGCGATGACGCTCACCACCACGAACGCCGTCCAGAGGAACGCCAGGACGACGTAGTGCGGGATGAGCAGCAGCCACTTGACCAGCCACAGCGCCCGCGACGCGCGCGGCTCCTCCGCCGCGTCCATGCGGAGCGGGTAGGGCTTCCGGTGCTCGGTCATGGTCCGTCCTTTCGGAGGCAGACCCCGAGCCTCGCCAGCCGCCGGGCCCGGGGACACCGGCGTTGGTCCGTGTCCGGGCGGGGACCAACGTCCGCCCGGGAGGTGACGCCGGACCCAGGCGAGGGCCACCCCGGCGATCGAGATTGGAGGGGTACCGCTCGTCCCGAGGAGTTCCCGATGGCACAGCCCGCGCCGTATGCCGACGTCCGCCCGGCACCGGTCCTCCTTCGGGTGGGGCGCGGCCGCGCGGCGCGGCCCGGGCTCCCCGAACGGCGCGTGGTGCGGGGCCTCGGCGCCGACCTCTTCGACGCCCGTCTCGCCTTCGCGGTGGCCGGGTTCGACGCGGACGTCGAGCGGTTCCCCGACCCGGCCGACCCCGACCTCGCGGCCGTGGTGACGCCGGTCCCGGCCACCCGGCCCGTCCTGGCGCACCTGGCCACGGCCGCCGCCGACCGCCCGGTCCCGGCCGGCACCGACGAGGTCCTGACCCGTCTCGCGGAGGTCGCCGAGCTGGAGGACGTCCAGCTCGTCCCCGTCGACGAGGGGTCGCCGCGCCGCCGCCTCGCCCGGCCCGCCCCGGCCGACGGCGACGAGATGCTGGCGCTGGTGGCCACCCGGGCCGACGACCGGGCGGCCTGGCTCCGCGCCGGTGAGGCGGAGGAGCGGGTCCTGCTCGAACTGGTCCCCCTCGGCTGGACGGGGGTGCCCCTGCCGGCGGCGACCGACGCCCCGCTGGAGCGCACGCGGCTGCGCTCGGCGCTGGTCTGGGACGCCCACCCCCAGGCGATGCTGCGCCTGGAGAAGGCGCTGCCGCACACGGCCTGAAGCGCCGGGGGACCCTCAGCCCGGCGCCACGTTCCACCGGACCGTGGCCGGGTCCACGGTGGCGCGGGCGTACTCGTACGGCCCGCCCGAGAGGTGCCAGACCGCGCCGCCGCCGTGCGGGACCAGGCGGTCGCCGATCTCCGTCCAGCCGCGCACGGGAGTGGTCCAGCGTGCCCGCGTGGGCCCGCCGGGGAGATCGGCCCAGCGGTCCTCGGTCGCGACGTCGGCGACGCGGTCCCGGTCGTCGACGGTCACGCGGGCGGTGACGGTGCGCCCGGCGTCGGTGAGCGCCACGTCGAACCGCTCGTCGTCGACCGGCGACCAGCGGACGGCACGGGCCAGCAGCATGGTGGGGGCGAGGAGGACGGCGTCGTCGAGCCAGGTCACCAGCTCGCCGGCGTCGAACTCGGGTCCGGCGCCGTCGGCGACCGGCACCAGGCCGAGCACCTTCCCCCGCATGCGGCCCTGCCCGTGCAGGTAGCTGTCCACGCCGAACATCGGGACGACGCCGGCGACGTCCATCCGCATCGTCCAGATCCGCGCGATCGTGGAGGCGGTGTTGTACTGCCACGCCTCGAACGGCAGCCAGCCCCCGTCGGGCCGCAGGCGGAAGGTGCCGGTCCACCGGGCGAGGAGGGAGACGTCGCGCGGGCGGCCGACGGCCCCGGACGCGGCGAACCACCGCCGGGCCGGGGCGGGCAGGTCGGCGAGGTCGCGGTCGGTGACGGGGGTCGGGTCCGCCGGTCCCGGACGCACCCCCAGCCGCCGCACGCGCCGGCGCAGCCGCCGCTCCATCCCGACCCCGAGGACGGCGGAGCGCAGGGCGGACGCGGTCACCGGTCCGACCTTCCCCGCGCGGACGCGGTCGTCGACGGGACGGCGCGCAGCACCTGCACCAGCAGCCGGGCGCCGAGGACGCCCAGGACGCCGAAGCCGGCGACGGGACCGGCGACCTGGGCCGGCGTGAAGGGGATGCCGGCGGCCGCCTGCAGGGCCGTGCTCAGGCCGATCGTCGGGAACAGCAGCACGATCGTGACCAGCAGCGGCACGGCCAGCAGGTACCCGCGGGGGTCGCGCCGGCGGACCCACAGGCCGGCGAGCGCGGCGGCCGGGGCCACGACGGCGAGGTCGAGCGAGTAGGTGACCGGCGTGGTGTAGACGTCGAGCAATTCCGGGGCGCCGCCCTCGAGGAGCGCGGTGAGCAGGGACGGCAGCCACGCGGCCACGGTGAGCGCCGCGGAGGCGAGCAGGAACCACGAGAGCGCGCGGTGCGGGACGCGCGGGTCGCGGGCGAGCGCGTCGAGCACGGCGCGGTCCGTCGCGGTCCACGCGGCGGCGAAGCCGAACAGCGAGGCCGACAGGAGCGTGACGTAGGCGAGGTAGAGGGGGTTGTACGCCACCCCCACCGCGTAGGTGGCGTACACGTACAGCAGGTACCCCAGCGAGCCGGTCAGCAGCAGGGTTCCCGGGGGCGAGCCCGCGCGGTGCCGCAGCCAGGCACGGAGCACCAGCGGGATGCCGAACGCGAGCACCACCGCGTCGACGGCGGTGTTGCCCGCCGCGGTGAAGACCGTGTCGTGGCGGTACAGCCCGCTGCCCGCCAGCTGCGCCCGCTGCCCGCGCACCGTCGTCACCGGCACCGGGTCGCCCGACGGTCGCCGCACGACGCCCACGGACGCCACGGCCGCGCCCACCGCGGCGACCAGACCGGGCAGGCGGCGGAGGGTGCGCGTCACCGGGAACGGCCCTCGGCCCGGCGGGCGAGGCCGCGGAGCATCCGCCGCTCCATCACGAAGGTGACGGGTTCCACGACGTGCCAGAGCAGCCGCTGGGCCGGTGGGAAGGCCAGCCGCTGGCGCACGACCAGCCGCGTGCGCCGCCCGCCGTCGACCGCGTGCAGCACCCACTGCCAGGTGATGTGCGGGTCCCCGTCGGGCGGTCCGTCCGGCTGGGGACCGCCGCCGAGGAGGACCAGCGTGGTGGGGGCCTCGATGTGCTCCACCCGGAAGAACGGCGCACCGTCGGCCGGGGCCAGGCGGATCACGTCGCCGACCCGCAGCCGCTGCAGGTCGGGGTGGATCCTCCCGGCGCTGTGCAGGTCGCAGCCGACGAGGTTCTCCAGGCCGTCGAAGCTGTACAGGCCGCCGCGGCCCTGGCCGATCTGGACCAGCCACGGCCACACGTCCTCGACCGGCGCCGCCACGGTGACCGCCCGCGTGTAGCCCAGGCGGGGCGCCGGCACCAGCTCGTCGCCGGGCAGCGGCGCGGCCACCTCGGCGGCGGTGGCGCCCCAGCGGTTGTAGCGGCGGCGCAGGAGGGGCGCCGCGACCAGGACGGCGAGCACCTCGGCGCCGCCGACGACCACGTCGCGCACCGCCCGCAGCGGGCCGGTGGCGCGGGACCGCGGGTGGCGCAGCGGGCGTGGGCGGGCGAGGGTCGGCGGCGTCACGTCGCCACCCTGGGGTCCCGTCCCCGTCGGGGTGACGTGGCGAAGGTCTCGGGGCACCGGGACCTCGGCCCCGTCCGCCGCGGGCCCTCGTGGGCCAGTCTGCTGCCGTGTCCGCCACCGGCGTCCCGTCGCGCACCCTGCGCCGCCGCTTCACCCTGGGCTCGGGCCCGCTGAAGCGGGCCTGCGACCGCGTCGAGTTCCTGTCCCGCGCCGTCCTGGTCGTGCTGCTGCTCGCGGCCGTCCCGGCCGGCACGGCCGTGGGCACCCGAGCGTCGGGCACGCTGCACGCCGTCGCCGCGGAGCAGGCGGCGAGCCGCCACCCCACCAGCGCCACGCTGCTCGCCGACGCGCGGGAGGGCGACGGGGCGGCCACGCCGGCCGTGCCGACCCCGGCGACCTGGCTCGGGCCGGACGGCCTCGGGCACACCGGCCAGGTGGACGCCCCCGTCGGCAGCCGGTCCGGCACGACCGTCGACGTCTGGGTGGACGACGACGGGCAGCTCACCGACGAGCCGCTGACCGGCGGGGAGGCCACCGGGCAGGGCGTCGTCCTCGGGGTCCTCACCGCCCTGGGGCTGGTCATCGCGGCCCTGAGCGGCCACCTCGTCGTCCTCTGGCTGCTGGAGCGGCGGCGCGACCGGCGGTGGGAGCAGGGCTGGGCGGCGGTCGAGCCGCTCTGGGCCACCCGCTTCCGCTGACGCGGTCGTCAGCCGGCCGCAGCGGGACGGACGACCAGGACCGGCGCAGGGGCGTGGACCGCGCGGTGCTCCCCGAGCGTGGGGTCGGGTCAGAGACGGTAGGAGCGCAGCAGCTTCGCCCACAGCGGGCGGTCGCCCGGATCGGCGGGCGGCTTCGCGCCCTTGACGCTCACCCAGCCCCCGGGACCCATCGTGATCGGGCCGATGCGGGCCGGGCGGGTGGCCCACCGCAGGCCCACCGCGGTGGCGCCGGCGACGGCCAGCGCGGCGACCGCGAGGGCGCCCGCCCGGTCCGGTGGGATGCGTCGCCAGTAGCCGGCCGGTGCCGGTGCTGCCGCGGGCACCGCCGGCCGGAGGGCTTCCGGCGGGACCGGTGGCCGGTCCGGCGAGAAGGCGGCCGGGGGCTGTGCCGTGATGCGCGTGTCCATGCCGCCGAGGGTGCGGGCCGACCGCCGGCCGGGGCAGGGACGGAGGTCCCTCCCGGCTGCGCCCGGTGGCCCTGAGCAGCGGTGGCCGACCTGCCTAGCGTCGGCGGCACGAGCCGCGCAGCGACGCGGGCAGGACACGACGAGGAGCATCCCGTGCAGGCACGCGACGTCATGACCCGCGGGGTCGTCACGGTGGGACCGGACACCTCCGCCAAGTACGCCGCCGAGGTGATGGCCGAGCGGGGCTTCGCGGCGCTGCCCGTCGTCGACGAGGACGACCTGCTGGTCGGCATCGTGGCCGAGGCCGACGTGCTGCGGGACCGGATGCCGCCCGACCCGCGGCTGCACGCCCGCCGCGACGCCGCGAGGCCGGCCCGCCGTCGCTGCTCGTGCGCGGCGTGCTGACCCCCCGCGTGCGCACCGTCGACGCCGGCGACGACCTCGCCGACATCGCGCGGCTGTTCGTCGACGACCGGCTGCGCAGCGTGCCCGTGCTCGAGCACGGCCGGCTGGTGGGCATCGTCAGCCGCCGCGACCTGCTGCGCACGCTGGTGCGGCACGACGACGAGATCCGCGGCAACGTGCTGCGGCTGGTCGAGGGCTACACCGGCGATCTCGGGGCCTGGGACGTCTCGGTCACCGACGGGCTGGCCGCGATCCGCCGCACCCGCGGGCTGCCGCAGGTGTCCCCCGAGGTCGAGGAGCGGGCACTGCGCGCACTGGCGAGCACGGTCGGTGGCGTCGTCGGGGTGCGCGTGCTCGTCCCGGTCCCCCAGACCGCCGACGCCCCCGCCTGACCGGGAGGACCACCATGACGCTGTCCAGCGACCACCGGCCCGTCATCGCGGACGGGGACGACCGGTGAGCGCGCCGCGCGTGCTCGTCGTCGTGGCCAGCCGGCACGGCGCGACGGCGGACGTCGCCACCGCCCTGGCCCGGGGGCTCGCCGACTGCCCGGCCGGTCGGGCCGCGGGCCTGTCGGCCCTCGCCGTCCCGGCGGCCCAGCGGCCGAACCCCGCACCGTTCGACGCCGTCGTGCTCGGCAGCGCCGTCTACGCCGGGCGGTGGCTGGACCAGGCCCGGCAGTACGCCGCGCTGTACGCCGACACGCTGCGTGCGCGACCGGTGTGGCTGTTCTCCAGCGGGCCGATCGGCGAGCCGCCGTTCCCGCCGGACGAGCCGCACGACGCCGCCCCCCTGACCACGCTGACGGGTGCCCGCGATCACCGGGTGTTCGCGGGGCGGCTCGACCAGGCCCGGCTGTCCTTCGGCGAGCGGGCGATGGTGACCGCGATGCGCGCACCGCTCGGCGACTTCCGCGACTGGCCGGCGATCGACGCCTGGGCGGTGGAGATCGCCGCCGCCGTCACCGGCGTCGACGCGCCCCTCGCTCAGGCCTGAGCGGCCGGGGACTCCCCCGCGATCACCGACAGCGGCCGGCCGGCGCCCTCGCGGACGACGGTGACCGGGCACGGTGCGTGGTGCACGACCTGGTCGCTGGTCGACCCGAGCAGCAGGCCGGCGAAGCCGCCGCGGCCGCGGGCGCCCACCACCAGCAGGTCGGCACCCTTGGCCGCCTCGATGAGCCCCTTGGCCGGGGGCCGGTGCACCACGTGCGTGCGCACCTGCACCGACGGGTCGAGGTGGGCCGCGCGCACGCAGCCGTCGAGGTCGTCGAGCACGGCCTGCTCGAAGTCGCTGAGCGGCGGGACGTAGCCGGGCGCCCAGGTCTTCGGCCGCGGCGCGGTCGTGAGCTGCCACGCTCGCAGCACGTGCAGCACCAGGTTCGCGCGGCCGGCCAGGCCCGCGGCCCAGCGCAGCGCCCCCTGCGCGCACTCCGACCCGTCGTGCCCCACGAGCACGCCGCCGTCGATCGTCACGGCCTCGCTGACCTCGGTCACGCTTCCTCCTCGCTCTGCGGGTCTCCCACGCTGCCCGCCCGGTCCGCACCCCGGCAGTGACCAAGGCATGCAGGTCCGGGACGTCCGTCCCTGACCGGAACTGCCGACCGCGGCCGAGAGTTCCTGGTGCTCGTCCGGGCCAGCATCCACCAGGCTGTGCGCCCGCGCGGGTCGGGGAGAGGACGGCGGCGTGCCGACGACGGACGAGGACCGGGTGCACCAGGCGCTGGGGTACGACGAGTGCCTGCGCCTGCTGGGCACCGCCGGCATCGGCCGGCTGGCCTACACCCGGTCGGCCCTCCCGGTGGTCCGGCCCGTCTCCTTCACGCTGAGGGAGGACGACGTCGTGATCCCCGTCCGGCTCGGGAGTCCCCTGCTCGACTCGGTCCGGGGCGCGGTCGTGGCGTTCGAGGCCGACGCGTACGACCCGGCCGAGCGCACCGGGTGGACGGTGTCGGTCGTCGGCCCGTCGCGGATCCTGCCGGCGGCAGATCTGCCACGCGGGACGACGCTGGACGTCTGCCTCGTCACCGTGCTGCTGGGCGTCGTGCAGGGATGGCGGACCGCGGTGCCCGCACCCGCGACCGATTCGTGACGGATCCGGTCCGGAAGCCCCGCAACCCCGCCTTCCCCTTCCCCGCCGCCCGTGGCACGGTGGTGGTGGGAGGTGCACCAGCCATGCCGAGCCCAGATCGGCCACACGGGAGCGGCGACGGCTCCCCGTTGTCCGCGATGCGCCTCACCGAGCTCATCGCCGAGGTGCAGGAGCGGCTGGACTCGGTCGCCCGCGCGCAGAGCCGGGTGCAGAACCTGCTGGACGCCTTCCTCAGCGTGTCCACGGGCCTCGACCTGCCCAGCACCCTCCGGCGGATCGTGGAGAGCGCCTGCGACCTCGTCGACGCGCAGTACGGCGCCCTCGGCGTGCTGCGCCAGGGCGGGGACGGCCTGGCCGCCTTCATCCACGTCGGGGTGGGCGACGAGCTCGCCGCGCAGATGGGGCACCTGCCGGAGGGGAAGGGCGTGCTCGGCCAGCTGATCACCGAGCCCTACCCCTTGCGCATCCCCGACCTCGGCCAGCACCCCAGCTCGGTCGGCTTCCCCCCGCACCACCCGCCGATGAAGAGCTTCCTCGGGGTGCCGGTGCTGGTCCGCGGCGAGGTCTTCGGCAACCTCTACATGACCGAGAAGCGGCACGGGGAGTTCACCGCCGAGGACGAGGCGGTCCTCACCGCGCTCGCGGGAGCCGCCGGCATCGCGATCGACAACGCGCACCTCTACGAGGAGAGCGAGCAGCGCCGGCGGTGGCTGGCCGCCGTCTCCGACGTCCGGGCCGCCCTGCTGGAGGCGCCCTCGCCGGAGGCCGCCCTGGGGCTCATCGCCGAGCGGGTCGCCGACCTGACCCGGGCCCACGCCACCTGGCTGCTGACCGGACCCGATCCGGAGACGGGTGTCTACACCATCGCGGCGCAGCACGGCGAGGATCTGCGCGACCTCACCCACGAGCACCTCTCCCGCGAGGAGAGCCCCGTGCTGGAGGCCGTCGAGGAAGGCGGGTCGGTGGTCACGCTCGACCTGTCCGGCTTGGCCTACGACAACCGCAACCCGCACGTCGCCTGGGGTCCGTGCCTGGCTCTCCCGCTGCGCGGCAGCCACGCCGGGAACGCGGTGGTGATCGCCGCCCGCACGGCCGGGTCCGACGCGTTCGACGCCTCCCTCGCGCCGCTCATGACGGCCTTCGCCGACCAGGCCACGGCCGCTCTCGACATGGCGGCACGGCAGCGCCTCGCCCGGCAGATCGACGTGTACGAGGACCGCGACCGCATCGCCCGCGACCTCCACGACCACGTCATCCAGCGCGTGTTCGCCGCCGGCCTGGCGCTGCAGTCGGTGCTGCCGCGCATCGGGGACGCCGTGGCCCGCAACCGGATCCACTCGGTCGTCGGCCAGCTCGACGACACCGTCCGCGACATCCGGACGACGATCTTCGACCTCCACACGACAGACGCGGTCGACGCCGGCGACAGCCTGCGCCGGCGGCTGCTGGACATCGTCACCCAGACCGCCGGCGCCCTCGAGCCGACCGTGCGGATGTCCGGGGCGGTCGACAGCCTGGTCAGCGGCGACCTGGCCGCCGACGTCGAGGCGGTCGTCCGCGAGGCCGTGAGCAACGCCGCGCGGCACTCGGGCGGCCGGCACGTCACGGTGACCGTCGACGTCTCCGACCGGGTGGTGCTCGAGGTGGTCGACGACGGACGCGGCATCGACCCGGGGGCCGCCCGCAGCGGCCTGCGCAACCTCGAGCAGCGGGCGCAGCGCCACGGCGGTGAGGCCGCCGTCGAGCCCCTGCCCGACGGCGGCACCCGGCTGCGCTGGGCGGCGCCGCTGCGCTGACCCTCAGCGCGGGGAGTTCCGCAGCTCCGTCGCGAGGACGGCGGCCTGCGTCCGCCGCTCCAGCCCCAGCTTGGCCAGCAGGTGGGACACGTAGTTCTTCACGGTCTTCTCGGCCAGGAACATCCGCTCGCCGATCTGCCGGTTGGTCAGCCCCTCGCCGATCAGCTCCAGCACCGTGCGTTCCTGCTCGCTCAGCTTGGCCAGCGGACCGGCCGGCTCGGCGGCCCGCCGCATCCGCTCGAGGACCGCGGTGGTGGCGGTGGGGTCGAGCAGGGACCCGCCCGCGGCGACCGTCCGCACGGCGGTCACGAGGTCCTGCCCGAGGATCTGCTTGAGCAGGTAGCCGGATGCACCGGCCATGATCGCCTCGAACAGCGCCTCGTCGTCGCTGTAGCTCGTCAGCATGATCACCCTGAGCTCGGGCATGCGCGAGCGGAGGTCGCGGCAGACCGACACGCCGTCGCCGTCGGGCAGCCGCACGTCCAGGACGGCGACGTCGGGCCGGAGCGCCGGCACCCGGGCCAGCGCCTCGGCGGCGTTCTTCGCCTCGCCGATCACCGTGATGCCGGGATCGGTCTCGAGGACGTCGGCGACCCCGCGCCGGACGATCTCGTGGTCGTCGAGCAGGAAGACCCGCACCGGAGGAGCCCCGTTGTCCGCACCCATGATCTGCAGAGGCTAGGTGCTGGGTGGCCGGATCGGCTCAGGGTCCAAGGTCCTGTTCCCGCCGTCGGCCACGAGCGTCCCGCTCCGCCCCCCGGACCCGGCGGCGGACAGCCGGGCGGCAGCCAGCAGCCGCACCAGCCCCCACCCGGTGACGGCCGCCATCGCGAGGGCCATCGACCCACCGGCCAGCGCCCCGACGGCAGCGGTGAGGCCGACCGGTTGCCCGGGCTGCCACAGCGGTGTGGCGACGAGCACGAACACCGCGAGGCCGACCAGCCAGGCCAGCGCGGTCCACCCGATCCAGCGCCCGGCGTGCGGGACGAGCGGGCGCAGGACCGTCCACTGGGCGACACCGATGCAGAGCAGCAGGACGACGGCGGCGGGCACCGCGAGCGCCACCTGCAGCGCGAGCGGCCGGTCCGCCCAGATCCCGCCCAGCGTGGTGGGCGCCATGCCCAGCACCCACGCGAGCGCGGCCGCGACGGCGGTACGGACCGTCCAGGCGCCCGGCCGGAAGCCGGGCACGACGCGCGTCAACACCCGGGCCTGGGCCACGCCGAGCACCGCGCCCTCGCCCGCGCCGGCCACCGCGAGCGCCGCGAGCCGCGCACCGTCGGGCCAGCCGTCGGCCCCCACGACGACCGCCAGGACCGGCACGAGGAACCCGAGCGTCTCGCCGAGGAACACGGCGACCAGCCAGCGGCGCCACAGCGGGCGCCGGTCGAGGCCGCCGGGCCGTCGGACGTCGGCCGGCGTCGAGAGCGCGCTGTCGGTCACGGTCCCAGCCTCCGGGCCGTCGCGGGGAGGACCCAGGGCAGGACGTCCCGTCGGCCCGGTCCCTCGGTCCGCGCCCGGCCCGCCCCCGCACGGCGGTCCGCCGGCCTAGCTCCTCGCCACGGGCACGGACCAGGTCAGGCACGTCCCACCGGAGGGGACCGGCTCCACCGCCATGTGGCCACCGTGCCACCGCGCGCGCCTGCGCAGGTCCGCCAGCCCACCGCCGTCCGGCACGTCGACGAGGCCGACGCCGTCGTCGGTGACCGCCACGGTCACCGTCCCGCCGGTGGCGGTGACGGCGACCTCGGCGGCACGGGCACGGGCGTGCCGGGCGACGTTGGCCAGTGCCTCGCGGACGACGACGCGCAGGTCGGTGAGCACGTCGGGTGGGAGCTCGTCCAGCGAGCCGGTCACCTGGGTGACCGGCTCGAAGCCGAGTGCTCCGGACAGTTCCGCGATGGCGTCGATCAGCCGCGCCCCGACGCGGGGCGGCTCGCCGGGCACCTCGTCCTGCAGCGCGAACACCGTGCGCTGGACGTGGTTGATCGTGCGGTCCAGATCGACGACGGCCGCCTGCAGGCGTTCGGCCGCGGTGTCCCGCACCCGGCCGCCGGCGGCGCCGGGGACGAGACCGGCGGCCACGGAGTGCAGGGTCATCCCGATGGCGAACAACCGCCGCAGGACGTCGTCGTGGAGCTCGGTGGCGATGCGGGAGCGGTCGGCCAGCACCGCCGCCTGCTGCTGCTCGTGCTGCGACGTGGCCAGCGCGAGCGCCACCGCGGCGTGCACCGCCAGGTCGGCGGCCAGCCCGCGCTCCTCCTCGGTGAAGTCCGGTCGTCCCCGGGAGCGGCCGAGGAGCAGTGCCCCGCCGGTGGCCTGCCCCGGGAGGGGCACGCTGAGCACCGGCCCCAGTCCGTCCGGTGGCCAACCGTCCAGCGCCGGCCCACCGTGCCCGACGGCGACCTCCACGCGCGGCTCGAAATCCTCCTCCGGGCTCCGCAGCACGGCCACCACGTCCGCTCGCACCAGTTCGAGGGTCGACCCGGCGACCCACCGCAGCGCTTCCGCGGCGTCCGGCCGCTCCGCCGTCAGCTGCCGCCGGTGGACCGCCGCCGACGCCTGCACCCAGGGGATCCCTCCGCCCGCGGCCGGAGCAGCGCCGGCGACCGGCTCCGGATCCCCCACCGTCGCGTCACCTCCGTCGCAGGCCGCCCCCTGGGGGGTCGGGCGCCCTGGGCACCCGGTACCGCCGCCCGCGGGCGGCGATGGTTGCGCACAGTGACGGTAGTGCCGGTGTCCACGGCAGGGGTAGGCCTGGTCCTCAGCCGTCGGCGAAGGCCACCGTCGTGCCCTCGAACGTGCCGTCGACGTGCACCTCGCTGACGACCTGGGTGTCGCGGGCTGAGAGGCGTCGCCGGCCGCGTACTCCTCGATCCCGGTGTCGGCCGGTCGACGCCGTCGTGGTGCCCGATCCGGATGTCGGTGATCGTGCCGAACGCGTCCGCCGGCGCCTCCTCGGGGAGGCCGACGACGTGGTCGGCGAGGCACCGCCCAGGTCACCGCCCGGAGGGAAGGACCGATCCTTGCGTGGTACCCCCGGGGGTATCTACCCTGGCGCCGTGGACCTCCCGCAGGGTGAGCTGGCCGACGTCGTGAAGCGGTTGCGCCGCGTCGAGGGCCAGATCGGCGGGATCGTGAAGATGATCGAGGACGGCCGGGACTGCTCCGCCGTCGTCACCCAGTTGGCCGCGGCGTCGAAGGCACTGAGCAGGGCCGGGTTCGCGGTCATCTCGACCGGGATGCGCCACTGCTCGACCGCCACGGACGGCGAGTCGCGCGAGGTGGACCTGCGCGAGCTCGAACGCCTCTTCCTCTCCCTGGCCTGACGCCCCCCCGTCACCCCGGAGGACCCGATGACGCCGAGCCCACCCCCGCCGAACCCGCCGGCGCCCCGGCCCCCGACCGACTGAGCCACCGCTCGGCGCACGCCTACGCCTACCCGGCTCACCGTACGGAGGAGTGACCGTGGAGATCGACGTCATCGAGACCGGCAGCCTGGGCGACCGGAGCTACCTCGTCTCCGCCGACGGCGTCGCCGTCGCGCTCGACCCGCAGCGCGACATCGACCGGGTGCTCGACCTGGCCGCCGCGCGCGGCGCCCGGATCGGGCTCGTGCTGGAGACGCACCTGCACAACGACTACGTGACCGGGGGGCTCGAGCTCGCCCGCACGACCGGCGCCGACTACGCCGTCCCGGCCGGTGACCGGGTGGCCTACGAGCGGGTGCCGGCCGCGGACGGCGACGTCCTCGAGACCGGGCCGATGCGGTTCCGCGTGCTGCACACCCCTGGGCACACCCACCACCATGTCAGCTACGTGCTCACCGACACCGGCGGCGCGGTCCAGGCGGTCTTCACCGGCGGCTCGATGCTCTTCGGCGCCACCGGTCGCACCGACCTGGTCGGGCCGGAGCACACGCAGGAGCTCACCCACGCCCAGTACCACTCGGTGCGCCGGCTGGCCGACGAGCTCCCCGCAGGCACCCCGGTGTTCCCCACGCACGGTTTCGGCAGCTTCTGCTCGGCCACCCCGACCAGCGGCACCTCCTCCACCGTCGGCGAGCAGGCGGCGGTGAACCCCGCGCTGACCCAGGACGAGCAGAGCTTCGTCGACCAGCTCCTCGCCGGGCTCACCGCGATCCCCGCCTGGTACGCGCACATGGGCCCGGCCAACGCGGCCGGCCCCGACCCGGTCGACCTCTCCGCGCCCCGGGAGGTCGATCCGCGGGAGCTCGCCGAACGCCTCACCGCCGGGGAGTGGGTGGTCGACCTGCGCACACGCACGGCGTTCGCCGCCGGCCACCTGCCCGGGGCGCTGAACTTCGAACTGTCCACCAACTTCCTCACCTACATCGGGTGGCTGGTGCCGTGGGGCGCACCGCTGACCCTGATCGGCGGGACGCCCGACCAGGTCGCCGACGCCCGCCGGGAGCTGGTGCGCATCGGCATCGACCGGCTCGCCGGCGCCGCGATCGGCACGCCGGAGCAGCTCGCCGCCGGGCGGGCGCTGGAGTCCTACCCGGTGACCGACTTCGCCGGCCTGGCCGCCGCGATGGCCGTCGACGGCGAGCTGGTCGTGCTCGACGCCCGGCGCTCCGACGAGCGCGCCGGCGGGGGTGTGCGCGGCTCGCTGCACGTCCCGATCCACGAACTGGTGGACCGGATCGACGAGGTCCCGGTCGGCGAGGTGTGGGTGTACTGCGGGTCGGGCTACCGCGCCTCGATCGCCGCCTCGCTGCTCGCCCGCACCGGGCGGCGCCCGGTGCTGGTCGACGGCGGCTACGACGACGCCGGGTCGGGCGCGGCCGCCGCCGGCCTGCACGCCGAGCCGGCCGGCGTCTGACCCCCGCGACGCACGGATGTCCGACGCGACGGCACAGCGCACGCCGGCCCAGAGGGCGCGCTCGGCGGCGTAGGGCTCGTCGACCACCACCGCGCCGCGCGGAGGGACGACCTGGCGGTGACGCGGATCAGACGGGCGCGGGCCGCCCCGGCCCGATCACCGCGGCCAGGTCGCTCACGCCGGCCACGGTCTCCAGGGCCACGCCGATCTGCTCGTTGAGCCGCAGCAGCGACTCCGTGGCCCGCACCCGGCGGCGGTCGAGCTCCTCGACCTCGCCGCGGGCCTCGGCCACCATGGCCTCGGCGGCCGCGGCGGCCTCCTCCTGCTCCCGCCGGGCGGCCGCGCGGGTGTCGGCCAGCCACTTGGCCAGCTCGGCCTCCGCCCGCGAGCGCGACTCCTGCGCCTCCCGGGCCAGCCGGTCGCGCTCCGCCTCGGCGTCGCGCAGGATCTGCGCCGCCTCCGCCCGTGCCCGCTCGAGCGTCGCGGTCGCTTCGGCGCGGACCAGCCGGGCCTCCTCGCGCATGCGGTCGCCGGCCTCGACGGCCATCTGCTTGATCTCGTGCGCCTTGCGCAGGCGGGCGTCGGCCTCGATCCGCGCCTCGGTGAGGATCTGCTCCGCCTCCTCCTGGGCGGACGCGGTGATCTCGGCGCCCTCGTCGGCGGCCATCTGCAGCATCCGGCCCATGCGCTCGGAGATCGCCGACATCTCCTGGCCCTCGGGGGACCGGGCGAGCAGCCGCCGGGAGATCTCCAGCTCGGCGGAGGCCCGGCCGTAGCGCTCCACGAGGTCGTCGGTCTCGCGGCGCGCGGCCCGCAGCTCCGCCTCGGCCCACGCCACGTAGTTGTCGACCTGCAGCCGGTCGTAGCCGCGCACCGACGAGCGGAACACCGGGGCGGTGGTCAGCAGCGCGTCGAGGTCACCGGACAGGTTCGGCCACTGCTGGTCGACCACGAAGTTCCCTGCGGGCGTCGGACCCGACGGGCTCACGCCCTCCGGCTGGCGGCCGGAGCCGCCGGTCACCTCGGTGCGTCGGAACATGCGGCAACCGCCTCCTGGGGGTCCGGCCCGTGATCTCGCAGCCGACAGTGGCAGACACGCCCGGTCACCCGCGCGACGTCCCGAGCGTGTCGGGACGTCGCGCGGCGTAGCTGCTCGCCCGGTGCCGGGCCCGTGACGCTGTGTGCGCCTTACGGGGCCGCAGGGTCACGATCAGGTCACGAGGACCTTTGCGGCCAGCGGCAGGTCGGACGCCTCTCCGGCCGCGACGAGGGCTCGGGCACCGTCGGCACGTGGAGCCGCTGACCCCCGGCGAGCTCGTGAACCTCTGGGTCGACGAGCCGGTCGCGCCGTTCCAGATCGCGCTGCTCGCGTTCTTCTCGGCCGGACCGTTCCAGGCTTCCGACGGCGGCGTCGACACCGTCGCGATCGCCGCCGAGCTGGCCCGGCGGGCGCACGTCCTCCCGGTACTGCGCCGGCGGATCACCCGGGCCGGGGGTCGCCCGTCGTGGCAGGAGGCACCGGGCGACGACCCGGCCGACCACGTCACGCGCGACGCCCTGCCGCCCGGCAGCGACCCCCTGGACTGGGCGGCGGCCCGGCTCGTGCACCCGCTGGACCCGTCGCGACCCCTGTGGCGGGCCGACGTCGCCGCCCTGCCCGACGGCCGGTTCGCGGTGCTGATCGTGGTCCACCACGCGCTCGCCGACGGCCTCCGGGGGGTGGCGCTCGCCGCTGCGCTCCTCGACCCGGAGGGCGCCCCACCCCCGCCGGGTCACCTCGGGCCCGCACCCACGCCGGCCGTCGTCCCGAACCGGGTCCGCCGGACGCGCCAGCTCCTCGCCGACCTGCGCACCGCCGCGCCCCGGACGTCGCTGTCCCGGCCGATCGGGCCGGGACGGCGGCTGACCGTCGTCGCCCTGCCGCTGGACGAGCTGCGGGCGACGGCGCACGCGCTCGGCGCGACGGTCAACGACCTGCTGCTGACCGCCGTCGCCGCCGGGCTGCGACGCCTGCTGCTCGCCCGGGGCGACCGCGTCGACGGACTGCGGCTGCAGGCCTCCGTGCCCGTCGGGGCCCGGTCGCCGGGTCAGCGCGACGGCATCCTCGTCGTCGGGCTGCCGGTCGGGGAGGCCGACGACCTCCGGCGGCTGGCCGCCGTGGTCGCCCGCACCCGCGTGCTGAAGCGCCGGCTCGCCTCCGGTGGTGGCCACGTCATGGACGTGCTCCGCCTGCCGGTGCCGGTGGCCCGCCTCGCCGTCCGGTGGATGCGCCGGGTGGCCGGGCGGCGGGTCAACCTCTTCGTGACGAACGTGCCGGGGCCCGGGACGCCGCTGTCCCTGGCCGGTGCCCGCCTGGAGCAGGCGGTCCCCCTCGCCCCGCTGGTCCGCGGCGTGCCGCTCGGGATCGCGGCGCTGTCCTACGCGGGCACGCTCACCGTCTCGATCGACGCGGACGCAGCCGTCGACGACGTCGGAGTCCTGGCCGAGGGGATGGCGGCGTGCATCGACGAGCTCACCGCGGCGGCGACCGCGCGCGCCCGGGAGCGACGAGCCGAGGAGGAACCGTGGCCCGCGAGCGCCGGAGCGAATTGAGCGGACGGCAGCGGGCCGCCCTGCCGCCCATCGCCGTCGACGTCGTCGGACCGGCGGCGTACTTCCTCCGGGGTCGCCGCCGCCGGTGGGTGCGGCAGACTCGGGAATGACCACGGGGCCGCCGCGGTTCTGGTGGGCGAAAGTAGTTGCGCTCTCAACTAGCAACGGAGACGGTCATGCAGTTCGGCATCTTCTCGGTCAGCGACATCACGACCGACCCGACCAACGGGCGCACCCCCACCGAGGCGGAGCGGATCAAGGCGGTCCTCACGATCGCGAAGAAGGCCGAGGAGGTCGGGCTCGACGTCTTCGCCCTGGGCGAGCACCACAACCCGCCGTTCTTCTCGTCCTCCCCCACCACGACGCTGGCGCACATCGCGGCGCAGACGTCGACCCTGCAGCTGTCGACGGCCACGACGCTGATCACCACCAACGACCCGGTGAAGATCGCCGAGGACTACGCGATGCTGCAGCACCTCGCCGACGGCCGCGTCGACCTGATGATGGGCCGCGGCAACACCGGCCCGGTCTACCCGTGGTTCGGCCAGGACATCCGCAACGGCATCGAGCTCGCCGTCGAGAACTACGCCCTCCTGCGCCGGCTCTGGCGGGAGGACGTCGTGGACTGGTCGGGCAGGTTCCGCACGCCGCTGCAGGGCTTCACCTCCACGCCGCGGCCGCTCGACGGCGTCCCGCCGTTCGTCTGGCACGGTTCGATCCGCAGCCCGCAGATCGCCGAGCAGGCGGCGTACTACGGCGACGGCTTCTTCCACAACCACATCTTCTGGCCGCCGGAGCACACGCAGCGGATGGTCGAGTTCTACCGCCGCCGCTTCGAGCACTACGGCCACGGCGGCGCCGACCAGGCCATCGTCGGGCTGGGCGGGCAGGTGTTCATGCGCAAGAACAGCCAGGACGCCGTCGACGAGTTCCGGCCCTACTTCGACAACGCGCCGGTCTACGGCCACGGACCGTCGCTGGAGGACTTCAGCCGCGAGACCCCGCTGACCGTCGGCAGCCCGCAGCAGGTCATCGAGCGCACCCTCGGGTTCCGCGACTACGTCGGCGACTACCAGCGCCAGCTGTTCCTCGTCGACCACGCCGGCCTGCCGCTGAAGACGGTGCTCGAGCAGCTCGACATCCTCGGCGAGGAGGTCGTGCCCGTGCTGCGCAAGGAGTTCGCCGCCCTCAAGCCGGCGCACGTGCCCGACGCCCCGACGCACGCCTCGCTGGTGGCCGCGGCCGGCGGCGCCAAGGACGCCACCGTCTACGCCGCCGGCGACGACGTCACCGGCCAGGTGCGCGAGGAGGCCGAGGAGGTGGAGGTCCGATGACGACCCGCACGCTCGCCGTCGTCAGCGCCGGGCTCTCGGTCCCGTCGTCCACCCGGCTGCTGGCCGACCGGCTCACCACCGCCACGGTGGAGGCGCTGCGCGAGCGCGGCGTCTCCGCCACGGTGGAGGTCGTCGAGCTGCGCGAGCACGCCCGCGACCTGGCCGACAACCTGGTGACCGGCTTCCCGAACGCCGCCCTGCGCTCGGCGGTGGAGACGGTGACCGGCGCCGACGGCCTGATCGCCGTCACGCCGATCTTCTCCGCCTCCTACAGCGGGCTGTTCAAGACGTTCTTCGACGTCCTGGACAAGGACGCGCTGATCTCCAAGCCGACGCTGCTGGGCGCCACCGCCGGCACCGCCCGCCACTCGCTGGCGCTGGAGTTCGCGGTGCGCCCGCTGTTCGCCTACCTGCGCGCGGTGGTCGCGCCGACGGCGGTCTTCGCCGCGAGCGAGGACTGGGCCGGCGGGGATGGCGTCAGCCGCGCCCTGGGCGAGCGGGTCCGCCGCGCCGCGGGCGAGCTGGCCGACCTGATCGCCGGCCTGCCGACCGCACCCCCGGCCGACGCGCTCGAGGGCCCGTTCGGCGGCACCCCGTCGTTCGAGGAGCTGCTCCGCGGCAACTGACCGCGCGTCGGGAGGCCCGGCCGGGGTATGCAACCCCGGCGACAGCTCCCCGCAGCCCGACGGGGCGCCTGCAGGCGACCGAAGGAGCCGGCTCCGTGGAGTCCCGGATCGAGATCAGCTGGACGTGCACGCCGTGCCAGGTCGGCGGCCAGGACGCACCGGGCAGCGGCGGCGCCCACCCCCGGTGCTGGAACTGCGGTGGACCCGTCGTGGTGACCGCCCCGCCCCCCGCGGCCAGCCTGCCCGTCCGGCCCCCCATCGGCTGGTCCTGACCGGACGAGTGGCCCGGGGCGCGGACCGTCAGCCCCGCAGCACCTCGTCGAGCCACGGGCGCAGCACCGGGAGGACCGCGCCGGCCTGCATGGCGCCGGTGTGGTCCAGCCCGTCGAGCAGGCGGACGGTCCACCCGGCCGCCGTCAGCTCGGCGGCGCAGCCGGCCAGCCGCGGGCCCATGTCCACCCGCACCCCGCCCCAGCGCTCCTCGTAGTCGATGACGTCGGCGGTGCCGGCGAAGGCCAGCCGCGGGCAGCGCACCCGCGGCAGGGCCGCCCGGTCGTCGAAGTTCTGCAGCGCCTCGTAGAGCGTGCGGAACTGACGGGCCTGCGGCTCGCTCAGCCCCACCTCGGCGGTCGACCAGTCCCCCGGCTCGGCGGCGGGCGCGGGCTCCGCCCGGGGCGCGGCGGCCAGCGCGTGGGTCGCCGCCGTCACCGCCAGCATCTCCGCGTACGGACCGCCGAGCGGCGGGAACCCGCCCATCGCCAGGGCGGTCAGCCGGTCGGTGCGGACGGCGAGCTGCAGGCCGGCCAGGGCCAGCCACGAGTAGCCGTAGAGGGCGAAGCGGTCGGCACCCACCGCGTCGGCCACCGCCAGCAGGTCGGCCACCACCGCCTCCGGCGTGAGCGCGTCCGGCCGCGGGTGGGCCAGCACGTGGGCCTCGTAGCCGAAGGCGACGACCCGGTACCCGTCGGCCAGCCCCCGCAGCAGGCTGCGGCCGAGCTCGGGATCGGTGCCCCACGCCCGCATCGCGTCGGCCTGCTCCCCCTCGGCCGCGCGGGGGTCCACCGGCAGCAGCACGACCGGCCCCTCGCCCCGCACCTCCACCTCGATCCCGGCTCCGCCGGGCAGCCCGATCGTCCGCACGAGCTAAACTCTATACGCGATAAACAGTTCCAGCGGCGGGAGGGCACGTGGTCCGGGGTGGGCAGGGCGACGCCGAGACGACGCTGCGGCTGCTGTGGCGGCGGCCGGGGCCGGGCGGGCGCCGCGGCCCGCGGCCGGCCCTGACCCTCGACGACGTGGTCGCGGCCGGGATCGCCGCCGCCGACGCGACCGCCGGCGCCGACGTGAGCCTCCGGCAGGTCGGCGAGCGGCTCGGCGTCACCGCGATGGCGCTCTACACCTACGTGCCCGGCAAGGCCGAGCTGCTCGACCTCATGCACGACGCGGTGCACGCGGAGGCCGAGCTGCCCGGCCCGGGCGGCGACTGGCGCGCCGCCGTCCGCACCTGGGCCGCGGAGCTGGTCGCCGTCCACGTCCGCCACCCGTGGACGCTGCAGCTCTCCTTCGCCCGGCCGGTGCTGGGCCCGCACGAGCAGGCGGTCCTCGAGTCGCTGGTGCGGGTGCTGCGCGCCGGCGGCCTGCCGGCCGCGTCGGCCCGACCCGCGGTGACCGCGCTCTACCACCTGGTCCGCGGCACCGCGGAGACCGTGGCCGACGCCCGGCGGGCCGCCGCCGAGGGGCCGGACGAGCAGCGGTGGTGGTCCGAGCGGGCGGCCGCCCTCGCCACCGTCGTCCCCGACCACGCCGAGCGGTTCCCGGCCACGGCCTGGCTGGCGACCGCCCCGGCCCCGGTCCGCCCCGACGACGGGACCTCCTGGCCCGAGGCCGCCGCCCGCCATGCCCTCGACGCCGGGATCGACCTCCTCCTCTCCGGCCTGTCAGCCGACGATGTCTGACCGTCGGCTTCCGCGCCCCGCTCCGCTCCTCGCTCGTTCCTCGCTGCGCTGCTCACGGGGCTGTCAGCCGACGGCGGTGGGTGACGGCGGCGCGCTGCCGCCCTTCGACCCCTCCCCCGTCATCAGCCGCACGATCGCCGCCCGGTCCTCCGCCGACGGCAGCCCCCAGCCCGGCTCGTACTCGTACACCTCGCCCAGCGGCCGCGAGGCCGTCCGCCCGGTGAGCACCTCCACCGCCGAGGTGTCGATCAGCCCCGGGTGCTCCACGCCGCATGCCTCGGCCACCTTGAGCAGGTCGCGGCGCAGCGTGGCGATGTAGGTGGCCGCGCGCACCGACTTCAGCGCCGGGTCCAGGCCGTGGGCCAGCCACGCGTTCTGCGTCGCGACGCCGGTCGGGCAGGTGTCGGTGTGGCACTTCTGCGCCTGGATGCAGCCGATGGCCAGCATCGCCTCGCGGGCGACGTTGACCAGGTCGCAGCCGAGCGCGAAGGCGACGATCGCGTTGTCCGGCAGCCCCAGCTTGCCGCCGCCGACGAACACGACCTGCTCGGCCAGCCCGGCCCGGGCGAAGACGGAGTAGACGCGGGCGAAGCCGAGCTGGAAGGGCAGCGACACCGAGTCGGTGAAGATCAGCGGCGCCGCCCCGGTGCCGCCCTCCCCGCCGTCGATCGTCACGAAGTCCACCCCGCGGCCGGTCGTCGCCATGAGCTCGGTGAGCTCGTGCCAGAAGGCCATGTCGCCGACCGCCGACTTGATCCCCACCGGCAGCCCGGTCTCGGCGGCCAGCAGCTCGACCCAGTCGAGCAGGCTGTCGGGGTCGGAGAACTCGGCGTGCCGCGACGGGCTGATGCAGTCCACGCCCTCGGGCACCCCGCGGGCCTCGGCGATCTCGGCCGACACCTTGGCCGCCGGCAGCACGCCGCCCAGGCCGGGCTTGGCCCCCTGGCTGAGCTTGACCTCGATCGCCCGCACCGGGGCGCCGGCCACCAGGTCCTTGAGCCGGGCCAGGTCGAAACGGCCGTGCTCGTCGCGGCAGCCGAAGTACGCCGTGCCGATCTGGTAGACCAGCTCGCCGCCGTGCCGGTGGTGCACCGAGATGCCGCCCTCGCCGGTGTTGTGCAGGCAGCCGGCCAGCGCGGCGCCGCGGTTGAGCGCCTCGACCGCGCGGCCGGACAGCGAGCCGAAGCTCATCGCGGAGATGTTGACGACCGACGCGGGCCGGAACGCCTGCACCCGGCCGCGGGCCGCGCCGAGCACCTTGGCGCACGGCAGCCGCACGTCCGCGCCGGCGTGCACGCTCGTGGCCGGCACCGCCCGGCCGAACGTGCGGTGGTTGATCACGGGGTAGCCGGCGGTGTACTCGAGGTCGTTGTCGGTGCCGAAGCCGAAGTAGTTGTTCTGCTTCTTCGCCGAGGCGTACACCCACCGCCGCTGGTCGCGGGTGAAGGGCCGCTCCTCGTTGTTGCCGGCGACCAGGTACTGGCGCAGTT
The DNA here is from genome assembly GCF_054050715.1 of Blastococcus sp. SYSU D00669. Taxonomy (NCBI): domain Bacteria; kingdom Bacillati; phylum Actinomycetota; class Actinomycetes; order Geodermatophilales; family Geodermatophilaceae; genus Blastococcus; species Blastococcus sp. SYSU D00669. The sequence goes on from NZ_JBJGZV010000016.1 coordinate 68,721, forward strand.
CGGGGCCGATCGCCTCGATCAGGTACCGGGCGTGCCCGATCACCGGGAAGTTGCGCAGCAGCGTGTGCTCGCGCTGCACCAGGTCGCGGGCGGCGACGGCGCCCAGGGCGGAGAGGCCGGCTGCTGCGGCTCGTGTGACCCAGCTCATAGGCGCAGTGTGCGCCGTCCTCACGCAGCCAGCAGCACGGTCCGCAGGTCGTGCGCGCCGTCGGCGCGGGTGGCCTCGTAGAACCAGCGGGTGGAGCCGTCGGGCAGGCCGACGGCGTCGGCGTAGCGCAGCCCGCCGGGCGCGTGCGGGCTGGTCAGCAGCGGCCCGCCGGGGTCGGCGGCGAAGCGGCCGCCGTCGGCCCGCGCCAGCCCGGTGCGCTCCTCCCAGTTCTCCGCCGCGCTCGCCCGGCCGTCGTAGAGCGCCCAGGTGGCCGGGTCGTCGGCGCCGCCGGGCCCGAGCTGCACGGCCGCGACGCGCACCCCGCGGGCGTCCCACGTGCCCGGCGTGCCGGCCAGCGCGGTGCCGCGGTGCGTCCACGTCCGCCCGTCGGGGCTGGTGGCGTGCTCGGTGGTCATCCGGTCGGTCGCGTCGGGGTCGTCGAGCGGGTGCACCGACGCCCACAGGTGCCACTCCCCGCCCGACCGGCGGACCACCGGGTCCTTCCACGCCTGGGTGTCGGTGCACGGCAGCACGGTCTCGGCGGCCGCGTCGCCGAGGCCCTCGACCGATGCCGCCTCCAGCAGGTCGATGCGCCAGCCCTTGGTCCCGGGCAGCGCGCAGCTGACGTAGAGCCGCCAGCGGCCCTCGGGCGTGCGCACCAGCGCCGGCCGCTCCAGCGACTCGGCGCCGAACCGCGCCGACGACAGGGTGGTCACCGGCTCGAAGTGCACCCCGTCGGACGACCGGGCGACGACGTTGCCGTACCCGCGCCCCTCGCCGATCGGCCGGCGCAGCCGGTAGGCCAGCCACCAAACGCCGTCGACCAGCAGCGCCGACGGCGCGCCCGCCCAGGCGCCGGGGCGGGGGTCGTCGGGCTCGGCGACCACGGCGGCGTCGTCCCAGAAGCGGTCGAGGTGCGCGAGCAGGGACGACGGACTGGTGGACAACGCGGACGACCCTCCCCGTGGCGGAGCCCCCACCCTAACCACGCCCCATTCCTCACCAATCCGGTGGTGTTGGTAGAAATAGCGCCATGGCGGAGCGGTTGCCCCAGTTCTTCATCGCCGGCGCCCCCAAGGCGGGGACGACGGCGCTGCACGCCGCGCTGGCCACCCACCCCGGCCTGTACCTCTCGCCGGTCAAGGAGCCGAAGTTCTACCTCACCGGCGGGCGCCCGCCCGAGCGCGCGCAGCAGCGCGGCCCCGGCGACGCGCACAGCGCCCGCGAGTGGATCTGGCGCCGCGAGCGCTACCTGGCGCTGTTCGCCGGAGCACCGGCCGACGCCGTCCACGGGGAGAGCACGCCGTTCTACCTCTACGACCGCCGGGCGCACGCCCGGATCGCCGCCGACGTCCCCGACGCGCGGTTCGTGCTCGTCGTCCGCGACCCGGTCGACCGCGCCGTCTCGAACTGGGTGCACCTGCGGGCCGACGGCCTGGAGCCGGAGGCCGACGTCCTGGCCGCCGTCCGGGCCGAGGAGCGGCGCACCGCCGAGGGCTGGGCGCCGTTCTGGCACTACCGGGGGCTGGGCCGCTACGGCGAGCAGCTCCGCGACCTGCGCACCCGCTTCCCGCGGGAGCAGGTGCTGCTCCTGCGCTACCGCGAGCTGGTCGACACCCCGCAGCAGACCCTCGACCGGGTCGCCCGCTTCCTCGGGGTGGCCGAGGGCGTCGCGCACGCCGTCCCCCCGGAGAACGTGAAGCCGTACGTGGCCGACGGGACGCGCTACCGGCTGCTGGCCCGCGCGGCGCGGGCGGGGGCGGCGCTCGGCGCCCTCGCGCCGCCGCAGGTGTGGCGGCAGGCGAGCCGGCCGCTGCTCGCCGCGCTGCACGCCGGGCGGACGCAGCGCCCGCCGCTGCCGGTGGAGGTCCGCCGGGAGGTGCTGGCCCCGCTGCTCGAGGACATCGCGCTGCTCGAGGAGCTCACCGGCGAGTCGTTCGCCGACTGGCGCTCCGACACCGGGAGGGGCGACTTCCGCTCCCGGGCCACCGCTCAGCGGTAGGCCGAGCCCCCGCGCAGGCGGGCGCCGACGGCGATCCGGAGCGGCACGAGCACGATGCCGTCGCGCGCCATGCGGGCGCGCAGCTGCCGGCGGTGCCGCACCACGCCGGCCAGGCCGATCGCCCAGAACAGGTACTGCACGGCGAAGGCGGCGCGGAAGGCGTCGAGGTCGTAGCCCGTGGAGCCGCCGGGCGTGAGCAGGTCGAGCACCGCGCCGACGGCGAGGATGGTGAGCAGCGAGGCGACGAAGCCGCCGACGTTGACCACGCCGCTGGCGCTGCCCATGCGCTCGGCCGGGTTCTCGGTGCGGGCGTAGTCGAAGCCGATCATCGAGCCCGGCCCGTTGGTGCCGAGGACGACGACCAGCAGCACGAGCAGCCACAGCGGCGCCCGGCCCGGCCAGAGCAGGACGACGGTCCAGATCGCCGCGGTCGCCATCAGGATCGTGAACACCAGGTTGGAGCGGCGCAGCGGCCAGTGCCCGCACAGCCGGCCCAGCAGCGGCCCGACGGCCATGCCGACCAGGACGAGCAGCGTCAGCAGGGCCGCCGCCGTCCCGGGGGCGAGGCCCTGGCCGAGGACCAGGAACGGGTAGCCCCACAGCAGCGCGAAGACCGTGCCGGAGAACTGGGTGACCAGGTGGGTGTAGAGCCCGATGCGGGTGCCCGGCTCGCGCCAGGTGTCGGCCAGGCTGCGGCGCACCTCGGCCAGGCCGGCCGGCGCCGGGCGGAGCGTGCCGGGCGGGGCGTCGCGCAGCGTGGCGAGCACGAGCGCGGCGGCGAGCACGCCGACCGCGGCTGCGCCGAGGAACGTGCTCTCCCAGGACACCGCGTGCAGCAGCGCCACCAGTGGGTAGGCCGCGGCGATCTGACCGACCTGGCCGAGGATGCCGGTGAGCTGGGTGACCAGCGGCACCGTGCGGCCGGGGAACCACAGCCCGACGACGCGCAGCAGGCTGATGAAGGTCATCGCGTCACCGGCGCCGATGAGCACCCGGGCCACCACCGCCGTCGGCACGTCGGTGGCCACCGCCAGGACGAGCTGGCCGGCGGCCATGGTCAGCCCGCCGGCGACGATGAGCGCCCGGGAGCCGAACCGGTCGAGGGCGACGCCCACCGGCACCTGCATGGCGGCGTAGACGGCCAGCTGCAGCACCAGGAACAGCGAGATCGCCGACGCGCCGGCGGAGAACCGCTCCTGCGCCTCGACGGCGGCGACGCCGAGGGAGCCGCGGTGGAACACGGCCACGGCGTAGGCGAACAGGCCGACCAGCCAGACGGCGTAGGCGCGGGCCGGGGCGCGGGTCGGGGCGGTCGCCGTGCTCACCCCATGGACGACGCCCGGGCACCCCTGTCGCCTTCCGGGCACGGACCGTGACCTTGCCCACGCTCCGCGCGATCCCGGCTGTTCACCCCGCGGAGAGGCCCCGGACCGGTCGTGCCCGTTATCGTGCCGGAGGTGGGCGCTACCGTCGCAGCAGCTCCCGTCGACGACCCGGCCGTGGACGACGGGCATCGACGCGGCCGGATCCTGCGCGCGCTCGCCGTCTGCATGGCGGAGAAGGGCTACGCCGCGACCACGATGTCCGACATCGCCCGCGTGGGGCAGGTGTCGAAGACGGTCGTCTACGCGCACTTCCGCGACAAGGAGCAGTGCCTGCTCGAGCTGTACCAGCGGGCGACCGACTCGGTGCTCGAGACGGTGCGGCGGGCCCAGGACGACGCCCGCGCGGCGCGGCTGCCGTGGCGGGAGCGGGTGCGCTCCGGCGTCGCCAGCTACCTCGCCGCGCTGTCGGCCGGGCCGGCGGTGGCGTGGGCCGCGCTGGTGGAGGTGCAGGCGGCGGGGCGGCCGGCGCTGGCACTGCGCCGCGCGGTGGTCGACCGCTACGTCGACCTGCTCGACGAGGTGGCGCGCGAGCTCGGCGAGGCGCACCCCGACGAGGTCCGGCCGGTCAGCCGCGAGCTGGTGCTCGCCGCCGTCGGCGGGATCAACGAGCTCATGCTGGCGCGCGTCGAGCGCGGCGAGGCCGAACGCCTGCCCGAGGACACCGACGTCGCGGCGGCCGTGCTGATCGGCCTGCTCGAGCGCCGCCGCTGAGTCAGGCGCGCGCGGGGCGCAGCAGCAGCACGGTCAGCGCCCCGGCCGCGCCGACCGCGGCCGCACCGAGGGCGGCGGCGTTCCAGCCCGCGGTGACGTCGGTGCCCGTGCCGACCACGAGGACGACGACGGTGACGCCGACCGCCGCGCCGACGTAGCGCGCGGTGTTGTTCGCGCCGCTGCCCATCCCGGCACGGGCCGGCGGCACGTGGGCGACGGCCTCCCGGCCGAGCGCCGCGTTGGCCGCCCCGTAGCCGACACCGAGCACCACGAGGCCGGGCAGGAACCGCAGCGCCGACGCGCCCTCGTCGAGAACGGCGAGCCCGGCCAGCCCGGCGGCGGAGAGCGCCAGGCCGCCGGCGAGCAGCACCCGCCCGTCCAGGCCCGGCACCAGCCGGACGGCGAGCGCGGTGGCCGTGGAGACCGCCGACCAGACGAGCACCAGCAGCGTGACGGCGAGCAGGCTCTCCCCCAGCCCGCGCTGCAGCACGCTGGGCAGGTAGGACATCACGCCCACGACGGCGGCGCCGGTGACCAGCGCCCCGGTGCTCGCGGCGACGAACCCCCGGACGCGGAACAGCGCCAGGTCGACCAGCGGCTCGCGGGTGCGCGCCTGCACCACCAGGAACCCGGCCAGCAGGACGGCGGCCACCGCCAGCACGACCGCGGCGGTGGCGCCGCCGCCCGGCGACCGGGTCTCGACCAGCCCGGCGAGCAGGCCGGCCAGCGCGCCGACCAGGAGGACCGTGCCGGCGACGTCGACCCGCCGGTGCCGCCGCGCCGCCGGCGGCGGGAGGACGCGCAGCGCGACGCCGGCACCGAGCACCGCCAGCGCGGCGGCGACCAGGTGCGTCGTCCGCCAGGCGGTGCCGTGGTCGAGGACGACGGTGGCCAGGCCGCCCACCCCGGTGCCGGCGCCGACGGCGGCGCCCCAGACCGCGGCGGCCCGCGACCGGGCGGGACCGGCGGGGAAGGCCTGCGAGACCAGCCCCAGGGTCGCGGCCAGCACCGCCGCCCCGCCCACGCCCTGGACCAGCCGGCCGGCGACGAACAGGCCGGTGCTCCCGGCCAGGCCGGCGACCGCCGCCCCCGCGCCGAGCAGCGCCAGCCCGGCGGCGAAGACCCGCCGGTGGCCGAGGTCGTCGGCCGCCACCCCGGCGACGAGCAGGGCCGCCGCGAGCCCGACGCTCATGCCGCTGAGCAGCCAGGCCTGCCCGCCGGGCCCGGAGCCGAACTCGGCCGCGGTGCGCACACCGGTCGCGAGCGGGGTGACGAACGCGGCGAGTACCAGCACCGTGCTCGCGGACACCACCGCGAGCGTGCGGCCCGGCGCACCGGGAGCGGCCTCGGACGGGGCGGGGAGGGCGTCGGCGCGCGGCACGGGAGGACGGTAGCGGGTGTCGGTACGGGAATCAAACCGCTCGGTGGTCGCCCGACCGGGGAGCCGAGGACTAGTGGACGCGATCTTGGGATAGGACTGCCGCGACCGAGCTCAGGGAGACGAGAGGAAAGCGCTGATGGCGAGCGTCATCCACTACACGATCGCGACCGAGGCCGAGAAGAGCGCGGACTTCCGCCGCGTGCTCTGGACCGGCGAGCACACCCAGCTGGTGATCATGACCATCCCGCCGGACGGGGAGATCGGCGAGGAGGTGCACGAGGTCGACCAGATCCTCACGTTCGTGAGCGGCACCGGGGAGGCCCGCGTCTCCGGCAGCACCAAGAAGGTCGCGCAGGGTGACCTGGTCGTCGTCCCGGCCGGGACGAAGCACAACTTCCTCAACACCGGCGAGAACCCGCTGATCCTCTACACCGTCTACGGCCCGCCGGAGCACGCCGACGGCGCGGTGCACAAGACCAAGGAGGAGGCCGACCGGCTGGAGGAGGAGGGCAAGGACGAGCCGCCCACCGGATAGCCGCACCGGTCGCCTGCGAGACTCCTCCCCGTGGGGGACGACCGCGAACTGATCGATGCCCTGCGCCGGGCCGGGGTCGACGACGTCGACGGCTCCGGACTGGCGCGGGCGCTGTACTCCTCCGACGGCTCCCTCTACCGCGTGCTGCCGCGCGCGGTCGTCCGGCCGCGGCACCCCGACGAGGTCGTGGCCACGCTGGCGGTGTGCCGGGAGCTCGGCGTCCCGCTGACCGCGCGCGGCGCGGGCACCTCGATCGCGGGCAACGCCGTCGGGCCGGGCGTCGTCCTCGACACCAGCCGGCACCTGCACGGGATCCACCGGATCGACGCCGACGCCGGGACGGCGGTGGTCGACCCCGGGGTGGTGCACGCCGCGCTGCAGGCGGCGGCCAAGCCGCACGGGCTGCGCTTCGGCCCCGACCCGAGCACGCACAACCGCTGCACGGTCGGCGGGATGATCGGCAACAACGCCTGCGGCTCGCGCGCCCTCGGCTACGGGCGGACGTCGGACAACGTCGTCGCCCTCGACGTCGTCACCGGCGGCGGCGAGCGGCTGTCCCTCGGGGCGGGCGCCACGGGCGGGGTGCTCGACCGGCTGCGCGACCTGGTGGCCGGGGAGCTCGCGACGATCCGCACCGAGCTGGGCCGCTTCGGCCGGCAGGTGTCGGGCTACTCGCTGGAGCACCTGCTGCCCGAGCGCGGCGCCGACGCCGCGCGGGCGCTGGTGGGCAGCGAGGGCACCCTGGGCCTGGTGCTCGGCGCGACGGTGCGCCTGGTCGCCGACGCCCCGGTGCGCGGCCTCGTCGTCCTGGGCTACCCGGCGATGGCCGACGCCGCGGACGCCACACCCGGCCTGCTCCGCCACGGGCCGACGGCGGTGGAGGGGCTGGACGCGCGGATCGTCCAGCGGCTGCGCGACGTCCCCGCCGCGGTCGTGCCCGACCTGCCCCGCGGCGAGGGCTGGCTGGTCGTCGAGCTCACCGGCGACACGGTGGCGGAGGTCGAGGCGGCGGCGCGGCACGTGCTCGCCGACGCCGGGGCGCTGGACTCCCTGGTGGTCACCGACGTCGCGCACGCCGCGGCGATCTGGCGGATCCGGGAGGACGGCGCCGGGCTGGCCGCGCGCACCCCCGACGGCCGGCCCGCGCACGCCGGGTGGGAGGACGCCGCCGTCCCGGTGGAGTCGCTGGGCGGGTACCTGCGCGGCTTCGAGGAGCTGCTCGCCGGGCACGGGCTGCAGGGCGTGCCGTACGGGCACTTCGGCGACGGCTGCCTGCACGTGCGCATCGACTTCCCGTTCGGGCGGGAGCCCGACCGCGGCCGCCGGGCCTACCGCGCCTTCATCGAGGACGCCGCCCGGCTGGTGGCCGCGCACGGCGGCTCGATGTCGGGCGAGCACGGCGACGGGCGGGCGCGCAGCGAGCTGCTGCCGGTCATGTACTCCCCCGCCGCGATCGCGCTGTTCGAGCGGGTCAAGGGGTTGTTCGACCCCGACGACGTGCTCAACCCCGGGGTGCTGGTGCGCCCGGCGCCGTTCGACGAGGCGGTGCGGGTGACCGAGGCGCCCCGGCGGCGCACCGGGCTCGCCTTCGCCTACCCGCACGACGGCGGCGACTTCTCCTCGGCGGTGCACCGCTGCACCGGCGTCGGCAAGTGCCGGGCCGACCTGCAGGCAGCCGGCGGGGTGATGTGCCCCTCGTGGCCGGCCACCCGCGAGGAGAAGGACACCACCCGCGGGCGGGCGCGGGTGCTGCAGGAGATGCTGGCGCCCGGCGGGCCGGTGCGGGACTGGCGCTCGGCGGAGGTGCACGAGGCGCTGGACCTCTGCCTGTCGTGCAAGGGCTGCTCGCGGGACTGCCCGACCGGCGTGGACATGGCCACCTACAAGGCCGAGGTGCTGCACCAGTCCTACCGCCGGCGGCTGCGCCCGCGGTCGCACTACACGCTCGGGCAGCTGCCGCGGTGGGCCGACGTGGCCGCGCGGGTGCCCCGCCTGGCCAACGCGCTCATGGGCTCGAGGCTCGGCGGCGCGGTGGCGAAGTGGTCGGCGGGGATGGACCAGCGCCGCGAGGTGCCGCCGTTCGCCCGGGAGACGTTCCGCGCCTGGTGGGCCGACCGCCCGGCCGCGTCCGGCCAGGGCCGCCCGGTGGCGCTGTGGGTGGACTCGTTCACCGACCACTTCGCCCCCTCGGTGGCGCAGGCCGCGGTGACCGTGCTGGAGGACGCCGGCTACCGGGTGCAGGTGCCGGGCGCCGACACCTGCTGCGGGCTGACCTGGATCACCACCGGCCAGCTCGACGCCGCGCGGCGGATCCTCGGCCCCACCGTGCGGGCGCTGGCGCCGCTGGCCGAGGCGGGCGTGCCGATCGTGGGGGTGGAGCCCTCGTGCACCGCGGTGCTCCGCGGCGAGGCGGTCGACCTCCTCGACGACCCGGCCGCGGCGGCGGTCAAGGCGGCGACGCGGACGCTGGCCGAGCTGCTCGCCGACACCCCGGGCTGGGCGCCGCCGTCCCTGACCGGTCTGGAGGTCGTCGCCCAGCCGCACTGCCACCACGCCGCCGTGCTCGGCTGGGCGGCCGACGAGCGGCTGCTGCGCGCGGCCGGCGCGACGGTCACGCGGCTGGGCGGGTGCTGCGGGCTGGCCGGCAACTGGGGCGTGGAGCGCGGCCACCACGACGTATCGGTGGCGATCGCGGAGCAGCAGCTGCTGCCCGCGGTCCGGGACCTCTCCTCCGACGCCGTCGTGCTGGCCGACGGGTTCTCCTGCCGGACCCAGCTCGACCAGCTGGCCGGCCGCCAGGGGCTGCACCTGGCCGAGCTGCTGGCCGGGGTCAGCCCGGCGGATCGAGCTCCTGGAAGACGGTGATGTGCAGCCCGGCCGGGGCGTCCAGCCGTGCGTTCAGCGAGCGCCAGGGCGTCTCGGTCGGCGGCGCCACGACGTCGGCACCGGCGCCGGCCAGCTCGCCGGTCACCTGCGCGGAGTCGTCGACCTCGAAGGCGACGCGCATCCGGGGCGCGACCTGGCGGCCGACCTCGACGTCGTCGATGTAGCGCTTCTGGGCGGGGTTGGCCAGCTCCAGGGTCGCCCGGCCGGCGTCGAGGATCGTCACGTGCGCGCCGCCGTCGGCCGCGAACGCGCCCTCCTCCGGCATGCCGAGGACGTCGCGGTAGAAGCGGACGGCCTGCTCGTAGTCCTCGGCCTCGACGACCAGCCGCAGCTGGCGCACCCTTCCCTCGGTCACGGGTCGGGAGTCTGGACCATGCCGGTGCCGCGGATCTACCGTTGGCGACGTGCCCGAGTGGCTCACCGTCGAGGTGCTCGACGCCGAGGCGTTCCCGGCGTCGATGTGGCAGCACGCCCACGGCAACGACCTGGTCGAGGCCGCGGTGACCAACGGCGCCCTGTACTGGGAGTGGCACGAGACCCGGTGGGGCGTCGTCCTGGAGCTGGTCTTCCCCGACGACGAGCGGCTCGAGCGCTACCGCGCCCTGCCCGCCGTCCGGGCCTCGCTGGACGCCGTCCCCGACCGGGTGCACGGCCTGCTCGTCTACCGCGGGCGCGGTGGCGGCGCCGGGGCGTCGGTCCCCCGCCGGCCGCGGCCGAAGCCGGTCGCCGGCTCGGCGGAGTGGCCGCGCGACGACGACATCCGCTTCCTCTCGGCCGAGCGCGGCCGCACCGACCTGCCCGAGGACCTCAGCTCGACCTGAGGTGGGCGGCGGGTGCTGCAGCGCCGGGCACCGAGATGCGCACGGGGGTCGCTTCGACGGGCCCCGTCACAGCACCGAGGCGGATCCCGGCGTGGGGACGTGCCCTCAGCGCCGAGCTCTGATCTTCACGTCGTCCACGCAGGTCACGGTCGACCGCAGGTTGCGGTAGCCGAGCCCGGCGGCGTCGAGGTGCTCGATCGCGGCGAGCTCCCCGGCGGTGTGCGCCTCGTCCTCCTCGGCCGGCCCGGCGGGCACCCGCACGAGCACGCGGTGGGAGAAGGCGGCCAGCCGCTCGTCGTAGGTGAGGGTGCCCGCCTCGGTGAACCGGGCGAGGAACAGGTCGTGCTCGGCGGCCTCGGCGCGCAGGCGGCTGCGGGTGGCCTCGTCGAGGCCGTCGAAGGTGCCGCGGACGATGACGCGGTAGGTGCGGTCGGACACGGCGGGGGACGCTACGGCGCCGGGCCCGGGTCGGCGACCGGATTCCCGCGGGTCAGGGGTAGCGCGGCGCCGCGGGCTGCGGCCGCAGCGCGAAGTGCTCGACGATGCGCGCCGCCGAGGCCGCCGGGTCGCTGACGTCGGTGTCGATCTCCAGGTCGGCCGGCGGCTGGTCGGCGGCGGGCGCACCGCGCAGCAGCCCCGGGTCGCGCAGCTTGTGGAACTCGCCGCGGTCGGGCAGGACGACGCGCCGCCGCTGTTCCTCGGCGCCGACCAGCAGCCGGACGAAGCGCACCCGCCCACCGGCCTCCTCGACCGCCGCGCGGGCGCGCTCGGCGAAGCCGGCCCGGACCGTGGCCTCCGGCGCGAAGGTGAAGACCAGCGACCGGCCGGCGGCCGCGGCCTCGGCGAACACCGCCGTCCAGAACTCCTCGCGCAGCCGCACGAACGGCGGCGTGCCGAACGGGAAGATCCCGGTGAGCAGGTCGACGACCAGGTGGTTGTGGAACACCGGGTAGCCGACCAGCCGCTCCAGCGCGCGGGCGGTGGTCAGCTTGCCCGACGCGGGCGGGCCGTGCAGGAAGACGAGGTCCACCCGGCGGACGCTAGGTGCGGGCCCCCGCCGCGGACCAGCGGGTTCTCAGGCGGCGGCGTCGCGCCGGGCCCGGGCGGCGGCGACCACGTGCGGGGCCAGCGCCCCGGCGATGAGGGCGTAGCCGGCCGCCGAGGGGTGGAAGCGGTCGGCCGAGAACAAGCCCGGATCGGCCGAGAAGGCCGGCCCGACCTGCGGGCCGACGTCGGCGAACGCGACCCCGGCGGCCCGGGCGACCTGCTCCTGGTGCCGCTGCAGCACCGAGCACGCCGCCTGCACCACGGGCCGGAAGGCCGGCGGCACGAACGGGACCATGGACATGTCCGGCGCCGGGACGACGACCACGTCGGTGCCCGCCGCCTGCAACCCGGCGACCGCCGTGGCCAGGGAGCCGGCGGCGTCGGCCGGCGGGACGAAGCGGGCCAGGTCGTTGGCGCCGATCACCACGACGGCCAGGTCGATGCCCAGCGGCGCCGCGCGGCGGACCTGGGCGGCCAGGTCGGCGGAGACCGAGCGGGGGACGGCGAGGACGTGCAGGTCGACGGCGAAGCCCTCGGCGGTCAGCGCCGCGGCCAGCCGCGGGCCGAGCCGCTCGTCGGGGTGCCGGGCGCCCTGCCCGTACCCGATGGAGTCACCGAGGACGGCGAGCCGGAGCGGAGTGCGTGCCACGCCTTCCCATTACCCCAGAAAATCCCCGACGGTGCCGGGCCCGGGCGGCCGGTGGCCGCCCGGGCACCTCGCCGTTCAGGCCTTGGGACCGCCGGCGGCGTAGATGACCTGGCCGGACACGAAGCCGGCGCCCTCGCTGACGAGGAACGAGACCAGGTGCGCGATGTCCTCGGGCTGGCCCACGCGCTGCACCGGGATCTCCTTGGCGGCGAACGCGATGAAGTCGTCGAAGGCGATGCCCATGCGCTCGGCGGTCGCCTTGGTCATCTCGGTCTGGATGAAGCCGGGCGCGATCGCGTTCGCGGTGACGCCGAACTTGCCCAGCTCGATGGCGACGGTCTTGGTGAAGCCCTGCAGACCGGCCTTGGCCGTGGAGTAGTTGGTCTGCCCGCGGTTGCCGAGCGCCGAGACGCTGGACAGGCTCACGATCCGGCCGAACCTCGCCTCGGTCATGTACTTCTGCACCGCGCGGGTCATGAGGAAGGCGCCGCGCAGGTGCACGTTCATGACCGTGTCCCAGTCGGACTCGGTCATCTTGAACAGCATGTTGTCGCGGGTCACGCCGGCGTTGTTGACCAGCACGGTCGGCGGGCCGAGCTCGGCGGCGACGCGCTCGACGGCGGCGGTCACCTGCTCGGTGTCGCTGACGTCGGCGCCCACGGCCAGGGCGGTGCCGCCCGCGGCCTCGATCGCCTCGACGGTGGCCTTGGCCTGCCCCTCGTCCAGGTCGAGCACGCCGACGGCGAGCCCGTCGGCGGCCAGCCGGATCGCGGTGGCGGCGCCGATGCCGCGGGCCGCGCCGGTCACGATGGCCACGCGGCGGGCCGCGCTCCCTGCCTCGCTCATCTAAAGGTTCCCTTCGTCCGGATGCCGGCCGCCCGCCGGGCTGCTGCGCCGGGGCGGCCGCCTGCTGCGCCCGCCAGGTTACGGGCGGGTAGCAACGGCCGTGCCGGAAGGTCCGGGTGCCTTGGTCGGCCGGGCGGGTCAGGTCGCCGGGCGCAGCACGTCGACCGCGGCGAAGCCCTCCTCCGGCGTCGGCGGCACCAGCCGGGCGCGGGTGGCGTGCACCCCGACGAGCGGCACGCGGGCCCGGCCCTCCCGCCGCGCGTTGCGCTCCAGGCACGTCTCGACGGGCACGTCCAGCCAGACGGCGCGCACCGGCACGCCGGCGGCGCGGGCCGCCGCGACGAGTGGTGCGCGCTCCTCGACGGAGGGGTTGGTGTTGTCGACCACCACGCTGCGCCCCGCGGCCAGCAGCTCGGCGACGACGCGGCGCTGCCGCGCCTCGCGCCGGCGGGCGCGGGGCCAGTGGTCCTTGCTCACGACGGCGTGGCTGCCGGCCAGGTGCTGGGCCACCCACGTCGTCTTCCCGCTGCCCTGGAGCCCGACCACCACGACGAGCTCCTGAGCCACGGGACGGGGACTACCCCGTTCAGGCGGGCTGGCGCAACTGGGTCACCGCGGCGTCGTCGGGCAGCACGTCCTGCGACGCCGGGTGCTCGACCAGGGCCAGCACGCGGTTGGCCATGAACCGCGCGGTACGCACACGGGTGCCGCCGCGGGTGGTCTCGGTGACCTCCACGAGCCCCCGGCCGTGGGTGATCTCCACCCGGCGGCCGGCCCGGGTGGCCTCGATCTCGTAGGTGCGGGTGTCGTCACCGGCGTCGATGACGACCTCGACACGATCGCCCTTCATGGGTCTCCTCCTCGGCTCGCCGAGCGGCGCGTCCACCCGGTACCGGTGCAACGTACGGAGCGGGTACGACATTCCGTCTGCGCAGCTCAGCGGGCGTGTCGAGGGTCAGCCGTGGGGCGTCCGGCGGTGCGGGTGCAGGGCCCGCACCGAGGCCAGCGCGGCCCGCCGGGCGTGCGCCCGCCGGCGGGCTCTCGACGTGCGCGGCGCCCGCGGTTCCTCGCGGAGGATGACGTCCAGCCAGTGCCCCCGCGGGTCGACGTCGACCAGCAGCGCCTTGACCAGCAGGGTGAGCGGGATGGCCAGCAGAGCGCCGAGCGCGCCCAGCACCCAGCCCCAGAACAGCAGCGCCACGAACGTGACCGTCATCGACAGCCCGACCGAGTCGCCCACGAAGCGCGGCTGCACCAGCGTCTGGACGACGAAGTTCAGCACGCAGTACAGGATCACGACGGCGGTGAACTTGCCCCAGCCGCCGGCGAGCAGGGCGAGCAGCGCCGGCGGGATGAGGCCCAGGACGAAGCCGATGTTGGGCACGTAGTTGGTGATGAACGACAGGACGCCCCAGAGCACGGCGGCCGGGACCCCGAGCAGGGCCAGGCCGATGGCGTCGCCGACGGCGACGACGAACCCGAAGACCGTGCTGACGAGCAGGTAGCTGCGGGTGCCGCGGGCGAAGAGGCCGAGCGCGATCGGCAGGTGCGGGCGCTCGGCGGCGACCAGCGCCAGCCGGCGGCCGAATCCCCCGGACTCGATGGCGAGGAACACCAGCGCGGAGAGCAGGAGCAGCAGCGTGCTGGCCGCGTCGGTGAGGCGGCCCAGCAGCCCGGTGGCCACGCCGACCAGCTGGCTGTAGTCGATGCCGCGGACCAGGTCGGAGAGCTGGCCGCTGACCACCCCGGCGTCGTTGAGGTCGAGGACGACGTCGCTGATCAGCACCTCGGCGCGGCCGGCGTAGTCGGGGAGCAGGGCGGCGAACTGCGCGATGGAGAGGACCAGGAGGCCGACGAAGGCGAGCAGCACCGTCCAGACGAGGACGAGCAGCACGGTGGCGCTGGCCCAGCGCGGCCAGCCGGCGCGCATCAGCCAGCTCTGCACCGGCGCGAGCGCGATGACCACGACCAGCGCCAGCAGGATCGGCGCGACCAGCCAGGAGATCTCCCGCAGACCGGCGATCGCGACGGTCGCGGCCGCCGCCCCGAGCAGGAGCAGCAGCCACCGCGGCAGCCCGCCGGACGCGGGCATCGGCTCCGCGGCCGGCGCGCCGGGCACCGCGACGGCGGGCCCGGGCTCGGGCACCCCCTCCGCCGGCGCCGCCGCGACCTCGGCGGCGTCCACGGTCTCCGTCGGCAGGGCCTCCGGTGAGGCCGCCGGCGGCCGGGACGCCGCGGCGGACGTCTCGTGCGAGGGCGCCAGCCGGTGCCCGGGCAGGTTCGGCTGCGCGACCATGCTCCCCCCTCGTGCGCGGCTCGGTGGCCGGCGCCGTCCCGCCAGCCTAGGTCCGGGCGACCCGGTCGGTGAGCGCGAGGACCCGCCGCCAGACGTCCGCGCAGGCCTCCTCCCACTCCCCGAACGCCCGGTCGAAGAAGGAGTGCGGTGCGCCGTCGTACACGGCCGTCTCGACCTCGGCGCCGGCCGCGCGCATGGTCTCGGCGAGCGCCAGCTGGTCCGCCACCGGGGTGGCGGCGTCGGCGCCCGCGATCACCATCAGGGTGGACCGGTGCGCCCGTCCGGCGGCCTCTCCGACCACCGACGGCTTGCCGTAGAAGCCGACGCACGCGGCCAGGTCGAGGTCGCCGCCGCTCTGCCGCCAGGAGTGGCTGCCGCCGAAGCAGAACCCCACCGTGACCACCGGCAGATCGGGCCGGGTGCGCCCGCGCAGGTAGTCGACGGCGGCGGTGAGGTCGGCGTCGATCGACTGCGGCCGGGTCTGCGGGATGTGCGCCTGCCAGTCGAAGTCCGCCCCGCGCGTCCCGGGATCCCCGCACACGCCCGCCGTCCGCCCGAACCAGTCGAACGCGACGGCCGGCAGCCCGGCCTCGGCGAAGCGCTCGGCGAGCGCGACGTAGTACGGGTGCAGACCGCGGATGTCCGGCAGGATGACCACGCCCACCCGCGGCTCGGCGGCGGGCGCCGCGTACGCGGCCGAGAACTCGGCGCCGTCGGCGGCGGTGAGGGTCAGCGTCCCGCGTTCCGCGACGTCCCCGGTCCGGGGCGGCGCGGGCGGTCGGCTGTCGTGGTCGTGGCACATGGAACCGGTCCTACCGGCGCCGTCAGTCCGCCGCCTCCTCGGGGGCGTGGGCGTCGCCGCCGAACGTCCGGGCGGCGACCTCCCGGCGGGCGCGGGTCAGCCACTCGTGCTGCCGGTCGGCCTGCTCGATCAGCCGGTCCAGCTCGGCCCGGTCGAGACGGCCGTCGATCTCCGCGACCTCCCGCAGCGTCTCGAAGCCGCTGCGCTTGGCCCGCACGGCCGAGGCGAGGAACTCGAACTCGACCAGGTCGGACAGCGGCGAGCGCTCGAGCAGGCGGCCGTTGAGCTTGGCCCGCGACACCTTCTCCCCCACCCACAGCGCGGCCTGCTTGTACCGGCGGACGGGGAAGCCGACCGCCTGCATCTGCGTCTCGAGCGAGGAGTTCTCCTCGCGCAGCTCGGCGAGCAGCTGGGTCAGGGGGCCCTCGTAGGCGGTGCCGCCGTGGACGCCGAGCATCCGCTTGACCAGCTCGATGCCGCCGACCGAGGCGGCCAGGTGGTCGTTGCAGTAGACCGCGAGCAGGTCGGGGTTGCGGACGGCACCGGAGGCGGGCGACTCGGACACGGGATCATTCTCGCCGCGCGGTGATCATCCCGCGCGCTCAACCGGTGGCGCCGGACGACGTCGGCGCGGGTTCGGGCGCCTGCTCGGCCGGCAGTTCCGCCGACTCCTCCGCCGGTGCCGACGTGGTGGCCGCGGGCTCGTCGGTCGCGGTGCCGCCCGTGGACGCGTCGTCAGGGGTCGTCGTCCCGGCCTGCTCGCCGACCTCCCCGGTGGGTGCGGCGTCCTCCTCCGTCCCGGCCGGAGCGTCCCCTGCCCCGTCGTCGGCCGTGCCGTCGGCCGTGCCGGCTCCCCCGGACGGGGTCCCCGTGGGCGTCGCCGACCCGCTCCCCGTCGCTGCCTGCTCCGGGGGCTGCTCCTCGGCCGCCTGCTGCACGACGGCGAGGATCCGCTCCTCGAACTCGGTGAGCCGGTCGCGGAGTTCCGACAGGGAGAGCCCCGCGATCTGCTCGCCGAAGGCGCGCAGCTCTGCCCAGACCGCTGCGAGCTCGCGGCCGGCCTCCTCGCCGAGCGGGCCGGGGACGCTCACGACCAGCTGGGTCGCCAGCGCCGCGGTCACGCACTCGACGCAGGCGTAGTTGACCGCGGTCGCGAGGTTCTGCGGCACGACGACGTCGACCGAGCCGACGAGGACGACGACCTGGAAGGCGACGGCGACGGTGCGGCAGCCGGTGCAGCTGGCCGCGGCGAAGGCCTCGTTGCGGTTGAGGGCCTCGTCGCCCTCCTCGACCCAGATCAGGGAGAAGGAGACGTCGTAGAGGACCGAGCCGTCCTCGGTGTTCACCGCCAGGGCCTGGTTGTCGCCCTCCCCCGGTGGGAGCGGGCGGTCGAACGGGAAGACCCACGTCGGCGCGTCGGTGGCCGCCCCGCCGCCGTCGCCGGTGCCCTCGCCGGGACCGTCCGCGGCGGTCGAGCTCTGCGACGCGGGCGTGAGCACCAGGGCGAGCGCGGGGGCGTCGGCGGTCGGCAACGGGCCGTCGTCGGGCCAGATCGTCAGCCCGGTCCCCCGGCTGCCCTGGTCGAGGCCGGGCGCGCTGCCGCCCAGCGCGGCGGGCACCGCGTCGAGGACGGTGCCGCCCTCGTACGGCTGCACCGGCCGGTACCGGTCGCCGGCGGGCCACCACGCCCAGGCGAGACCCGCGAGGAGGGCGGCGGCGACCACCAGCGCGAGAGCGCGCCGGCCCGGGCGCCCCTCGGTGCGCCGCCGCACGCCGGCCGCCGCCCGCCGGACGGCGCTCGCGAGCACGACGAGCAGGCCGGCGATCGGCAGCACGACGGCGACGACCGCCAGCGCGCGGGCGAGCGCGCCGAGGATGTCGCCGTCGCCGACGTCGCCGCCGACCAGCGACGCCTGCTCCCGCACCGACGCCCACGCGGTGCCCAGCAGCCGGGGCAGGGCCAGCACCATGAGCAGGAAGGTCCCGAGCATCAGCGGGACGACGAGCAGCACCCACAGCGTCACGACCACGCGCGCCCACGGCTCGAGCGCGGCGGCCTCGGGCGAGCGCCGGCGGCCCGGCAGCAGTCCCCGCAGCACCGGGCCGATCCGCTGGTAGAGGTCCGGCACGCCGGTGACGTCGGCGAGCACGTGGTAGCCGTCGAACCGCAGCAGTGGGGCGAGCTGGCGGACCATCTGCAGGATCTGCGTGGCGACCACCAGCAGCACGGCGTGCCAACCGGTTCCCCACCAGACGGCGAAGGTCAGCAGGACGACGACGGCGTTGAAGTACAGCCCGCCGAGGTCGGTGCGCACCCGCCCGGCGCGGCCGAGCCGGTAGCTGTCGGTGACGTCGGTGTAGAACGCCGGCCAGAGCAGGTACAGCCCGAAGCCCATGGCCCCGGGCGTCGCCCCGCCGTATCGGGCTGCCGCGGCGTGCCCGAACTCGTGGAAGCCCGCCGACAGGACCGTCACCAGCACGATCGCGAGGAAGACGCCGGGGACGGCGAAGGCCTGCGCGGTGGCCGCGGCCAGACCCTCCCGGAAGAGCACCCAGAAGGCCACCGCGGCGAAGGCCAGGACCACCGGGACGACGACCAGCGGCGAGAAGAGCACCGCGAAGGGCGCGGTGACCCGCCGCGTGACGGCGGGGTCGGTCACCACGCGGCGGAACCGCAGCCCGAGCAGGGGTGCGGAGCGGCGCAGCTCCGGCTCGCGGCCGTCGGCCGGGAGCAGGAGCCCCATCGGCCGCAGCGACCGGTCGACCAGCTGGCGGACGTCGTCCGGCCGCACGAGCCGCCCGGTGGCGGCGCCGACGGCGTCGGCCACCTCGGCGACCGTCCGGGAGCCGTCCACCGCGGCGAGCACCTGCTGCACCAGCGGGGTCAGCGTGACCACCTGGCCGTCGCCGCGACGGGCGAGCGCGGGCGGCCGGCGGTAGCCGGAGCCGGGGATCTCGCCGAGCAGCTCCACGCCCGCGGCGCGCTGGAGCACCTCCCGGTCGGTCCCCGCCGCGGCGGGCGCGGCGGGGACGGCGAGCGGGACGGTGCGCGGACCGGTCATCCGCGCGGGATCACTGGGTGATGCCGGAGGACTGGTCCGCCGTCGCGTGCGCGTCGGCGTCAATGTCCTGCGTGATGATCGCGTCCTGCTGGGCGATCGCCGTGGCCTGCGAGTCGATCGAGCCCACGTTGGCCGCGACGGCGGCGTCGATCGGGGCGGCGACGTTGGCGTTCGCGGCCACCGCACCGGCGACCGGGGCGGCCAGGTCGACGTCGGCGGCCAGGTCGACGTCCACGTCCAGGAGGTCGCCGGAGAGCGGGTCGCCGACCTCGGTGCCGTCGTCCGGCACTGTCGGCGCCGGGGCGGGCTCGTCGCCCGCGTCGGCGTCGTCGCCGGTCTGGTCGACGGTGGCGTCCTGCGGCGCGGTGGCGACCGCCTCGCCGGTGATGCCCTGGTCGATCAGGGCGCCCTGGTCGGCGAGGGCCTGGGCGGTCGAGCCCTCCGACAGGACGTTGGCGCCGACGGCCGCGTCGATGGGCGCGGCGACGTTGGCGTTGGCCGCCACGGCGAGGTCGATCGGGGCCGCCGCGTCGAGCGCGATGTCGAGGTCGGCGTTCAGGTCGAGCAGCGAGACGACCTCCTTGTCCGGCAGCGCGACGGCACCCTCGGCGGCGAGTTCCTCGGGCGAGAGCGGGCGCGGGTCCTGGGTCACGGCTCCTCCTCCTGGCTCGGGATCGGGCCGGGGCATTCCCCGCCGCGGAGAGGTAGAAACCGCAGGTGGGGCGGAGGAACCTGATCGGGTGGCCGGTCAGCGGCGGAGGAGCTCCACGACGCCGACGCAGGCGACGGCCCACAGGGCGCTGGCGAGGGTGCCGAGGATGAACCGCTCGGCGGCCGCGGACACCTTGAGCTCGGCGAAGCGCCCGAGCCCCTTGACGGCCAGGACGACGGCGAGGCCCTCGGGCCAGCCCACCAGCAGCGTGCCGGCGACCGCGGCCCGCTCGAGGACGCCGATCCAGGCCCCGCCGCGCAGCACGTCGGGGTCACCCGGCCCGCCGGCCGCCACCGCGTCGGTGGGGTCGGCCGAGCGGAGCACCGCGGTCGCGACCGGCCCCCCGCCGACCACCGCCGCGGCGAAGGCGAGCAGCACGGTCGCCTGCACCACCCCGCCGGACGCCGGGTCGGCCACCCACGCCAGGACGGCGGCGACGCCCAGGGACGCGACCGGCACGGTCGCCGTCCACGCCGGGCGCACCCGCTCCCCCAGCAGGGTCAGCGCCAGCCCGCCGACGACGGTCAGCGACACCAGGATCAGGACGGCGACGAGCACGGACACCTCATCCCGCGGCCCGCGCCAGCAGGCGGGACGCCGTCGGGCGCAGTTCGCGCTCCAGTTCCCACAGGCCCGCCGCCAGCCGCTGGCCCACCGCCTGGCGGGAGATGCCCAGCGCCGCGGCGGCGTCGGACTGGGTGCGGCCCTGCTCCACGAGCTCGATGGCCTCCCACGCCTGCTCGCTGCGCCGGTCGACCAGCGCGGCCAGCGCGGTGAGCACCGCCTGCGCGTCGGCCGCCTCGGGCGGCACGGCCCCGCGCACCGCGAGCCGGAACGGGCGCTGCTTGGCCGCGTCGATCGCCCGCCGGGCGGACAGGTACGCCGGCCCCGCACCGGCCCGCGTGCTCTCGGGCAGCGGCGTCTGCACCGGGCCGGCGCCCACGCCGATGCTCCAGCCGCCGAGCCGCACCAGCAGCAGCACCACGTCGACCACGTCCGCCGGTTCGGCCAGCAGGCCCTGGAACTCGTCGCCGGCGGTGCGCTCGAACGGCAGCAGCACGGGCACGGCGCCGTCCAGCCGGCGCAGCGCGTCGCCGACGCGGTCGGGACCGCGCCGGCTCGCGCGCTGGTCGACGGTCAGCACGTACGGCACTCCGCAAGCCTGTCAGCTTTCACCGGCGCAAGCAAGGGTCAGAGCTTGCCGATCACCTCGGGCGGGAAACCGCCGGTGGCGACCGGCCCCCATCCGGTGATCGTGATCCGCAGCAGCGACTTGCCCTGGCGCACCATGGCCGCGCGGTACTCCTCCCAGTCGGGGTGCTCCCCGCTGATCACCCGGAAGTACTCCACGAGCGGCTCCAGCGCCTCGGGCAGGTCGAGCACCTCCGCCTCGCCGTCCAGCTGCGCCCACGGGCCGTCCCAGTCGTCGGACAGGACGCACAGCGAGACCGCGGGGTCGCGGCGGGCGTTGGCCACCTTGGCCCGCTGCGGGTACGTGGAGACGACGACCCGCCCCTCGGTGTCGACGCCGAAGGTGACGGGGGAGAGCTGCGGGGCGCCGCCGGACCGCCGGGTGAGCAGGACGGCCCGGTGCCGGGGCCGGAGGAACTCGAGCAGGGCGTCGCGGTCGACGCGGTCGGCGGTTGCGGTTCGGGGCATGCGGGAACGCTACGACGCAGGTACGACGGCGGCGCGTCCCCGTGCCGCCGCCCTGCGTGTGTTGGGATCTTGACCATGAAGCTTCCGCTGCCCGGCCGCCGGGACGTCGACGAGGCGACCGCCGATCCCGACGACGACGCCGTGGCGGGCGACCGGCTCCCCGACGCCGGCGCCCACACGACGCTGCCCACCTCCGCGCCGGCACCGGGGCCGGCGCGGGGGGAGCGGGTCCGCTCGGCGACGCGCACGATGGCGATCGCCTCCGCGCAGCTGCTGTTGATCGTGGCCGGGGTCGTCGTCCTCGGTTACGTGCTCGGCAAGTTCTGGGTGGTGCTGCTGCCGATCGTGCTCGGCCTGCTGTTCACCACCGTGCTCTGGCCGCCCGCCCGCTTCCTGCGCCGGCACGGGTGGCCGCCGGCGCTGGCCGCCACGGTGGCGCTGCTGGGCTTCCTCGCCGTCTTCGGCGCGATCGTCGCGGTGATCGTCCCGCAGGTGGCCGACCAGTCCGGCGAGCTGGCCGACCAGACCGTGGCCGCGCTCGACGACGTGCAGGAGTGGCTGCAGGGTCCGCCGTTCAACATCGGCGAGGACCAGATCGGCAACGCCATCGACTCGGCCATCGCCCGGCTGCAGGAGAACGCGACCGACATCGCCGGCTACGCGCTCACCACCGCGACGTCGATCGGCAACGGCCTGATCAACCTCGTGCTGGCGCTGGTCCTGAGCTTCTTCTTCCTCAAGGACGGCCCGCGGTGGACGCCGTGGCTGGCCGCGCAGACCGGCCCCCGGGCCGCGCCCCACGTCACCGCGCTCTCGCAGAAGGCGTGGACGACGCTGTCGGAGTTCATCAAGCAGCAGGCGCTGGTCGGCTTCGTCGACGCGTTCTTCATCGGCGTCGGGCTGCTGGTGCTCGGCGTCCCGCTGGTGATCCCGCTGGCGGTGATCACGTTCCTGGGCGCGTTCATCCCGATCATCGGTGCGTTCGTCGCCGGCGCCTTCGCCGTCCTCATCGCGCTGGTGACCGAGGGCCCGACCGACGCCCTGATCGTGCTGATCATCGTGATCGTCGTGCAGCAGATCGAGGGCAACGTGCTGCAGCCGATCATCCAGGGCCGCGGGTTCAACCTGCACGCCGCGGTGGTCATCCTCGCGGTCACCGCGGGCAGCAGCCTGGCCGGCATCATCGGCGCCTTCCTCTCGGTGCCGGTGGCCGCGCTGATCGCCGTCACCTACCGCTACGTGCGCGACCAGCTGGACCAGCGAGATCCCGAGGTGGCCGCCGACGGGACGGTGGCCCGGGTGGCCGGCGACGAGCAGGGCAGCCGGCTGGTGGCCGAGCCGGCGGCGGACGGCGACCGCGGCTGATCCCCGGCCGGGGGACGATGGGAATGCCGGACCCTCCGCGGGAGCTGCACCGGGGGTCCACCGGCAGAGGCTGTAGGAGGTCGCCGTGGTCCAGCGTCCGGAGGAGCTCGTCGAGCTGCTCCCCGAGGCCGAGCCGCTGCTCGCCCGCGAGGCGGAGGCCGGCGCACCCGGGGAGCGCCGCGGGCTCGTGCTCGTGCACGACCTGGCCGGCGAGTTCGACGCCGCCCACGCCGCGGCCCTGGCCGGGTCGCACCTGCTGGCCGACCTGCCGCACCGGGTCATCGCCCGCTTCGACGTCGACAGCCTGGTCGACTACCGGGCGCACCGGCCGCGGATGACCTTCCAGGGCGACCACTACGAGTCGTTCACCGCCCCGGAGATCAACCTCTACGCGGTCGAGGACGACGCCGGCGAGACCTTCCTGCTGCTGCACGGCGCCGAGCCCGACTACGCGTGGCAGCGCTTCGTCGCCGCCGTCCAGTGGCTGGTCGAGCGGCTCGGCGTGACGTCGGTCGTCGCGCTGCAGGCGATCCCCATGCCGGTGCCGCACACCCGCCCGGTGACCGTCACCGCGCACGCCAGCCGGCGGGCGCTCATCGAGTCGTACCCGGTGTACTGGGGCGAGATGCGCATCCCGGGCAGCGTCCCGGCGCTGCTCGAGCTGCGGCTCGGCGAGGCCGGCGTCGACGCGTTCGGCGTCGCCGCGCACGTGCCGCACTACCTGGCCCAGGCGACCTACCCGGCCGCCTCGCTCACGCTGCTCGAGCACCTGGAGCGGCTGACCGGCCTGCACCTGCCCGTCGAGGGGCTGCGCGAGGCCGCCGAGGCCAACCGCACCGAGATCGACGAGCAGATCGCCCGCAACCCGGAGAACACCGCGGTCGTGGCCGCGCTCGAGCAGCAGTTCGACGCGTTCACCGCCGCGCGCGAGGACAACGGGCTGCTCGGCGAGACCGGTGGCCTGCCCAGCGGCGACGAGCTGGCCACCGAGCTGGAGCGCTTCCTGGCCGACCAGGACCGCAAGCGCCCGCGCGGCGACTGATCAGACGCGCCGCGTGCGCGCCACGGCCAGCGCGAGCGCCCCGAGCACGCCGACGACCGAGAACACGTAGAAGCCCCACGGGAACGCGTTGCCGGCGGCGAACAGCGCGCCGGTGAGCACCGGCCCGACGATCGCGCCGACGCGCCCCGCACCGGCCGACCAGCCGAGCGCCGTGGCGCGCACCTGCGGCGGGTGGTTGCCGCTGACGAACGCGTACACCAGCACCTGCGAGCTGAAGACGAAGCAGCCGGTGAGGAACACCAGCACGTAGAGGCCGGCGATCGGTAGCCGCACCGAGAGCAGCGCGAGGAAGACCGCGGCGGCGGCGAACCAGATGATGCCGGCGGTGCGCGTGCCGATCCGGTCGGCGACCGCGCCGGCCACCAGCAGGCCCACGATCGCGCCGACGTTGAGCACCAGCAGGAAGGCCAGCGCGGCGCCGAGGTCGTAGTCGGCCTCGCGCATGATCGTCGGCAGCCAGTTGTTCAGGCCGTAGACCAGCAGCAGGCCCATGAACGACGTCACCCCGATGACCACGGTGTTGCGCAGCCACGGGCGGGCGAACAAGGCCTTCAGCGTGGCGCCGGCGCTCTCCCCGGCGTGCTCGTCGACCGCCGCCGTCGGCTCCTCAAGCTCCAGTCCGTAGCGGCGGGCGACGTCCTCGGCCTCGGCGCGGCGGCCCCTGGCCACGAGGAAGGAGGCCGACTCGGGCAGCCGGAGCAGCATCAGGGGCACCAGCACGAGCGCCGGCAGCGCGCCGATGACGAACATCCAGCGCCAGCCGATCGGCTCCACCACCACGATCGCCAGCGCCGCGGTGGCCACCGCACCCACGTGGTAGCCGGTCATCACGGTGGTGGTCGCCCGCCCGCTGCGGCCGCCGCGGGTGAACTCGTTGACCATCGCGATCGCCGTCGGCAGGCAGCCGCCGAGGCCGAGGCCGGCCAGGAAGCGCAGGACGCCGAACGTGCCGGCGTTGGGCGCGAAGGCGCAGAGCAGGGTGAACAGGGAGAACGAGGCGACGGCGCCGATGAGCGCCTTGCGCCGGCCCACGAGGTCGGTCAGCGTGCCCACGGTCAGCGCGCCGATCATCATGCCGACCAGGCCGATGGTGATGACGAACGTCGTCCCGGCCCCGGACAGCCCCCACTCGGAGGGCTCCTGCAGCGCGGGCACCACCGTGCCGACCACGACGAGGTCGAAGCCGTCGAGGAGGACGGCGATCCAGCACAGCGGCGCGACCCAGCCGGCGGCGCGGGCTGCGGTCCCGGCGCCGCTGCGGGTCGTGGTGGACGACGAGCTCATGTCCCCTCCAGGTCCTCGGTGGCCGACCGACGGACCCTAGGTGCGCAGGGAAGGCGGAACCCAATCGATCTTTCCGCCCAGTGGGAGCCGGCCTCGGGCCCGGCACCGACCGTGTGCGCGGAGTGCCAGGGGACGCCCGCCCACTGCCAGGTCGCGCGGCACGGTCGCCGCGTCGAGCGGCGGCGCCTGTCGGTCAGGCGAAGACGATGGTGCGGTGGCCCTCGACGATGACGCGGTCCTCGACGTGCCACGTGACCGCCTGGGCGAGCACCTGCCGCTCGACGTAGCGGCCCACCCGGCGCATGTCCTCGACCGTGGCGCGGTGGTCGACGCGGGCGACCTCCTGCTCGATGATCGGGCCGGCGTCCAATTCCGGGGTCACGTAGTGGGCGGTGGCGCCGATCAGCTTCACGCCGCGGTCGTGGGCGGCCTGGTACGGGTTCGCCCCGACGAAGGCCGGCAGGAAGCTGTGGTGGATGTTGATCAGCCGCTCCGGGAAGCGGGCGCAGAAGTCCTCCGAGACGATCTGCATGTAGCGGGCCAGCACCACCAGGTCGACGTCGCCGATGAGCTCCAGGGCCCGGGCCTCGGCCTCCGCCTTCGTGCCGGGCGTGACCGGCACGTGGTGGAACGGGATGCCCGCCGCCTCGGCCACCGGCTCGAGGTCGGGGTGGTTGGAGACGACGGCGGTGATCTCGGCCCGCAGGTCGCCGGCGCGGACCCGGTAGATCAGCTCCTGCAGCACGTGGTCGGTCCGGCTGACGAAGACGGCGACGCTCGGGCGGTGCGCGGCCTCGGTCAGCCGCCAGGTCATCCCCCACTGCCGGGCGAGCAGGCTCAGCGCGCCCTCCAGGTGCTGGCGGTGCGTGGCCAGCCCGGGCAGCACGAACTCCAGGCGGAGGGTGAAGGTGCCGCCGACCGGGTCGGAGGAGTGCTGCTGCGACTCGGTGATGTTCGCGCCGACGTCGGCCAGCAGCCGGGACAGGACGGCGACGATGCCCGGCCGGTCGGGGCAGCGGACGACCAGCCGGCCGGCGTCGGTGAACCGGTCGGGCTCCGGACCTGCAGCAGACACGACGGCGATCGTCCCAGACCGCCCCGGCGCGGTCCTCCCTCGGAGGGGGCCCCTCAGACGGCGGGCAGCGTCGCGCGCTGCCGGTCGGCGACGTCGAACAGGTCGCCGTACTCCTCGACCCGCTCGAGCACCTCCTCGGTGCGGAAGCGCAGCGCACCGGGTTCGGCGTCGCCCTCCCTGACGGCGTCCACCTCGTCCCAGCCGATCGGCGCCGAGACCGTGGCGTCGGGCCGGGCGCGGAGCGAGTACGGCGCCACCGTCGTCTTGGCCGGGTTGTTCTGGCTCCAGTCGACCAGCACCTTGCCCGGCCGCAGCACCTTCTCCATGCGCCAGACCACCTGCTCGGGCGTCTCGGCCGAGAGCTCCTGCGCCAGGTGCTTGGCGTAGCGGCTGGGGTGCTCCCGGTCGGTGACCCGGATCGGCGCGTAGACCTGCATCCCCTTCGAACCCGACGTCTTCACCACCGGGTCGAGGCCGTCGGCGACCAGCCGCTCGCGCAGCCGCTCGGCCACCAGGCAGCACTCGTAGATGCCGGCGTTCGGGCCGGGGTCGAGGTCGAGCACCAGCAGGTCGGGCAGCGCCGGCTGGCGCTTGCTGCCGATCTGCCACTGCGGCACGTGCAGCTCCAGCGCGGCCAGGTTGGCCGCCCAGGCCAGGTCGGCCACGGTCTCGAGCAGCACCATGTCCAGCACCTCCCGGCCCTTGGAGCTGCCCGGGCTCGGCACGGTCACCCGGCGCACCCAGTCCGGCGCGTGCCGGGCGCTGTTCTTCTCGAAGAACGCCTGGCCCTCCACGCCGTCGGGCCACCGCGTGAACGTCACCGGCCGGCCGGACAGGTGCGGCAGCAGCACCGGGGCGATGCGCACGTAGTAGTCGATCACCTGGGCCTTGGTGAACGAGACGTCCGGGAAGAGGACCTTGTCCAGGTTCGAGACGGTCAGCTGCCGACCGTCGACCCGCACCCGCTGGCGGGACTCGGCTACCACGTCTGCCGTTCGCCCCCGCCGTCGCCCCGCTCCTCGCTCGCAGAGCTCGCTGCGACGCCCACTCCCTGTCGGCTCACCACTCGACCACCACGTCCTCCGGGTCCACGTCGTCCCGCAACCCCCGCCACGAAGGGTGGCGCAACCGGCCGTCCGCCGTCCACACGCCGTAGGCGACCTCGCCCACGAGGACCGGTTCCACCCACCGCGCGTCGCGGGTGACCTCGCGCGGGAGCGCGCCGTCGAACGGCGAGGTCCGCCGCGGGGTGAACAGCCCCTCGAGCTCGCGCAGCGCCTTGCCGGTGAAGCCGGTGCCCACGTGCCCGGCGTAGACGAGGCGCCCCTCGTCGTCGTGCACCCCGAACAGCAGCGAGCCCACTCCCCCGGCCCGCCGTCCCTTGCCCGGCCGCCAGCCGCCGACGACGACCGACTGGGTGCGGAAGTTCTTGACCTTGACCCACTCCGGCCCGCGGACGCCGGGCCGGTACGGCGCGTCCAGCCGCTTGGCGACGACGCCCTCCAGCCCGTTCTCCAGACCCGCCGCGGCGACGGTCTCCCCGCCGCCGGCGAACCAGGGGGTGGCGCCCCAGCGGTGCCCGCTCGGCGCGAGTGCGTCCAGCCGGGCCCGCCGCTCGGCGTAGGGCAGGTCGAGCAGGTCCTCGCCGTCGACCGCGAGGAGGTCGAACACCAGGTAGGTCACCGGCTTCTCCGCGGCCATCGTGGGCACCTCGGGACCGGTGCGGTGCATGCGGTTCTGCAGCGCGCCGAAGTCGGGGCGGCCCTGCTCGTCGAGGGCCACCACCTCCCCGTCGAGGACGGCGTCGCGCCCGGCCAGCGAGTCCGGCAGCCGGGCCAGCTCGGGGTAGCGCACGGTGATGTCGTCGCCCTTGCGCGAGCGCAGCGCGAGCCGGCCGCCGGAGACGAAGGCGACGGCGCGGACGCCGTCCCACTTGAACTCGTAACCCCACGCGTCGTCCTCCGCGGCCGGCGGCAGCTCCCCCGGGGTGGCCAGCATCGGGGCGAACCCGGGACCGGTCAGCCGGGCCGGCAGCCGCTCGGTGGACGGGTCCAGCCGCTTGAGGTTCCAGGTGCCGTCGGCGAGCGGGAAGAGCACGTACCGGCCCCGCAGCCGGCGACCGTCGAACCGGACGATGACGTGCCTGTCGTCCCACTTCTCGGTCTCGTAGCGGCCGGCGTCCCAGATGGTCACGTGCCCGCCGCCGTACTCGCCGGCGGCGATGGTCCCCGCGAAGGAGGCGTACTCCAGCGGGTGGTCCTCGGTGGGGACGGCGAGCCGGTTCACGTCCGGCTCGAGCGGCGGGCCCTTGGGCACGGCCCAGCTCTTGAGGACGCCGTCGCGCTCCAGCCGCAGGTCCCAGTGCACCCGCTCGCCCCGTGGGTGGGCGGGATCTCCACGAGGCGTGCGGTGCTCCTGGACGACGAAGGTGTCGTCGTCCCCCACCGGCAGCGGCTGACCCTCCGGCGGCACCGGCTCCGCGGTGCGCGCCGGGTCCCGCTTGGCGCGGTACTCGGCCAGCGGGTCGGCCGCCGATCGGCGCCGGGCGGGCACGTCAGGCGCTGCGGCGGGTGGCGCGCTTGGCCGGCTGCTTGTCCGCCGCCGCCGTCTTCTTCGCCGTCGTCTTCTTCGCGGTCGTGGTCTTCTTCGCCGGGGTCGCCTTCTTCGCCGGCGCGGCCTTCTTCGCCGCGGCGGTCTTGCGCGGGGCGCTGCGCGGCGCCGGCTCCTCCTCGGCGCCGCCGCCGCGGGCCCGCTCGACGCTGGCGCGCAGCGCGCTCATGAGGTCGACCACGGCCGCGCCGGAGTCGGCCACCTCGGGCACCGGCTGCACGTCGCCACCGGAGGTCTTGGCCTCCAGCAGGGCCTCCATCGCGGCGCGGTAGTCGTCGGTGAACTCGCCGGCGTCGAACGAGCCGGACATCGAGGCGATGAGCGCCTCGGCCATCTGCAGCTCCTGCGGGCGGACCGAGATGTCCTCGTCGAGGAAGCCGAAGTCGGGCGTCCGGATCTCGTCGGGCCAGCGCATGGTGTGCAGCACCAGCACGCCGTCGCGCACGCGCAGCGCCGCCAGCGACTCCCGCTGACGCAGCGCGATCTTGGTGATCGCGACCTGGCCGGCGTTCTCCAGCGCGTCGCGCAGCAGCACGTACGGCCGCGTCGCCGGGCCGTCGGGCTCCAGGTAGTAGGTCTTCTCGAAGTGGATCGGGTCGATCTCGTCCTGGTCGACGAACTGCAGGACGTCGATCTCGCGCCGCGTCGACAGCGGCAGCTCGTCGAAGTCCTCGTCGGTCAGGATCACCAGCTGCCCGTCGGGCAGCTCGTACCCCTTGGCGATGTCGGAGTACTCGACCTCTTCGCCGTCGATCGAGCAGACCCGCTTGTACTTGATCCGCCCACCGTCGGTGACGTGCACCTGGTGGAACCGGATGTCCTTGTCCTCGGTCGCCGAGTACAGCTTCACCCCGATGCTGACGAGGCCGAACGACACCGCCCCGCGCCAGATC
The DNA here is from genome assembly GCF_054050715.1 of Blastococcus sp. SYSU D00669. Lineage (NCBI taxonomy): Bacteria > Bacillati > Actinomycetota > Actinomycetes > Geodermatophilales > Geodermatophilaceae > Blastococcus > Blastococcus sp. SYSU D00669. Next base: position 97,953 of record NZ_JBJGZV010000016.1, read on the forward strand.
GACCGCATGCCGCCCCTTCCCCTGCCTGGGCCCGCTCGGGTCCCGGTGACCGCCAGACGGTCGAGAATCCGCAGGATAGGGGCGAGCGGGTGCCCGCGTCAGGTCGACCGGCCGTCGGTCTCCCCCGTCCGGGGGACACGCCGGCGGGGGAAGAGGTCACCGGGCGTGGACCGCCCTCGTCCTGCGTGCCCGGGGCGGAACCGCACTCATCGTCCTCCTTCGTCGACCCCTTCGCCCCCGCCGGTCAGCGCGCCGTTCTGGATCGCGTCGTAGAGGAACTGCAGGACATCGGAGCCGGCGACCGTGGTCATGGTCAGCGCGGCGAGGCGGGTGGCCCGCGGCGCGGTGGCGTAGCCGAACACGAACGCCGTCCCCACCCACTGCGCGAGGCAGAACGGGCAGGTGAGCAGCTCGCCGACGGCGTGCTTGGCGCCCCCGTGCTCGCGGACCTCCTCGGCCACCTCCGCGTGCCCGGAGGGGCCCTGGAAGGCGGTGAACGGCGCCCGGAGCGGGCTGGTCACCGGGTCCTTGGCCAGCCGCCGGGCCAGCCGGAAGGTGGCGACGGTGAGCAGGACGGCGTCGCCCACGGGGATGCGGTCGGGCAGGTCGCGGCCGGAGGCCCGCACCGCGGCCGCCCCCGCCGCCACCAGCCCCGCGTAGACGCCCATCGCGCCGAGGTCGCCGCCGAGCGGGCGCTCGGCGCCGTTGGTGTACTCGCGCTTCTGGGTGCGGGCCCAGCGGCGTACCGGAGCGCTCAACCGCTGCACCTCCTCTGCGATCGCCATGGGCGGGCAGCTACCCGTCCGGGACGCCGCTCAGTCCACGACGTGCATCGCGGTCTCCTCGGGGCCCTCGCCCCCGACGACGGGGTCGAGGGCCGCCTCGACGTCGTCGGCGGTGCGGTTGGTCCCGGAGTCGGAGACCGGGGTGGTGTCGTAGTCCTGCTCGAGCTGGCCGATGCCGCGGGCCGGGTCCTCGGCCGGTCGCACGTCGGCGACGTCGTCGGCGATCTCCTCCTCCAGGCGACCGGACAGCGGCTTCCCCTCCTGCTGCTCGAGGGCGGTGGTGCCGAAGCCGACGGTCGCGTGGCTCTCGCGGTCGCCCGGTTCCGGGGCGAACTGCGGGTCCTCGGACCGCTGCATGGTCGGGAAGTCGTCCTGGGAGACGTCCGGCACCCCGTTGTCCTCGGGGAAGACGTCGCGGGCGGTCTGGCCCTCGGGACCGGTGGCCCCGGTGCCGCCACGGACGGCGTCACGGGTCCCCGTGACGCCGCGCTCGTCGTCGGGGAACTCGCGGTCGTTCTGCGCGGAGTGGATCGCGCCGGCGTCGTTCTCGCTCATGGGGTGGCCTCCGTTCTGCGTGCGGCGGCGGGGCGCGCGCACTCGTCCGTCCCGGGGGACGGGGGGACCGGCCGGTCGACCGGTGTCGTGGTCGCGCCCTACCCGTGGGGCTGCACCCCATGCGTGACCCTGCTCGCGGAGGCGCCCCAGGCGGGGGTTGGCGTGGGATGATCCGGTTGTCTACGTTTGATCTGCGGTTGAACAAGCAGCCGTCTCTCGCCGGGACCCCGCGTTCCGGCAGGTAACACGTTCGAGGACGCTCGCCCCGGGGCCACGACATCCCCGGAGCGGGCAGCGGTAGATTGACCACCGCGGTACCGCCGCCCGGTCCTGCCGCCGAGAGGAGCTGCTGTCCGTGACGACTTCCGATCTGCCCGCCGAGGGTCAGCACGACGTGCCGGCCGAGGGCACGGAGGCGCCCTTCGACGACGTGATCACGCTGTCCACCTCGACCGGTGAGGACGGCTCGGTCACGGTGACCGTCGTGGGCGAGGTGGACACCTTCACCGCCCCCGTGCTGCGCTCCTCCCTGGACAGCCAGCTGGAGCAGCAGCCCAAGGAGCTGGTGATCGACCTCTCCGGCGTCCAGTTCCTCGGCTCCGCCGGGCTGGCCGTGCTGGTCGAGACCCAGAAGTCGGCGCGCTCCCGCGACGTCGGCCTGCGCCTCATCGCGACCACGCGCGCCGTCACCCGCCCCCTCGAGGTCACCGGCCTGATCGACCTCTTCACGATCGCCGACAGCGCCGCCAACTGAGCGAACGACGAAGGGCCCCGCCGAGCCGGCGGGGCCCTTCGTCGTCGTCAGGCGGTCAGCATCCGGCAGACCGCCTGCTCCAGCACCCGCTGCTGGCTGCGGTCGTCGGGCGCGTGCTGCGCCTCCTGGAGGGCCTCGACGATCGTCTCACCGGACTCGAACCGGTCGACCACCCGCGGGTCCACGTAGGAGGCCTTGCAGACGGCGGGCGTGTTCCCCAGCGAGTCCGACACCCGCTCGTAGGCCTGCTTGACCACCCGCTTGCGCGCGGTCCTCGACGCCGGCGGCGGCACCTCGGCCAGCGTGGCGGCCATCAGCACCGTGGCGTTCCAGGTCCGGAAGTCCTTGGCCGTGATCTCGGCGTCGCTGACCTCCTTGAGGTAGGAGTTGATCTCGCTGCTGGTGACGTCGTGCCAGACCTGCCCCTCCCCCGCCGGGTCGTCCACCCAGTAGCCGAGCAGGTCCTCGCCGGTGTCGTCCGGCCGCCTGAGCAGCTCGCGGACGACGTCGGCGGTCGGCTTGTCCTTGAGCTCGAGCTCCCAGTCCTTGCCGCCCTTGGCCGGGAAGGCGAAGAACACCTTCTCCCCGCGCACCCGCACGTGGTCGCGCCGCAGCGTGGCCAGCCCGTAGGTGCCGTTGTCCTCGGCGTACTGCTCGCTGCCCACCCGGAAGGCGCCGAGGTCGAGCAGCCGGACGGCGGCGGCGAGCACCCGGTCGCGGGACAGGCCGCTGCCGGTGATCGCGTCGTACACCGCGTCGCGGACGTCGGGCAGCTGGTGGGCGATCTCCAGCACGCGCTCGTGCTTCTCGGCGTCCCGGCGCTGCCGCCAGCGGTCGTGGTAGCGGTACTGCTTGCGGCCGGCCGCGTCGAAGCCCGTGGCCTGGATGTGCCCGTTGGGCCAGGGGCAGATCCACACGTCGCGCCAGGCCGGCGGGATGGCGAGGGCGCGGACCCGGTCCAGCCGCTCGTCCTTGATCAGGACGCCGTCCTCGTCGTAGTAGGCGAAGCCCTTGCCGGCGCGGCGTCGCCGCCACCCGGGACCGTGCACGTCGCTGCGCCGCAGTCTCACGAGCCAGGGATGCGCACCGGGGCCGTTCCCCAAACCGGCTGTCCCCCGCTCAGTTGAGGTCGACCAGTCCTCCCAGCCCGCTGATCTCCAGGACGTGCCGGGTGACGCCGCCCTCCGGCGCGTGCACCACCAGGCGCCACTGCTCGTCGCGGGCGATCCGGGCGATGGCCAGCACGACGCGCACGCCGGCGCTGGAGAGCAGCGTGACGCCGCCGAGGTCGAGCTCCACCCGGGACGTACCGCCGTGGCTGGCCTCGAGCAGCCGGATGCGCAGCAGCTCGGCGCTGACGATGTCCACCGCCCCCGACACGCGCACCACCGCGCACGGCATCGTGGTCCGGTCGACGACGACCGTGGCGGCGGCCTCGGCCACGGCGCGCTCCACGTCGACCTCGGGGGTCCGGCGCAGCCGGATGCTGAGGGTGACCGTCGTCCCGTGCCCCTCCTCGAGGACGACGCGGTCGACCATCTGCCGCATGATCAGCAGGCCGCGGCCGCGGTCGCCGGGATCGCGGTCCGGCGGCCGCCAGGAGCCCTCGTCGCGGACCTGCACGGTGAGCACGCCGTCGACGTCGACGTGGGCGTCGAGGTACATGCGCCCCGGCTCCTTGCCCCGGTAGGCGTGCTCGACGGCGTTGGCGCACGCCTCGCCGACGGCGACCATCACCCCCACCCGGTCCTGCTCGCCCATCCCGAGGCCGGCCAGCCAGGCGCCGAGCCGCCGCCGCACACCCGGGAGGGACGACGGCACCGCGGGCAGGTCGAGCACGACCGGTTCCAGCGACATCGCCCGGCGGTGGGCGACGAGGACGGCGACGTCGTCGGGCCAGCCCTGCGGCGTGCGCACCCCCTCGGCCACCGCGGCGGCCAGGTCGGCCGACGCCTCCACCTCCAGCGGCGCCGCGCCGGCGAGCACCTCGGCGGCGACCTCGGCCAGCCGGGACATGCCGTCGCCGGGGCTGTCCCCCGCGCCGACGACCGCTCCGTCGGAGACGAGCACGAGCGTGGCGCCCTGCTCCAGCAGGTGCTCGGCGACCTCGGTGACGGCGTCGGGCACGCTGCCCAGCGGTGGCCGCGGCGTGACCGGCAGGAAGCGGGTGTCGCCGTCGGTGCCGACCACCAGCGGCGCGGGGTGGCCGGCCGCGGCGTAGGTCAGCCGCCCGGTGGCGGCGTCGAGCACGCCGTAGAAGACAGAGGCGCCCTCGACGTCGTCCATCTGGCCGGCGAAGGCGTCCAGCGCGCGGATGACCGACGCCGGCTCGGGGTCGAGCAGCGCGCTGCTGCGCATCGCGCCGCGCAGCCGGCTCATGGCCCCGGCGGCGGGGACGCCGTGCCCGACCGCGTCGCCGACGACGAGGGCGAGCCGGCCCTCGCCGAGCGCCACCGCGTCGTACCAGTCCCCGCCGGCGGCGCGCACCGAGCTGGCGCGGTGGTAGCTGCCGGACAGCCACAGGTCGGGCAGCATCGGCAGCGACGGCGGCAGCAGGCTGTGCTGCACCTTCTCGACGACGTCGACCTCGCCCACCGGCCAGGGGCTGCGCTCCTCGTCGTCCACGGTCTCCAGGACGAGCAGCGCGCCGTAGCCGCCGCCGACCTGCAGGGGCCGGACGACGGCCGTGCCGACCGGGCCGTCGCCGCCGACCGGGCCGTGCAGCGCGTCCTGCCGGCCGGCGCCCAGCGCGGCCTCGACGAGCTCGGTGACCGGGCGCCCCCCGACGACCGGCAGGTCGCCCCAGCCGGCGCCCATGCCGCGGGCGCGCGCGTTGGCCCAGACGGCCGGCTCGCCGACGCCGGAGAGGAACCAGATGGCGGCGGGCGCGGCGTCCATCGCGGCGACCAGCACGGCGGACCCGGAGTCCTCCGGCGCGGTCGGCGGCTGCTCGTCGCCCGTGCTCGCACTCATCTCGCCGCCAGACAACAGCAACCCCGGGGGGTCGGCAACCGGGCTCGGGACCCGTCCGCGCCGTGGTCAGGGCCACGTTTGGGGCAGCCGAGAGTGCGGGTATGCCAGCCTGCCGGGGCAGGAGCCGGTCGTGCAGCGCTGCGCGCCGGGCGGCCGCCCCGGGCGATCCGGCAGGATGGGTCGTCGCGACCCGCGCGAGGCGCGGGCGCCGAGGACGAGGAAAGGGCGGACGACGGATGGCCGACTCGAGGGGTGCCCTCGCGCAGGACGGACGGCGCGGTGAACGGTTGGAGCTGCGGGTGCCCACGACGCCGACCCAGCTGCCGGCGGTGCGCGCCATGGCCGGCGACCTGGCGATGCGGATGGACTACGACCTCGACTCGGTCGAGGACCTCCGCCTGGCCGTCGACGAGGCCTGCGCCACGCTCGCGCTCGTGGGTGCCGACGACGAGCCGCTGACCGTCGTCTTCGAGACCACCCGCACCGGGCTGCACATCGACGCCTGGGTGCCCACCCCCGCCGGCACCGACGTCCCGCGGGACGGCTTCGGCTGGGCGGTGCTGCAGACCCTCGCCGACAACGTCGCCGGCCGGCCGGCCACCCAGGCGGACGTCCCCGGTGGCAACGGCACCGCCGAACCGGTGGCGGTCATCTCCATGGACAAGTACCTGCCCGGCCAGCGGCCTCCGGAGGTCGTCGGTGGTGGGGCGGGGCAGAACCTCTCGGTCCCGCAGCGGTGACCCGGACGGCTGCCGGAGACGAGGACACCCTGCCCAAGGGGCTGTCCGTGATCCCGCGAACGGCGGAGGACGACATCTCTGCACAGGAACAGCCGGTCGAGCTGCCCGACGACCAGGCGGCCGGGCGGGCCGACGACGCCGAGGAGGCGGACGAGGCGAGCGAGCCGGAGACGACCCCCGACAGCACACCGGTCTCGGACAACCGGCGGCGGGCCGAGCGCACCGCGCCGCTGTTCGCCGAGCTGGCCACGCTGGCCAAGGACGACCCGCGCCGGGAACGGCTGCGGGAGATCCTGGTCGAGGAGCACCTGCCCCTCGTCCGGCACTTCGCGCGGCGCTTCAGCAACCGCGGCGAGCCGTTCGACGACCTGCTGCAGGTGGGCACGCTCGGGCTGATCGCCGCCATCGACCGGTTCGACCCGAACCGCGGCGTGGAGTTCCTCAGCTTCGCCGTCCCCACGATCACCGGCGAGATCAAGCGGCACTTCCGCGACCAGGGCTGGTCGGTGCGCGTCCCCCGGCGGCTGCAGGAGCTGCACCTGTCGCTGAACGCGGCGGTCGGCGAGCTGGCGCAGAAGAACGGCCGGGCACCGACGCCGTCGGAGCTGGCCGAGCACCTGGGCATCCCCCGCGAGGAGGTGCTCGAGGGCCTCGCCGTCGCCAACGCCTACCGGTCGAGCTCGCTCGACGAGCGGCTGTCCGGGGAGGACGACTCCCCCACCCTGGCGGCGACGCTGGGCGAGGAGGACGCCGCGCTCGAGGGCGTGGAGTACCGCGAGTCGCTGCAGCCGCTGCTGGCCACGATCCCCGCCCGCGAGCGCCGGATCCTGATCCTGCGGTTCTTCGGCAACATGACGCAGTCGCAGATCGCCGCCGACATCGGCATCTCGCAGATGCACGTCTCGCGGCTGCTGTCGCAGACCCTCGCCAAGCTCCGCGAGGGCCTCCTCAAGGATTGAGGACCCCCTGCCCCCCGCCCCTGCAGGGGGCCTTGTTCCGGCGCCGAGAGCCGGACGGCTTTCGGCGCCGGAAGCGGGGTCACTGCTGCGGCGGCTGGCCGGGCGGCAGGGCCTGCTCGACGTCCTCGTTGTGCGCCTCCTGCGTCACCTGCGACAGCGGCGGGGGCGCCGGGATGCCCGGCTGGATGCTGGACAGCTCGATCTTGGCCTCGGGCTGCTCGGCGGCCGGCGGCAGGTGCGACTCGAACCAGCCGCTGGTGTCCAGGCCGTCACCGGAGCGGCCGCTGCCGTTGGTGGACGCCGGCACGTCGAGGAACGACTTCTCGCTGTCGGCCCCGCCCATGCGGGCCAGCCCCTCCAGCGCCTTGCTGAACTCGCTGGGGACGATCCACATCTTGTTCGCGTCGCCCTTGGCGATCTGCGGCAGCGTCTGCAGGTACTGGTAGGCCAGCAGCGCCTGGTCGGGTTTGCCGTCGTGGATCGCCTGGAAGACCGTCTCGATCGACTTCGCCTGGCCCTGCGCCTGCAGGAACAGCGCGGCGCGCTCACCCTCGGCGCGCAGGATCTGGCTCTGCCGCTCCGCCTCGGCCGCGAGGATCGCCGCCTGCTTCTTGCCCTCGGCGGAGAGGATCGCCGCGGCCTTCTCGCCCTCGGCCGAGGTGATCGCGGCCTGGCGCGAGCCCTCGGCGGTGAGGATGATCGCCCGCTTGTCGCGGTCGGCGCGCAGCTGCTTCTCCATCGAGTCGCGGATCGACGCCGGCGGGTCGATCGCCTTGATCTCGACGCGGGCCACGCGCAGGCCCCACGGGCCCGTGGTGCCGTCGAGCACCGAGCGCAGCTGGCTGTTGATGCCGTCGCGGCCGGTGAGCGACTGCTCGAGGTTCAACCCGCCGACGACGTTGCGCAGGGTCGTCGTCGTCAGCTGCTCCATGCCGGTGATGTAGTTCGCGATGCCGTACACGGCCAGCCGCGGGTCGGTCACCTGGAAGTAGACGACGGTGTCGATGCCGACCTGCAGGTTGTCGGCGGTGATGACCGGCTGCGGCGGGAACGAGATGACCTGCTCGCGCAGGTCCACCGTCGCGCGCACCCGGTCGACGAAGGGCACCAGCAGGTTCAGGCCGGGCGACAGGGTCCGGCTGTAGCGGCCCAGGCGCTCGATGACCTTCGCCTGGGCCTGCGGGACGATGGTGAGGCTCTTGGCCACGACGATGATCACCAGGACGGCGATCACCAGCAGGGCGATGAGGGCGGGCTCCATCGGGGCCCCCTTTCTCGAGGACTACGTCGATCGTGCAACGAGTGATCGGCCCGGGTCGTCCCCCCGGGCGGGCGGTCTACTCCAGGGCGTCCCCGACGACCGCCGTCGCCCCCTCGACCTTGAGGATCCGCACCGTGTCGCCGACGGCGAACGCCTCGCCGTCGTACTGGCTGCGGGCGGTCCACTCGTCGGCGCCGAGCTTGATCCGGCCGCCGTGGTGGTCGACGGCCTGGGTGACCCGTGCCGTCCTGCCGATCAGGGTGTCGACGCCGTCGAGCTGCAGCGGGGTCTTCTGCTCGAGGTGCTTCTTGGCGATCGGCCGGACGACGGCCAGCAGCGCCAGCGAGACGAGGACGAACGCCACCAGCTGGAACGCCACGGCGCCGCCGGCCAGCGCGACGGCCATGCCGCCCAGCGCCCCGCCGGCGAACATCAGCAGGACCAGGTCGAGGCTCACGACCTCGCCGGCGGCGAACAGGCCGGCGGCGATGAGCCAGAGCAACCACGCAGCCATACCCGGAGTGTCTCATCACCGAGGGTGATGTCGGGGTCGCGACGTAGCCTTCCCTGCGTGCACGACTTCCCCGCGGGCCGGTTCGCGGTCTGGGCGACCGCCTGGCTGACCGGCCGCACGTCCTACGACGAGGCCCTCGACGCCCTGCTCGGCGACACCGCGCACCGGGTCGCCGGCCTGCCGGGCACCGACGAGGCGGTCCCCCTCGGCTGGGCGCTGACCGCGCTGCGCGGCCTGGGCGAGCGCCGCTTCCGGCTGGTGCTGCCGGTGCCGGGCGACGTCCGCGGCCTGCCCCGCGCGCCGGGGCTCTCCGCGCCGGCGCTGGAGGCGGGCCAGGCGGCGGTCGGCGAGCGGCTGGCGCTGGTGCCCGAGTCGATCGGGCCCGAGGCGATCGCCTGGACGGCGTTCCCGCTGGACGGCGTCGCGCCCGTGCCGCCGCCGGTGGAGGGCAGCCTGCGCGCCGTCTCCGGCCAGCTCGACCTCGCCGTGGGCGACGCCGCCCGCACGCTGGCCGACCTCGACCTGGCCCGCTGGAACCCCGAGGTGCCCACGCTGCTGGCCGGCCTGGCCCGCAGCACGGGCGCGCCCGGGTTGCCGCCGGACCACGACCCGCTGGCGCTGTCGGTGCTCGGCCGGGCGCAGCGGCTGGCGCGGGTGCTCGACCTGGCGATGGCCGACGCGCCCGGTGCGGCGGTCACCCACGCGCAGGCCGCGGCCCGCGACGACGCGCTGCGGCCGCTGGCGCAGGCGGTCCGGGAGGCCACGGTCGCCGCCTACAACGCCGTCCCGCGCCCGTAGCCGGTCCGCCCCGCATCGCTCCCGCTCCGCATCGCACGCTCTTCCCGCGCTCCGCACGGGCTGCAGCGCGGGCCACCCGGGAGGGGAGCGGGCGGAGCGGTCAGGCGCCGGGCCGGCTGGGGCGCTGCACGAAGCAGCAGGCGGCGGGGCAGTTCGTCCCCAGCCGCGGCTCGCCGCCGGCGCGGCGCTCCTCGAGCAGCTCGCGCAGCGACCTGACGAACGCCGGGTGCGTGCCGGCGGTCGCCGCCCGGGCGAAGGCGAGGCCGAGCTTCTCGGCGGTCTGCCTCGCCTCGTTGTCGAGGTCCCAGATCACCTCGAGGTGGTCGCTGACGAACCCGACCGGGAAGAGGACGACGGCCCGCTCCCCCGCCGCGGCCAGCGCCTCGAGGTGGTCGTTGACGTCGGGCTCCAGCCACGGCACCGACGGCGGGCCGCTGCGGCTCTGCCACACCAGGTCGAACGGCCGGCCGGGTGCCGCGGCGTCGACGACGGCCCGCGCGGCGGCGGTGAGCTCGGCCTCGTAGGCGTGCCCCTGCGGTCCGGCGACGTCGGCCATCGCCTCCGGGATGCTGTGCGCCGTCGCGACCAGGCGGGCCGAGCCGCGCAGCTCGTCGGGCAGCGAGGCGATGGCGGCGGCCAGCGCGTCGGCGTTGGCCTGCACGAAGCCCGGGGCGTCGAAGTAGTGCGGCAGCTTCTCCGCGGTGGGCCCGCCGCCGAGGGCGGCCCGGGCCCGGGCGACGTCCTCGTGGTACTGCCGGCAGCCGGAGTAGGAGGCGTACGCCGAGGTCGCGAGGACGTAGACGTGCTCGACGCCGTCCCCGGCCATCAGCGCCCAGACGTCCTCGACGTAGGGCTCCCAGTTGCGGTTCCCCCAGTACACGGGCAGGTCGATGCCGGCCGCTCGCAGCTCGCCCTCCAGCGCGGCGAGCAGCGCCTCGTTTTGGTCGTTGATGGGGCTGACCCCGCCGAAGTGGTGGTAGTGCTCGGCGACCTCGACCAGCCGCTCCGGGGGGATGCCGCGGCCGCGGGTGACGTTCTCGAGGAACGGCATGACGTCGTCGTGGCCCTCGGGTCCGCCGAAGGAGAGCAGCAGCAGCGCCTCCCGCCGGCCCGCCGGGGCGGGCGCCGACGGCGGCGGGGTCCCGCCGTTGTTGCGGACGGCGAGCGACGGGTCCTCGTCGGGGCGCTGGCCGGGGTGGAGGTCGACGATGGCGCGGGGCACGTGGTGCTCTTCTCTTGCTCTTCGCGGAACGGATGCGGTCACACGCCGACGGCTCTACACACCGACGCCTCTACACACCGACGGCGTGGAACCCCCCGTCGACGTGCACGATCTCGCCGGTGGTCGCCGGGAACCAGTCCGACAGCAGGGCGACCACGGCCTTGCCGGCGGGCTCGGTGTCGGTGACCGACCAGCCCAGCGGCGCGCGGGTCTCCCACGCGTCCTCGAACTGCTTGCTGCCCGGGATGGACTTCATCGCCATGCTGCGCAGCGGCCCGGCGGCCACCAGGTTCACCCGCACGCCCTCCGGTCCGAGCTCGCGGGCCAGGTAGCGGGAGGTGGACTCCAGCGCCGCCTTGGCCGCGCCCATCCAGCCGTAGACCGGCCAGGCCACCGACGCGTCGAAGGTCAGCCCGACGACCGACGCCGACGAGCCGAACAGCGGGCGGCAGGCCTGGGTGAGCGAGGCCATCGACCACGTGGAGACCTGGAACGCCGTCGCGGCGTGCTCCCAGGCGACCTCGGGGAAGCCGTCGCCCATCGCCTCCTGCGGCGCGAAGCCGATGGAGTGGACGACGCCGTCGAGGGTGTCGCCGTCCCCGAGGCCCAGCGCGTCGCGCAGCCGGTCGGCCAGCGTCGCCAGGTGCTCGGTGTTCGTCACGTCGAGCTCGACGACCGGCGCCTCCTGCGGCAGCCGCTTGGCGATGCGCTGGCACAGCGACAGCGCCCGGCCGAAGTTGGACAGGACGACGGTGGCGCCCTGCTCCTGCGCGAGCCGGGCGGTGGCGAAGGCGATCGACGCCTCGGTCAGCACGCCGGTGACGAGGACCTTCTTGCCCTCGAGGATTCCCATCAGTGCCCCATCCCCAGTCCGCCGTCGACCGGGACGACCGCCCCGGTGATGTAGGCCGCCGCGTCGCTCGCCAGGAAGCGGACGACGCCGGCGATCTCGTCCGCCTCGGCGTACCGGCCGAGCGGGACCTGCCCCAGGATCTCCTTCTGCCGGTCCTCCGGCAGGGCCGCGGTCATGTCGGTGGTCACGAACCCGGGCGCGACCACGTTCGCGGTGACGTTCCGGCTGCCGAGCTCGCGGGCGACCGACCGGGCCAGGCCGACCAGGCCGGCCTTGCTGGCGGCGTAGTTGGTCTGGCCGGCCGAGCCGAGCAGGCCGACGACCGAGGAGATGAAGACCATCCGGCCCCAGCGGTTGCGCACCATGCGCGCCGACGCCCGCTTGGCCACCCGGTAGGCGGCGGTCAGGTTGGCGTCGAGGACCTCGCTGAAATCCTCCTCCTTCATCCGCATGAGCAGGCCGTCGCGGGTGATGCCGGCGTTGCTGACCAGCACCTCGACCGGCCCCTGGTGCTCCTCGACCTCGGCGAAGGCGCGGTCGACGTCCGCGCTGCTGGTCACGTCGCACCGGACGCCGAAGAGCCCCTCCGGCGCCCCGCTGCCGCGGTGGGTCACCGCGACGGAGTCGCCCTGCTCGGCGAAGGACCGGGCGATGGCCAGCCCGATCCCGCGGTTGCCGCCGGTCACGAGCACCGATCTACCCACGTGCCACTCCCCTGCGCCGGAGGACTCTGTCGCAGCAGAAACCTAGCCGGTGGTCGCAGGTCACACCCGCCGGTCCCGTCAGACCGGCGTCCGGGGGCGGGGTATGGGCGGTGCCGCGTCGCGCGGGGCGCGACCGGCGTCCCCCGACGTCGCCGCGATCGCCCGCAGCGCCGCGCCGAGCTCGGCGATGTCGGCCAGGGACGTCGTCGCGCCGCAGCTGACCCGCACGGCTCCGGGCAGCCGGTCCTCGCGGTCGGCCCGGGCGTCCTCGTGGAACGCCCGGACCTCGTCCTCGCCGAGCTCGAACAGCCGGGAGACGTAGGGGTGGGCGCAGAAGCAGCCGCTGCGGACGCCCATGCCGTGCTCGGCCGCCAGCCGGGCCGCGACCTCCCGGTGCGCCGTCCCCTCCAGGACGAACGCCGCCACCGGCAGCCGGTCGCCGGTCGTCGGCCCCAGCCGCCGCAGGCCGGGGACGGCGGCCAGTTCGGCGTCCAGGGCGCGGACGAGCGCGTCCTCGTGGGCCCGCCGGGCGGCCCGGTCGCCGGCCGCCAGCTCCTGGGCGGCGGCCGTGAGGGCGACCACCCCCACGACGTTCGGTGAGCCGGCGTCGTCGCGGTCGGGGCAGTCGGCCCAGACGACCTCCTCGAAGGACACCGCCTTGACCGCTCCGCCCCCCACCAGGAACGGCTCACCGTCCGCCAGGAGACGCCGCGGCAGCACCAGGGCGCCCGCGCCGAAGGGCGCGTGCATCTTGTGCCCCGAGAACGCCAGCACGTCGATGCCCAGCGCGGTCATGTCCACCGGCCGGTGCGGCACCAGCTGGGCGCCGTCGACCGCGACCAGGACGCCGCGCTCCCGGGCCGCGGCTGCGGCGGCGCGCAGGTCGGGCAGCCAGCCCGTGACGTTGGAGGCGCCGGTCAGCGCCAGCACCCGGGGACGCGGGCGCTCGTCGAGCGCGGCCACCACGGCCGCGGGGTCGAAGGTGCCGCGCCGGTCGACGTCGACCACCCTCAGCCGGGCGTGCCGGCGCCACGGCAGCAGGTTGGCGTGGTGCTCGACCGCGGTGGTGACGACGACGTCGTCCCACCCGAGGCCGAGCCGGAAGGCGAGGACGTTGAGCGCCTCGGTGGTGTTCTTCGGGAAGAGCACCACGTGGGTGGCCGGATCGGCGCCGACGAACCGGGCCACGACGGCGCGCGCCTCCTCGTACCGCGCGCTGGAGTACTGGGACTTGGCCCCCGCACCCCGGTGGACGCTGGAGTACCAGGGCAGGAAGTCCAGCACGGCACGGACGACGCCGGCCGAGGCCGACGTCGTGGCCGCGGCGTCGAGGTCGAGGTAGCGACGGGGGCGCCCGCCCACGGGGATCTGGAGATCGGCGCCGACGAGGCCCCCGGCCGCAGGGGGCGACGCGGCATTTCGGGTCGATGTCATCGACATCAGCGCTCCAGTGTCGACCCGGCGCAGGTGCCCGGGAGAGCCCTGGGAACGCTACTCGCGACCGGCCCGGCCGGAGCCGGTTTCAGGCGGGCGGATCCGCGATCAGCTCCGTGCACCGCGGGCAGGGCGGGACCGAGCGGCCCTCCCCCGGCGTCCACGCGCCGCGGACGAGGCCGATCCGGGCGCCGCAGACCGCCGTCCAGGGCGGTGCGCCGTCGGCGTCCGACCGGCGCACCGCGTGGGCCAGGTCCTCACCGCCGCCCTGCTCCCACCCGGTGACGTGCTCGCCGGCCACGGCGCGGTCAGAGGTTGCGGCCGCAGGTCGGCCAGGCGCCGGGGCCCTGGCCGACGAGGACCTTCTCGGCGACGGCGATCTGCTGCTCGCGGGTGGCCAGGTCGGCCCGCGGCGCGTAGGCGAGCCCGCCGTAGGCCTCCCAGGTCGACTGGCTGAACTGCAGGCCGCCGTAGTAGCCGTTGCCGGTGTTGATGCTCCAGTTGCCGCCGGACTCGCACCGGGCGACGGCGTCCCAGTCGTTCCCGGGCGAGGGAGCCGGAGCGGGAGCGGGGGTCGGAGCGGGAGCGGGGGCCGGGGCCGGGGCGTTGGGCGACGTGCTGCTCGGCGGGGCCGGCGCCGGCGCCGGTGCGGCCGCCTGGCTCTGCAGGTCCACGAGGGTCTCCCGGGCCTGGTCGAGCTCGGCCTGCAGCGCGGACTGCTGCGCCTGCAGGTCAGCGACCTGCTGCGCGGCCGAGGCGCGGGCCGCCTCGGCCTCGGCGAGGGCCGCCGCCGCCTCCTGCCGGAGCCGGTCGGCCCGGCCCAGCTGCTCCTCCGCGGCGTCCTGGGCCTCCGCGGCCGTCTCCTCCGCGACCGCGACGGTGGTCAGCACGGTGGTCCGGTGGTCGCCGGCGGCGTCGAGGAGGATGGCGCGCTCGAGCACCTCGGCGGGGTTGTCGGCGGTGAGCAGGCTCTCCAGCTGCGGCGAGGTGCTGCCCGCCATGTAGCTGTCGCGGGCGAAGGAGGCGACGTCGTCCCGGGCCGCGGCCAGCTCGGCCTGCGCCTGCTGCGCCGCGGCGTCGGCGGCCTGCGCGTCGGCCAGCTCCTGCGCGTACGCCTGCTGCGCGTCCTGCTGCCGGCCGAGCGCCAGCGCGGCGGTCGCCTCGGCCTCGGCGACCGCCGTCTCCGCGGCGCCCATCTGCTCGAGGGTCTGCGCCACCAGCGCCGCGGCGTCGTCCGCGGCCTGCTGCGCGGCGCTGATCTCGTCGTCGGCGGGCGCGGCGGCGGCCGTCCCGGTGACGCCGAGCACGGCGACGACCGCGGTGAGGGCGAGGCCTGTGGCCCGGAGGAGCTGTCGCACGGGGATGGCGTTCGGCAGCACCGGCATCCTCCTTGAGCGCGGGTCCCCCGCTCGGAGGACGCCCGCGTCGTGGGGTTCAGGGCCTCCCCAGCATGCTCGCCGCCCGGTCCGCCCCCTCCGGCGCCCCCCTCCGCCCGTACCCGTGGCAGAGTCGCCAGGCGTGAAGGTCCTGGTCTTCGGCGGGAGCGGCCTGATCGGCGACGGCATCGTCAAGGAGTGCCTGGAGGCCGCCGACGTCACCGAGGTCCTCGCCGTCGGCCGTCGTCCGCTGGAGCTGCGCCACCCGAAGCTGCGCACCGTGGTGCACGGCGACTTCCTCGACTTCGCGCCGATCGCCGACGAGCTGGCCGGCGCCGACGCGTGCGTCTGGGCCCTCGGGGTCTCGTCGGTCGGCATGGACCCCGCCGAGTACGAGCGGGTCACGTACGGCTACACGGCCGCGGCGGCTCGCACCCTCGCGGCGGTCTCCCCGGCCGTGACGTTCGTGTACGTCTCCGGAGCCGGCACCGACAGCTCCGAACGCGGCCGCAGCCGCTGGGCCCGCGTCAAGGGCCGGACCGAGAACCTGGTCCTCGGCACGTTCCCCGACGGGTACGCGCTGCGCCCCGGCTTCGTCCGGTCGGTCCACGGCGGGAGGTCCCGGACCGCCCTCTACCGCTGGGGCAGCAGCGCGCTCACCCCGATCGCGCCCCTGCTGCAGCGGCGGCTCCCGGCCCTGGTGACGTCCACCGCGGACATCGGCCGGACCGCCCTGCGGCTGGCCCGGCACGGCGCCCCGGAGCACGTGCTGGAGAACCGCGACATCGTCGCCACCGCCGCGGCCGGGGGCTGACGAGCGCGGGCGCCCGCGCCGGGGGGCGGGGGGGGCCCGCCCCCCCCCCCGCCCGGCCCCCCCCCGCCGCCCCGGGGGCTTGCCCCCCATACTCCTCTATTTTTATCGGGGCGTGGGTGGG
>NZ_JBJGZV010000017.1:0-104873 GCF_054050715.1 Blastococcus sp. SYSU D00669
CCACGGCCCCCCCCCCCCACAACACCCCCCCCCCCCCCCCCCCCCCCCCCCACCCCCCCCCCCCCGCCGCCCCCCCCCCCCCCCCCCCCCCCCCCCCGGTCCGCCGTCCCGACCTGACGATGGCGACCGAGGACCACAACGTCCCGACGCTCGACGTCCTCAAGCCGATCGCCGACCCGGTCAGCCGCGCGCAGGTCGAGGCGCTGCGCCGCAACGCCGCCGAGTTCGGCATCCGGCTGGCGCCCATGGGCGACCGCGACCAGGGGATCGTGCACGTCATCGGCCCGCAGCTCGGCCTCACCCAGCCCGGCACGACGATCGTCTGCGGCGACAGCCACACCTCGACCCACGGCGCGTTCGGCGCGCTGGCGTTCGGCATCGGCACCAGCGAGGTCGAGCACGTGCTGGCCACGCAGACCCTGCCGCAGTACCGGCCGAAGCAGATGGCGGTGACCGTCGACGGCGAGCTGCCCCCGGGCGTCTCGGCGAAGGACGTCATCCTGGCCGTCATCGCGCAGATCGGCACCGGCGGCGGCCAGGGCCACGTCATCGAGTACCGCGGCAGCGCCATCGAGAAGCTCTCGATGGAGGCGCGCATGACGATCTGCAACATGTCGATCGAGGCCGGCGCCCGCGCCGGGCTGATCGCCCCCGACGAGACCACGTTCGCCTTCCTGGAGGGCCGGCCGCACGCGCCGCAGGGCGCCGACTGGGACGCCGCGGTCGAGTACTGGCGGACGCTGCGCACCGACGACGACGCCGTCTTCGACCGCGAGGTGCACATCGACGCCTCGTCGCTGACCCCCTACGTCACCTGGGGCACCAACCCCGGCCAGGGCCTGCCGATCTCCGAGCGGGTGCCCGACCCGGCCGACTTCGCCGACGAGAGCGACCGCCGCGCCGCCGAGGACGCGCTGGCCTACATGGGCCTGACCGCCGGCACCCCGCTGCGCGAGATCAAGGTCGACACCGTCTTCCTCGGCTCCTGCACCAACGGCCGGATCGAGGACCTGCGCGTCGCCGCCGAGATGCTGCGCGGCAAGCGGATCGACGCCGACACCCGGATGCTCGTCGTCCCCGGCTCGGTGGGCGTCAAGGCGCAGGCCGAGGCGGAGGGGCTGGACCAGGTCTTCCTGGAGGCCGGCGCCGAGTGGCGCGGCGCGGGCTGCTCGATGTGCCTGGGCATGAACCCCGACCAGCTCAAGCCCGGCGAGCGCTCCGCCTCGACCAGCAACCGCAACTTCCAGGGCCGGCAGGGCAAGGGCGGGCGCACCCACCTGGTGTCGCCGGCCGTCGCCGCGGCGACCGCGCTGACCGGCCGCCTGACCGCCCCCGCCGACCTCGAGACGGTCTGACCAGCCCGCCCCGCCACCCCCTCGGAGATCCCCGCCTGATGGACGCCTTCACCACCCACACCGGCACCGCGGCCCCGCTGCGGCGGAGCAACGTCGACACCGACCAGATCATCCCGGCCGAGTACCTCAAGCGGATCACCCGCACCGGCTTCGAGGACGGGCTGTTCATCGCCTGGCGCACCAACGAGCCCGACTTCGTGCTCAACCGGCCGGAGTACGCCGACGCCTCGATCCTGGTCGCCGGCCCGGACTTCGGCACCGGCTCCTCCCGCGAGCACGCCAACTGGGCGCTGCTCGACGGGGGCTTCCGGGTGGTCATCAGCTCGCGGTTCGCCGACATCTTCCGCAACAACTCGACCAAGTCGGGCCTGCTCACGGTGATCCTGCCGCAGGAGGAGGTCGAGAAGCTGTGGACGGCGATCGAGGCCGACCCTGCGCTGCCGGTGACCGTCGACCTGCGGGCGAAGACCGTCTCCTACGCCGACGCCGTCGTGCCGTTCGAGATCGACGACTACGTGCGCTGGCGGCTGCTCGAGGGCCTGGACGACGTCGGCCTCACCGAGCGCCACCTCGCCGACATCGAGGCCTACGAGGCCCGGCGCCCCTCGTGGAAGCCGCAGGCCCTCCCGGCCCGCTGAGAGGACCCCGCTGCCCCCCCCACCGCTCGCACGCTCGCGGCGGGACCCTGCAGAGGGGCCACTCAGGACGGCGCGGCGAAGTCGCGGTAGTAGTCGGCGGCGAGGGCGCCGGGGCGGCCGCCGAGGGCCCAGGTGCTGCCCTTGGCCGACGGCGGCCACAGCGCCCCGCTCACGCCCTCCCAGCGCACGCCGAGGCTCTGCACCACCGAGGGGATCGCGCCGCCCTGGCTGCACAGCACGGTGACCCCCGGCTCGCGCGGGCCGAGGAGCCGCTCGACGACCGCCAGGCCGGCCTCGGGGTCGGCGGAGAACTCCTCCTCGCCGAGCTCCGGGCACGGGAGGACGTCGACCCCGAGGCGCTCGGCCAGCGGCTCGACGGTCTCCCGGCAGCGCGTGCGCTCGGCCGAGAGCACCGTCGTCGGGGCGAACAGCGGCAGCACCTCGGCCAGCCGGGCGGCCTGCCGGCGTCCCTTGCCGTCCAGCGGGCGCAGGTCGTCGGGGCCGTCCCACTCCTGCTTGTTCCCGGCGCTGCCGTGCCGGACCAGCAGCAGCGACGGCGCCCGCGGGACGTCGTCGCGCTCGAGGTCGGCCAGGACGGCGCGGTCGTGGTCGTGGGTGACCAGGTCGAGGGCCTCCTTGACGGTCAGCCAGCGCAGCTCGTCCACCTCGTGGTTCGGGGTGAACTCCCCGCCGACGGCCTGCATCAGCCAGTAGTCGACCTGCTTGTCGCCCTCCGCCACCCGGTACCGGGTGCGCACGCCGCGCCGGCCCGCGACGACGGCCAGCCCGGTCTCCTCGCCGACCTCCCGGACCGCGGTCTGCAGCGGGTGCTCGCCGGCGTCGAGCTTGCCCTTGGGCAGCGACCAGTCGTCGTACTTCGGCCGGTGCACCACCACCGTCTCCAGGCCGCCCTCGGGCGTGGGGCGCCAGACCGCACCACCCGCGGCCAGCACCAGCCCCTCAGCCAGCGTGCTCACCGGCCCGGGCCAGCAGCTGGGCCTGGTAGTCGCGGTCGCCGCGACGGGTCCACGCGCCGTCGGAGCCGAGCTGCCAGCACCGGACGTCGGGTGCCATGGCGAAGTCGACGATCTCCTGCAGCTCCTGCCGCGCGGCGTCGTCGCAGACCTTGAGCAGCACCTCGACGCGCCGGTCGAGGTTGCGGTGCATGAGGTCGGCGCTGCCCAGCCAGAACTCCGGCTCCCCGCCGTTGACGAAGGCCATCAGCCGCGAGTGCTCCAGGAAGCGGCCGACGATCGAGCGCACCCGGATGTTCTCGGACAGGCCGGGCACGCCGGGCCGCAGCGCGCAGATGCCGCGGATGACCAGGTCCACCGGGACCCCGGCGTTGGACGCCTCGTAGAGCGCGTCGATGATCCGCTCGTCGACCAGCGAGTTGACCTTGATCCGGATCCCGGCCGGCCGGCCCTCCTCGGCGTGCCGGATCTCCCGCCGGATCTTGTCGACCAGGCCGCTGCGGATCCCCCGCGGGGCCACCATGAGCGAGCGGTAGGCCGTCTGCCGCGAGTAGCCGGTCAGGGTGTTGAACAGGTCGGTCAGGTCGGCGCCCACCCGCGGGTCGGCGGTGAGGATGCCGAGGTCCTCGTAGGTGCGCGCCGTCTTGGGGTTGTAGTTGCCGGTGCCGATGTGGCAGTACCGCCGGATCACGCCGCCCTCCCGGCGGACCACCAGCGCGGTCTTGCAGTGGGTCTTGAGCCCCACCAGCCCGTAGACCACGTGGCAGCCGGCGCGCTCCAGCGAGCGCGCCCAGCTGATGTTGGCCTCCTCGTCGAACCGCGCCTTGATCTCGACCAGGACGACGACCTGCTTGCCGGCCTCGGCGGCGTCGATCAGCGCGTTGACGATCGGCGAGTCACCGGAGGTGCGGTACAGCGTCTGCTTGATGGCCAGCACGTTGGGATCGGCGGCCGCCTGCTCGATGAAGCGCTGCACGCTGGTGGCGAACGAGTGGTACGGGTGGTGGACCAGGACGTCGCCCTCGCGCAGCGTGGCGAAGACGCTCTTGGGGGTCTCGCCCTCCGACAGCCGCGGGTGGGTGGCCGGGACGAACGGTTCGTCCTTGAGCTCCGGGCGGTCGAGGTCGTAGAGGCCCCACAGCGACGCGAGGTCGAGCAGCCCCGGCACCTCGACGACGTCCTCCGGCCCGATCTCCAGCTCGGAGAGCAGCAGCTCGAGGATCTGCGGGTCCATGGTGTCGGTGACCTCGAGCCGCACCGCCGGGCCGAACCGGCGCCGGGCGAGCTCGCGCTCGAGGGCCTGCAGCAGGTCCTCGTCGCGGTCCTCCTCGACCTCGAGATCGGCGTTGCGGGTCACCCGGAACAGGTGGTGGGCGAGCACCTCCAGGCCGGGGAACAGCTGCGGCAGGTGCGCGGCGATGAGGTCCTCGAGCGGGAGGAACGTCGCCCCGCCGTCCACCGACCCCACCGGCACGAACCGCGGCACGTTGTTGGGCACCTTCACCCGCGCGAAGTGCGACGACCCGCCCTCGGGCTCGCGCACCGAGACGGCGAGGTTGAGCGAGAGCCCGCTGATGTAGGGGAACGGGTGCGCGGGGTCGACGGCGAGCGGCGTCAGGACCGGGAAGACCTGGTCGCGGAAGTACTCGCGCAGCCGCTTGGTGTCGGCCTCGGCGAGGTCCTCCCAGTGGACGATCCGGATGCCGGCGTCCTCCAGGCGCGGCGCGACGTCCTTGAGGAACACGTTGGTGTGGCGGTGCACGAGGTCCTGGGTGCGCTCGATGACCCGGGCCAGCTGCTCGCGGATCGTCAGCCCGTCGGGCGAGCGCACCGTCAGGCCGGTGCTCTGCCGCCGCTTGAGGCCGGCGATGCGCACCATGAAGAACTCGTCGAGGTTGCTGGCGAAGATCGCCAGGAACTTCACCCGCTCGAGCAGCGGGTTCGACTCGTCCTCGGCCAGCTCGAGCACGCGGGCGTTGAAGTCCAGCCAGGACAGCTCGCGGTTCAGGAAACGGTCGGGGGGCAGCCGCTGCTCGACTGAAGGGGTCCGCGCGGACGCGGTTTCCGGTGCCACGCCGTCATCGTGCCGCACGAACGTGAACGGCGTGCCCGCCTCTCACGGCGTCGCGCCGGTCAACCCCGTCCGCCGCGCGAGAGCCGTGGTGACCGGGCCGGCGCCCAGCCGCAGCGCGGCGTGCAGCGCGTCGGCGGTGTCGACGTCGAGGGACAGACCCGGCCAGTCGCCCTCCAGCCGCCGCGCGCCGCTGGCCGCGTGCGCCCGCGCCGAGTCCCGGCCGAAGCGCGGGTCCAGGGCGGTGCCGACGGCGGTGAGCAGCGTGGTGCCGGTGCCGTCGGCGTCGGGCACGAAGCAGCGCGGTGCCCCGGCGGCCGCGTCGAGGGCCGCGGCGAGCTCCTCCGGCCGCAGCGCCGGGACGTCGGAGGAGAGCGCGGCCACCGCCGTCGTCCCGGCCGCCCGGGCCCCGTGCTCCAGCGCGGGGTTGAGGCCCCGGTCCGGCACGTCGGGCACCGTGGCCGCCCCGAGGGCGCGCGCCGTCTCGACCGCGGCCGGGTCGTCGGTGACCACGAGCACCCGCCCCACCCGGGGGCAGTCGAGGGCCGCGGCGACGGTGTCGGCGAGGAAGGCCAGCACCAGGTCGGTGTGCGCGGTGCCGCCGAGGCCGGCCGTGAGCGGCCGCAGCCGGGTCTTGGCGCGGGCCAGCAGCTTCGCCGGCACCACCACCGACCAGGTCGTCACACCCACAATGTGAGCACACCGGTGGGGGCGCGCCGGGGACCCGCCTGCGGTGCTCCGGCGCCGCAGGGTCGATCATGGGCGGGATCACACCGAGGGAGGGGTGGTGCCGGTGGCGGAGCAGCCGCGACCTTCGAAGTGGCGGACGCGCGGGCCCGTGCCGGCCGGCATGGCCCTGTGCATCCTGACCGTCTACCCGACGGCGTCCCTGCTGTTCCGGCTGCGCTACCGGCACGGCGAGCGCATCCCGCCGACCGGCCCGGTCCTCGTGGTGGCCAACCACGTCTCGGTCCTCGACCCCCTCGCCTGCGCGCGGCTGGTCTTCGACAACGGCCGCATCCCGCACTTCCTCGCGAAGGAGTCGCTGTTCAAGGGCGCCGTGGGCTGGATCCTGCGGCACGCCGGCCAGATCCCGGTCGCCCGCTTCACCACCGACGCCCGCGGCTCGGTGTCCGCCGCGCAGGCCGACCTCGCCGCCGGCAACGTCATCGTGATCTACCCGGAGGGGTCGGTGACCCGCGATCCGGACTGGTGGCCGATGGAGTCGCGGACGGGCGTGGCCCGGCTCGCCCTGACCACCGACGCCGTCGTCGTCCCGGTCGCCCAGTGGGGTCCCCAGCGGCTGCACGACTACCACACGAAGAAGTGGCACCTGCGGCTGCGCTCCCCGGCCGACTACCTCGTCGGCGAGCCGGTCGACCTGTCCGCGCTGCGCGCCGAGGTGGCCGCCGGGCGCGCGCTCACGCCCGACCTGCTGCGCGAGACGACGGACCTGATCATGGGCCGCGTGCGCGAGCTGCTCGGCGAGCTCCGGGGGGAGACGCCGCCCACCACGTTCCACCCCCGTCCGCGGCGCGAGCTGCCCGGCGACGTCTCCGGGAGCGCGGCGTGACGCGGGCGGCGGTCCTGGGGGCGGGCTCCTGGGGGACGACGTTCGCCAAGGTCCTCGCCGACGCCGGTTGCGAGGTGGCGCTGTTCGCCCGGCGGCCGGAGCTGGCCAAGGCCATCACCGAGGACGGCGAGAACCGCGACTACCTGCCCGGCATCCGGCTGCCCGGCGGCGTGCGGGCCACCGCCGACGCGGGGGAGGCGCTGGTGGCGGCCGACGTCGTCGTCCTCGCCGTCCCCTCGCAGACGCTGCGCGCCAACCTCACCGAGTGGACGCCGCTGCTGCCGGCCGACGCCAGCCTGCTGTCGCTGATGAAGGGCATCGAGCTGGGCACCACCAAGCGGATGAGCGAGGTGATCTGCGAGGTGAGCGGCGCCGGTCCCGAGCGGGTGGCCGCGCTGTCGGGGCCCAACCTGGCCCGCGAGATCGCCGAGGAGCAGCCGGCCGCCACCGTTATCGCCTGCCCCGATCCGGGCCGGGCGGAGGCGCTGCAGGCGGCCTGCGTCACCCGCTACCTGCGCCCGTACACGAACACCGACCTGGTGGGCTGCGAGCTCGGCGGCGCGGTGAAGAACGTCATCGCGCTGGCCGCGGGCATCGCCGAGGGCCTCGGCTTCGGCGACAACACCCGCGCCTCGCTGATCACCCGCGGGCTGGCCGAGACCGCCCGGCTGGGCCTCGCGCTGGGGGCGGAGCTGACCACCTTCGCCGGCCTGGCCGGGCTCGGTGACCTCGTCGCGACCTGCAGCTCGCCCCTGTCGCGCAACCGCACGTTCGGGGAGAAGCTGGGGCGGGGGATGAGCGTCGAGGAGGTGCAGCGGAGCACCCGGCAGACGGCGGAGGGCGTCAAGAGCTGCCGCTCGGTGCTCGACCTCGCCCGCGCCCACGGCGTCGACGTGCCGATCACCGAGGCCGTCGTCCGGGTGTGCCACGAGGGCGAGTCCCCGAAGAACCTGGTCCGCGAGATCATGAGCCGGGAGGCCAAGCCGGAGTGAGTCCTCCGTACGGGGACGGGACGCGGTCGGTCCGCGCGGGGGAGCCGCCCGCCGTCCCGGGGGCGCCGCTGCGGCCCTCGCCGGTGCTCGCCGCGCCGTTCCACCTCGGCGACGTCCCGCCGCGCACCGGTGGCGCCGACGCCTACGCGCGCACCGAGCACCCGACGCTGCGGGTGCTCGAGGACGCGATCGGTGAGCTGGACGGCGGCCGCTGCCTGGCGTTCGCCACCGGGATGGCCGCGGTGAGCGCCGCCGTGCTGGCCTGCGCGGGGGCCGGCGACCGCGTCGTCCTGCCCGCCGACGGCTACTACGCCACCCGTGTGCTGGCCGCCGCCGAGCTCGGCCGCTTCGGCATGCGCGTCGAGTACGTCGCCACGACCGAGATCGGGCAGGTGGCCGCGCGCGGCGACCTCGACGGCGCGCGGTTCGTGCTCCTGGAGACGCCGAGCAACCCGCAGCTCGACGTGTGCGACATCGCCGCCGTCGCCGCCGCGACCCGGGCCGCCGGCGCCGTCCTGGCCGTGGACAACACGACGGCGACGCCGCTCGGCCAGCGCCCGCTCCAGCTCGGCGCCGACGTCACGATCGGCAGCGACACCAAGGCGCTGACCGGGCACAGCGACCTGCTCCTCGGGCACGTCAGCACGACCGACGACGACCTGCACGCCCGCATGAAGGCCTGGCGGGACGCGACCGGGGCGGTGCCCGGGCCGTTCGAGGCCTGGCTGGGGCACCGCTCGATGAGCACCCTCGACCTGCGCCTGGCCCGGCAGGCCGCCAACGCCGCCGCCGTCGCCGACCTGCTCGCCGACCACCCCGCCGTCACGGGCGTGCGGTGGCCGTGGCGCCCCGGCGACCCGTCGGCCGAGCTGGCGGCGCAGCAGATGCTGCGGCCCGGCGGCGTGGTCTCGGCGACGCTGCCCGGCGAGGACGCCGTCGGCCGGATGCTGGCCGCCAGCCGGCTGTGGACCGCCGCGACCAGCTTCGGCGGGGTGCACAGCACCGCCGACCGCCGGGCGCAGTGGGGCGGCGACGCGGTGGCGCCCGGCTTCGTGCGGTTCTCCTGCGGGATCGAGGACACCGCCGACCTCGTCGCCGACCTCGCGGCCGCACTCGACGCGGTCTGACGGGTGGCCGGCCGGGTCGGGATCCGCGGGCTGCTGGCCTCCCTGCTGCTCTGCGCCCTCCCCGCCGTCACCGGCTGCTGGCGGACGACGGCCGGCTCGGCCACCGCCGCTCCGACGACCGCGCCGCCGTCCTCGCCGGAGGAGCTCGAACGGCTGGTCGTGACCGAGGTGCCCTCGGGCCTGCCCCGCCTGCCCGACGACGCCCTGTCGCCGCCCGCGGGGGAGAAGTGGCCGCCCGACGTCGCCGCCTACGCCGGCGACCCCTCCGACGAGCGGGAGGCGCTGGCCGGCTACGGCTTCCGGTTCGGGTGGGAGCGCTTCTGGGGCACCGACGCCGCGCGGGGCCCGGTGACCAGCGTGTTCGTCTACCAGTTCGAGAGCCGCGCCGGCGCGGCCGCCTACGCCCACGACCTGGCCGGCAACGACGCCGAGCACTACGGCGGCGTGCTGCGCGAGGACGCGCCGGGAGTGCCGGGGGGCTGCCGGCTGATCGAGGTGCCCGAGCCCGCGGACGACCTGCCCGGCCCGGCCGTGCTGGCGTGGTGCGGGGCCGGGGTGTTCAGCGTCTCGGTGACGGCGGTGGCCGGGACCCCGGATGCGGCCGCCGCCGAGGTGGAGGCGCTGCTGGCGGACCAGCTGGAGCGGCTGCCGCCGTCCTGACTCACCGCCCCGGCTGCGGCTCCTGGAACGGCAGGGTCGTGGCGATGATCGTGCTCAGCGCCGTCGCGGGGCCGCTGTCGATCGAGCTCGGGATGCGCACCTCGACGTGGACCGGCCGGTCGACGGCCGTCCACACGACGACGTCGGGGTCGGAGTCGTCGACGAACCACTGGACGGCGTTGATCTGGATGAGGCTGGCCGTCACGTCGAACCCGGCCGGCCGGTCGACGCCGCACCGCAGCACGACCGGCGGATCGCCCCACGCGTAGACGAACGGCGAGTCGGACCGCACCGGCCGCGACAGCTCGCCGGCCAGCTCCAGGGGCATCGCGCCCAGCAGCGTGGTGCAGGGCGCCTCGGCCCCGGGGGCCACCGGCGGGGCCTCGACCGGCAGCGGGGGCAGGTCCTCCCGCTGCAGCGTCGGCGCGCCCTCGACCTGCGCCACGTCGTCGGGCCCGCCGCCGCCGAGGACGTTGACCAGCACGACCAGGGCGGCCACCACCGGCACGAGGACGGCGGTCGCGATCACGGCCAGCCGCCGGAACGGGTCGCGGGGCTGGTCGTCGCGGTCGGTCGTCCCGGGCGCGATCTGCGTGCTCAGGGCGTCAGAGGTTGACGACCGGGCAGGTGAGCGTGCGGGTGATGCCGTCCACCGACTGGACCCGCGCCACCACCAGGCGCCCCAGCTCGTCGACCGTCTCGGCCTCCGCGCGGACGATCACGTCGTAGGGCCCGGTCACGTCCTCGGCCTTGGTGACGCCGTCGATCTCGCTGATGGTCGAGGCGACCTGCGCGGCCTTGCCGACTTCGGTCTGGATGAGGATGTAGGCGTGGACCACGGAAGACCCTTCCTGGGGCAGCGCTGCCATGGGGACGTGCGGCGGAGCGGGCGTGAGCGAGCGGCGGTGTGCCCGCCGTTGCGCCACCTTACGGGAGCGACGGGAGTCACCCCGTGAGTCGCCCGCGCCCCCTCGTCCCGCGCAGCGACCCCGCCGACAGCGTCCAGGTGGTGGGCGAGTTCGGCGTCATCGCGCGCGTGGTGGCGCGGTCGGGCCACGCCACCGCCGCCGAGGTGGGGCCCGGGGACGACGCCGCCGTCCTGCGCGCCCCCGACGGCCGCGTGGTGGCGACGACCGACGTGCTCGTCGAGGGCCGGCACTTCCGGCGGGACTGGTCCTCGGCCGAGGACGTCGGGCACAAGGCCGCCGCGGCCAACCTCGCCGACGTCGCGGCCATGGGCGGCGTGGCGACGGCGCTGCTGGTCGGGCTGGCCTGCCCGCCGGACACCCCGACCGCGTGGCTCGAGGGGGTCGCCGCCGGGCTGGCCGAGGAGTGCGCGCCGCTCGGTGCGGCGGTGGTCGGCGGCGACACGGTGGCCACCGCGCCGGACAGCTCCGCCGTCGTCCTGTCGGTGACGGCGCTGGGCGACCTGGGCGGCCGGGCGCCGGTCCTGCGGTCGGGCGCCCGCCCGGGGGACGTCGTCGCGCTGGCCGGCCGGCTCGGCTGGTCGGCGTGCGGCCTGGCGGTGCTGCGCCGCGGCTTCGCCAGCCCGCTGGCGGCGGTGGCCGCGCACCGGCGCCCGGCGCCGCCGTACGCCGCCGGACCGGCCGCGGCAGCCGCCGGCGCCACCGCCATGTGCGACGTCAGCGACGGGCTGCTGGCCGACGTCGGGCACATCGCGCGGGCCAGCGGCGTGCTCGTCGACCTGGACCGGGCCGCGCTGGTGCGCGTGTGCCTGGAACCGCCCGGCCCGCTGCAGCAGGTGGCGTCGGCGCTGGGTGCCGACCCGATGGCGTGGGTGCTCACCGGCGGGGAGGACCACGCCCTGGTCGCCACCTTCCCGGGGGGCACCGCCCTCCCCGACGGGTGGGTGGCCGTCGGGTCGGTGCACGCGGCGGGGGAGGATCCGGCGGTGCAGGTGAGCGGAGAGCCGGCGGCCGAGGCCGCGCGGGCGGTCGGCGCGGAGGCCCCCGGGCATGTCCACTTCGGCTGAGGCGGTGCTGCGCGACGGCCGCGCGGTGCGGCTGCGGGCCGTGCCGTACGACGACCCGGTCGCGCGCGAGCTGGTCGCCCGCGTGCAGCAGGAGTACACGGTCCGCTACGGCGGACCGGACGGGGCCGTCGTCGACCCGGCCGAGTTCGTGCCACCCGTCGGGCTGTTCCTGGTCGCCGAGGTCGACGGCGTCCCGGCCGGGTGCGGCGCGTGGCGGGTGCACCGGGACGGCGTGGTCGAGGTCAAGCGGATGTACGTCGAGCCGGGCTTCCGGCGGCTGGGGCTGGCCCGGGTCGTCCTGGCGGCGCTGGAGGCCAGCGCGGCGGCCGCCGGGCACCGGGCGGCCGTGCTGAACTCCGGCAACCGGCAGCCCGAGGCGCTCGCGCTGTACGCCGACGCGGGATACGGCCCGGTGCCTGGGTACGGGATCTACGCCGACGCGCCGGACGCCGTATTCCTCGGCAAGGAGCTGCCGTCGGTGGTCCGGGGAGAGGAGCGCTCGTGGGCGTCGTGACGATCTCCGCGGCGTACGGAGCCGCGGGTGCCGAGGTGGCGCGGGCCGTGGCCGAGCGGCTGGGGCTGCCGTTCCACGACCGGGCCATCCCCGCCCAGGTGGCCGGCCGGCTGGGCGTGCCGGTGGCCGAGGCCGAGGCCAACGACGAGACGGTGGTGCGCGGCCTGTGGCGGCTGGTCGCCTCGCTGGGCACCATGCCCGACCCGGTCGGCGGCGTGGTGCCCTCGTCGTCCCTGCCGGACGAGCGGGCCTACCGCCACCAGACCGAGAAGGTGCTGGCCGAGATGGCCGACGGGGCCGGGGGAGTGGTGCTCGGACGGGCGGCCGCGCTCGTGCTCGGGGACCGCCTCGACGCGCTGCACGTGCGGCTCGACGGCCCGCCCGAGCGGCGGCTGGCGGCGGCCGTGGCGCGCTCCGGCCGGCCGGAGGCGGAGGTGCGCCGCGAGATGGAGGCCACCGACCGCACCCGGGAGGCCTACGTGCGGCACTTCTACCGCTGCAACCCGGCCTCGGCGCGGCACTACCACCTGGTGGTCGACAGCACCGTCCTGCCGCTGGAGACGGTGGAGGACGTCGTCGTGCTCGCCGCGACCGCACGGGGGATCGGCCCCCGCTGAGGCGGGGCCCGGCGCCCGTGGTGCGCGTCCACGGCGCATCCCCGGGCCGGAACCCGCCATCGCCGCGCATCGCTCGTGGGCGGACGCGAAGAACCCCGGAGGTCGGCGACCTCCGGGGTTCTCGGGCGTGAGCCCCTCAGCTCAGACGCGGACGACCTTGCCCGCGCGGATGCACGAGGTGCAGGCGTTGATGCGCTTGCGGGTGCCCGGCGCCACGAGGGCGCGCACGGACTGGATGTTCGGGTTCCAACGGCGCGGCGTGCGGCGGTGCGAGTGCGACACCGACATACCGAAACCGGGGCCCTTGCCGCAGACGTCGCAGTTGGCAGCCACGGTGGATCACTCCCAGGAGGTCGTTGCAGATCAGCGGTGCGCGAGAGCGCCCGCGAAGAAGTCCGTCGGTCAGTCTAACCGTTCCCCGCCGAGGACGTCGCCGCAGGCACCCGAGCGGGCGCCGATCCCCACGATCCGGCGGCTCCGTCGCCCTTCCTGGGTACCCTCCGGCCGTGCTGCAGGCGCTCGACGAGGAGGCGGCCGGCCGGTGGTGCCGGGCCGCGTGCGTCGCGCTGTCCGAGGCCCGCGCCCGCCTCGACGACCTCAACGTCTTCCCGGTGCCCGACGGCGACACCGGCACCAACCTCCTGCTCACCGCGCAGGCGGCGCTGGACGCCCTCGACGCGACCGGGGGGGCGACGGCGGAGTCCAGCTGGGCGGTGCTGGCCCGCGGCGCCGTCCTGGGTGCCCGCGGCAACTCCGGCACGATCCTCGCCCAGCTCTTCCGCGGCCTGGCCGACCAGCTCGCCGGTCAGGCCCCGGCCGACGGCCCCACGCTCGCCCTCGCGCTGCAGAAGGCCGCCGACACCGCCTACGCCGCGGTCGCCGACCCCGAGGAGGGCACCTTCCTCACGGTCGCCCGCGGCGGCGCCCGGGCGGCGGTCGCCGCCGTCGACGAGGGGCGCACCGCGCTCGCCGACGTCGTCCGCGCCGCCGCCGACGGCGCCCGGACCGCGCTGGAGGCCACCCCCGACCAGCTGGCGGCGCTGCGCGACGCCGGGGTCGTCGACGCCGGCGGTGCAGGTCTCTGCCTGGTGCTCGACGCGCTGGTCACCACCGTCACCGGCGTCGAGCCGGCCCGGCCGCCGCTGGCCCGCCGCTCGCCGGCCCCCGCACACCGCCACGACGACCCGCCGCACCAGCCCCCGGCCGGCCCCGGCAGCGAGGTGCAGTACCTGCTCGCCGAGGCCGACGAGGAGTCGGTGACCCGGCTGCAGGAGCGCCTCGCCGGGCTCGGCGACAGCCTCGTCGTGGTGGGCGTCGACACCCCCACCGGCCGGGAGTGGAACGTGCACGTGCACGTCACCGACATCGGCGCGGCGATCGAGGCGGGCATCGAGGCCGGCCGCCCCTACCGGATCTCGGTCACCCCGCTGGCCCCCGTGCGGCCGCCGGCGCCGGTGCCCGGCACCCGCGCGATCGTGGCGGTCGTCCCCGGCCCCGGCCTCGCCGAGCTGTTCTCCGGCGAGGGCGTCCGGGTGGTCACCTGCGGTCCCGACGGGGTCGCCGAGGACGACGTCCTGGCCGAGGTGCTCGCCTGCACCGCCGCGGACGTCGTCGTCCTGCCCAACGACGCCGCGCTCACCGCGCAGGCCTCCCGCGCCGCGGAGCGGGCCCGCGAGGAGGGCCGCGACGTCGCCGTCGTCCCCACCCGCTCGCCGGTGCAGGGCCTGGCCGCGATCGCCGTCGCCGACCCGGGCCGCCGCTTCGGCGACGACGTCATCGCCATGGCCGAGGCGGCCGCGGCCACGCGCTGGGCCGAGGTCACCGTCGCCGAGCAGGAGGCGCTCACCTCCGCCGGCCGCTGCCGGCCCGGTGACGCGCTCGGCTCGGCCGAGGGCGACGTCGTCGTCGTCGGCCCGGAGCTGCCGGCGGTCGCCTGCGAGCTGCTCGACCGGCTGCTCTCCGCCGGGGGCGAGCTCGCCACGCTCGTCGTCGGGGCCGACCAGGCGCTGGGCGACACCGTCTGCGCCCACCTCGCCACCGTGCACCCGACGGTCGAGGTGGCCCGGTACGACGGCGCACCGCCCGGGGTCCCGCTGCTCGTGGGGGTCGAGTGAAGGCCGGCATCACCTTGGACACCCCGCTGTCCAAGGTCCTCGGCGCCAAGACCGCGCAGGCGATGGAGGAGTCGCTGGAGCTGCGGACGGTGCGCGACCTGCTGCGCCACTACCCGCGCCGCTACGCGCGGCGCGGGGAGATCGCGCGGCTCGACGACCTGCAGGTCGGCGACCGCGTGACCGTCCTCGCGCAGATCCGCAAGGTCGAGTCGCGCAGGATGCGCAACCGCCCCGGCAGCATGACCGAGGTGACCGTCGGCGACGGCGCGAACTCCATGCAGCTGGTCTTCTTCAACCGCAAGCACGGGTCGCTGCGCGAGGGCGCCTGGGGCCTGTTCGCCGGCACCGTCGGGCAGTACCGCAACAAGCTGCAGTTCGCCCACCCCGACTTCCACCTGCTCACCGGCGACGACGACGAGGACTGGGCCCGCGCGCTCATCCCCATCTACCCGGCCAGCAAGGACGTCTCCAGCTGGGTCATCCAGCGCTCGCTCAAGCTGCTGCTCGACTCGCCCGGCGGCTTCGGCGGCATCGTCACCGACCCGCTGCCGGAGGAGGTGCGGGCGCGCCACGGCCTGCTGTCCCTCGACGCGGCGCTGCTCGACATCCACCGCCCCACCTCCGCCGACGACGTCGAGCGCGCCCAGCACCGGCTCAAGTGGGACGAGGCGCTCGTCCTGCAGCTGACCCTCGCCGCCCGTCGCCGAGCCGCGGCGCTCGAGCCCGGCGTGGCCCGCCCGCGCACGGCCGGCGGCCTGCTCGACGCCGTCGACGCCGCGCTGCCGTTCGCGCTCACCGACGGTCAGCGGGCCGTGGGGGAGGAGCTGGCCGCCGAGCTCGCGGAGGAGCAGCCGATGCACCGGCTGCTGCAGGGCGAGGTCGGCTCGGGCAAGACCGTCGTGGCGCTGCGGGCCATGGCGCAGGTCGTCGACGCCGGCGGGCAGGCCGCGCTGCTGGCGCCCACCGAGGTGCTCGCCGCCCAGCACCACCGCGGCATCTCCGCGCTGCTCGGCCCCCTCGGCCGGGCCGGCGAGCTCGACGGCGACCCCGAGGGCACCCGGGTGGTGCTCCTGACCGGGTCGCAGAAGGCCGCCGCCCGCCGGGAGGCCCGGGCCGCCGTCGCCGACGGCAGCGCGGGCATCGTGATCGGCACGCACGCCCTGCTGCAGGAGGGCGTCGACTTCGCCGACCTCGGCCTGGTCGTCGTCGACGAGCAGCACCGCTTCGGCGTCGAGCAGCGCGACGCCCTGCGGGCCAAGGGCAACCGGCCGCCGCACGTGCTGGTCATGACCGCGACGCCGATCCCGCGGACGGTCGCGATGACCGTCTACGGCGACCTGGAGACCTCCACGCTGCGGCAGCTGCCCAGCGGCCGCGGCGGCGTCGCCTCCTCGGTCGTGCCGGCCGGTGAGAAGCCGGCCTGGCTGGACCGCGCCTGGGCACGACTGCGCGAGGAGGTCGCCGAAGGGCGGCAGGCCTACGTCGTCTGCCCGCGCATCGGCGAGGACGGCGCCGACGCCGACGAGCCCGACATCGACGACGGAGCCCCCGCCGACGACGAGGGCCGCGGCGGCGACCGCCGGCCCCCGCTGGCCGTGCTCGACGTCGCCGAGATGCTGCGCGGCGGGCCGCTCGCCGGCCTGCGGCTGGACGTGCTGCACGGGCGGCTCACGCCCGAGGAGAAGGACGCCCGGATGCGCGCCTTCGCCGCCGGCGACCTCGACGTCCTGGTCGCCACCACCGTGGTCGAGGTCGGCGTCGACGTGCCCAACGCGACCGTGATGGTGGTCATGGACGCCGACCGGTTCGGCGTCAGCCAGCTGCACCAGCTGCGCGGCCGGGTCGCCCGCGGCAAGCACCAGGGGCTGTGCCTGCTGGTCACCGACGCGCCCACGTCCTCGCCCACCGGGCAGCGGCTGGCCGCGGTGGCCGCCACCTCCGACGGGTTCGAGCTGGCCCGCCTCGACCTCGAGACCCGGCGCGAGGGCGACATCCTCGGCGCCGCGCAGTCCGGCAGCCGGTCGGGGGTCAAGCTGCTGTCCCTGCTGGAGGACGAGGAGCTCATCGCGACCGCCCGCGCCGAGGCGAACGCGCTGCTGGCCACCGACCGCGGACTGGCCGGCCACCCCGGCCTCGCCGCCGAGGTGGCCGCGCTGGCCACCGACGAGCGCGCGGAGTGGCTGGAGAAGGCATGACCCGCGTCATCGCCGGCGCCGCCGGCGGGCGGCGGCTCAAGGTGCCGCCGTCGGGCGTCCGCCCCACCGGCGACCGGGCCCGCGAGGGCCTGTTCAACTCCCTGGGCTCGCTGCTCGACCTCGACGGCGCCCGGGTGCTCGACCTGTACGCCGGCTCGGGGGCGCTCGGGCTCGAGGCGCTCTCCCGCGGCGCCGCCGAGGTCGTGCTCGTCGAGTCCGGACCGCGCGTGCTGCCGGTGCTCCGGGCCAACGTGGCCGCGGTCGGGCTGCCCGGCGCCCGCGTCGTCGCCGGCTCGGTGCCCTCGGTGGTCGCCACCGCGTCGCTCGGCGCGTTCGACCTCGTGCTGGCCGACCCGCCCTACGCCACGACCGCCGACGAGGTGCTCGGCGTGCTCCGCGCGCTGGTCACCGGTGGGTGGCTGGCCGACGGCGCCGTCGTCGTCGTCGAGCGGTCGGCGCGGGAGGAGCCGTGGGAGTGGCCGACACCCCTGACCGGACTGCGGGACCGCCGCTACGGAGAGGCGCTGCTCCGGTACGGTCGCTTGCCGTGAGGCGTGCCGTCTGCCCCGGATCGTTCGACCCGGTCACCAACGGCCACGTCGACGTCATCACCCGGGCCGCCGCGCTGTACGACGAGCTGGTCGTCGCGGTGCTCGTCAACCCCGGCAAGGCCGGGCTGTTCACCGTCGAGGAGCGCATCGAGCTGCTCCGCGACGCGGTGTCCGAGCTGCCCAACGTGCGCATCGACAGCTTCCAGGGGCTGCTGGTCGACTACTGCCGCGCCCACGGCATCCCGGTGATCGTCAAGGGCCTGCGCGCCGTGGGCGACTTCGAGTACGAGCTGCAGATGGCGCAGATGAACCGCGAGCTCGCCGGCGTGGAGACGCTCTTCGTCCCGACGGCGCCGCAGGTCGGCCACCTGTCCTCGAGCCTGGTCAAGCAGATCGCGCAGTTCGGCGGGGACGTCTCGACCCTCGTGCCCAAGGCGGTCCTCGACCGGCTGGTGCACCTGCGCAACGGCGGGAGCTGACGTCCGTGACCCGGAGCCACTCGACCGAGGTCGTCTACCGGCTGTACGAGACGGTCGACGAGCTCACCACGGTCATCGAGAACGCCCGCAGCGTGCCCATGTCGGGCTCCTGCATGGTGCCCCGCGACCACCTGCTCGACCTGCTCGACGACCTGCGCGAGACGCTGCCGGCCGAGGTGCAGCGGGCCGGCCGGATCGTCGAGCAGCGCACGGAGATCCTCGAGCAGGCGCAGGCCGAGGCCGAGCGGCTGACCGAGGTCACCCGGGCCGAGTGCGCGCAGATGGTCGACGAGGCCGAGCGCACCCGCGACGAGGTGCTCGGCATGGCCCGCCGGTCGCGCGACGAGCTCATCGCCGAGGCGCGGGCGGAGGCCGAGGAGGTCCTCTCCCAGGCCGACGCGGAGGCCGAGCAGATCGTCGCCGAGGCGCGCGCCGCGGCCGAGGCCCTGCTGGCCCAGGCCCGCGAGCAGCAGGAGCAGGTGCTCGCCGCCGCGCACGCCGAGCACGCGCGGCTGGTCACCGAGACCGAGGTGTACCGCACGGCGGTGGCCCGCTCCGACGAGCTGGGCGCCCAGACGGTCGCCGAGGTCACCCGCATGCGCGCCGAGGTCGACGAGTACGTCGACACCCGGCTGGCCGACTTCGGCAGCACGCTGGAGCGCATGCTCCGCTCGGTCGAGGCGGCCCGGGGCAGCCTCCGCTCCTAGAAGGGCCCCCGTGCCCCCACCGCTCGCGAGCTCGCGGCGGGGCCCTGCACGGGGGCCGCTCCACCACCTCGCCTCCCGGCATCGGGTAGTCTCGTAGGCCGGTCCGAGCGCCGGCGGCACCCCGCCCGGCCGGCCGACCCTCCTGATCCCGACCGCGAGTACCGACATGCCTGCACCAGTTCCGCACCGCTCAGGCGCCGCGTCCACCGACGTCCGGCGTCCCGCAGGCAACCCCTGGGTCGTCGAGCTGCGCGAACTCGGCCGACGGGCCGGGTCGATGCACCCCTTCGAGAAGGTGCTGCCCGCCCCCGAGGGCTGGAAGGTCGAGCTGATCGGCGTCCCCGCGGGCGCCGAGGTCCAGCTGCGGCTGCGCCTCGAGTCGGTCATGGAGGGCGTGCTGGTCTCCGGCGAGGTCGACGTCCCGGTCGTCGGCTCGTGCGCCCGCTGCCTCGACCCGGTCGAGGACACCCTCGAGCTCGACGTCCAGGAGCTGTTCGCCTACGAGGGCAGCACCACCGAGGAGACGAGCGAGGAGGACGAGGTCCGCCTCGTCGAGAACGACCGCATCGACCTCGAGCCCATGGTGCGCGACCTCGTCGTGCTGTCCCTGCCGCTCTCGCCGGTCTGCAGCGAGGACTGCTCCGGGCTCTGCGCCGACTGCGGCCAGCGCCTCGACGACCTCCCTGCCGACCACTCGCACGAGGTCGTCGACCCCCGCTGGGCGGGGCTCGCCGACCGATTCGCTTCCCCGTCGGGCACCCCCGGCGCGGACAACCCAGAGGAGAACTGACGTGGCCGTCCCGAAGCGGAAGATGTCCCGCTCCAACACCCGCGCCCGGCGCTCGCAGTGGAAGGCCAGCGCGCCGTCCCTCACCCCGTGCCCGAACCGTGCCTGCGGCCAGCTGAAGCCGCCGCACACCGCCTGCCCGAACTGCGGCCAGTACGCCGGCCGCCAGGTCCTCTCCGTCTGACCTGCTGACCCCGCTCGCCGTGGCCACCGCTGCCGGACCGTCCCCAGGCCCGGACGGCGGCACGTCCCCGGCCGGGCAGGAGCACGCCGACGCCGCGGCCGCCTGGCTGCACGACGCCCTCGGGGTCGTGCTGCCCGGCGGCTTGCTGGCGTTGGCGCTGACCCACCGCTCCTACGCCTACGAGAACGGCGGCCTGCCCACCAACGAGCGCCTGGAGTTCCTCGGCGACTCGGTGCTGGGCCTGGTGGTCACCGACGAGCTCTACCGCAGCCAGCCCGACCTGCCCGAGGGGCAGCTGGCCAAGCTGCGCGCCTCGGTGGTCAACATGACCTCCCTGGCCCGGGTGGCGCGGTCGCTCGGCGACGGCGGCATCGGCCCGCAGCTGCTGCTGGGCCGCGGCGAGGAGACCACCGGCGGCCGGGAGAAGGACTCGATCCTCGCCGACGCGCTCGAGGCGCTGATCGGCGCGATCCACCTGGGCCGCGGCCTGGACACCGCGAGCGCGATCGTGCACCGGCTGTTCGACCCGCTGCTCGTGCAGGCGGCCACCCGGGGCGCCGGCCTGGACTGGAAGACCAGCCTGCAGGAGCTCGCGGCCGCCCGCGGGCTCGGCCCGCCCAGCTACGTGGTCGAGGACGACGGCCCTGACCACGCCAAGACGTTCACCGCCGCCGTCGTCCTCGCCGGCACCGTCTACGGCAAGGGCTCCGGCCGGACCAAGAAGGCCGCCGAGCAGGAGGCCGCCGAGGCCGCGTGGCGGACCATCTCCGCGGAGGCCTGACACCGTGCCCGAACTGCCCGAGGTCGAGGTCGTCCGGCGCGGGCTGGAGCAGTGGGTGGCCGGGCGCACCGTCGCCGCCGTCGAGGTGCACCACCCGCGCGCGGTCCGCCGGCACCTGGAGGGCACCGACCACTTCGTCGCGGCGTTGACCGGCCGCACGCTCACCGCGGCGCACCGCCGCGGCAAGTACCTGTGGCTCCCGCTCGCCGAGCCCGACGGCACTCCCAGCGGCCGGGCCCTCGTCGGCCACCTGGGCATGAGCGGTCAGCTGCTGGTCGAGAAGCCCTCCCAGCCCGACGAGACCCACCTGCGCGCCCGGCTCACCTTCACCGACGGTGGCCGGGAGCTGCGCTTCGTCGACCAGCGGACCTTCGGCGGGCTGGCGGTCGAGGACGCCGAGGGGGACGGGATCCCGCCGCGGCTGGCGCACATCGCGATCGACCCGCTGGACCCCTCCTTCGACGAGGCCGGGTTCAGCGAGAAGCTGCGGCGCCGGCACACCGAGGTCAAGCGCGCCCTGCTCGACCAGACGCTGATCGGCGGTGTGGGCAACATCTACGCCGACGAGGCGCTGTGGCGGGCCAAGCTGCACGGCGCCCGGCCCACCGACAAGCTGACCCGGCCGCAGGTCGCCGCGCTGCTCGAGGGGGTCCGCGACGTGCTGGGGGAGGCGCTGTCCCAGGGTGGGACGTCGTTCGACTCCCTCTACGTCGACGTCAACGGGCAGAGCGGCTACTTCTCCCGCTTCCTCGCCGTCTACGGCCAGGCCGACCGGCCGTGCCCGCGCTGCGGGACGCCGATCCGGCGCGAGTCGTTCATGAACCGCTCCAGCTACAGCTGCCCGCGCTGCCAGCCGCGGCCGCGCGCTCGACGCGCATGAGCGTCCGGACCGTCGCCGTCGTGTCGGGGCACGTGCAGGGCGTCGGCTACCGGTACTTCGTGCGCGGCCTGGCCGAGGACGCCGGGCTCACCGGCTCGGCGACCAACCTCCCCGACGGCCGGGTCGAGGTCGTGCTGGAGGGCCCGGACGACGCGGTGGCGCGCGTCGTCGCGCAGCTCGACGGTCCGCGGGCGCCCGGCAGCCCGACCCGGCTGGACGTCCGGCACGAGCCGGTGCAGGGGGTTCGGCGCTTCACCGTGCTGTGACAAATGCGACACCGCCACGACACGGTGAGTAGGCATTCTTGGCGTTGACCTGCGTGTCCTGTCCTGTCACCCTGGAGTCACCACTCCCGCGCCGACCGCTTCCCGGGGCGCAGGGACCGATTCCACGCTGCGGAAAGGCCGCCCCAGTCATGGCCAAGGCCCTGTTCGGTCACGTCGTCGCACCCGCGGAGCTCCGAGTAGCCGAGGAGAACGCCGTCCTGCGGGCGAAGGTGCGCCGGCTGGAGCAGGAAGTCGCCCAGCTGCGCGCCGAGCGCGACGCGCACATCGCGTCGGAGCTGATGAAGCTGGCGGACGAGAGCGCCGAGCCGGCGCTGGCCTGAACCCGTCCGTCACAGTCGCACCACACCACCCTCCGGCCCCGGAAGGCCGAGGTCGGAAGGCAGATCGCGGCTAAGATCCAGTTCCCGTGCACCTGTCGAGCCTCACGCTGAAGGGCTTCAAGTCCTTCGCGTCCGCGACCACGCTGCGGCTCGAGCCGGGGATCACCGCCGTCGTCGGCCCCAACGGGTCCGGTAAGTCCAACGTCGTCGACGCCATCGCCTGGGTCCTGGGCGAGCAGGGGGCCAAGAGCCTGCGCGGCGGCAAGATGGAGGACGTCATCTTCGCCGGCACCGCCGGCCGCCCGCCACTGGGCCGGGCCGAGGTGACGCTCACGATCGACAACGCCGACGGTGCCCTGCCGATCGACTACACCGAGGTGTCGATCACGCGCCGCATGTACCGCTCCGGCGAGAGCGAGTACGAGATCAACGGCGACAAGGTCCGGCTGCTCGACGTCCAGGAGCTGCTGAGCGACTCCGGCATCGGCCGCGAGATGCACGTCATCGTCGGCCAGGGCCAGCTCGACGCCGTCCTCTCCGGTCGCCCCGAGGACCGCCGCGCCTTCGTCGAGGAGGCCGCCGGCGTCCTCAAGCACCGCAAGCGCAAGGAGAAGGCGCTGCGCAAGCTCGACGGGATGCAGGCCAACCTCGACCGGCTGGCCGACCTCACCGCCGAGCTGCGCCGCCAGCTCAAGCCGCTGGGCAAGCAGGCCGAGGTGGCCCGCCGGGCGGCGAGCGTGCAGGCGGACCTGCGCGACGCGCGCCTGCGGCTGCTCGCCGACGACCTCGTCCAGCTGCGCGACGCGCTGGACAAGGACGTCGCCGACGAGGCCGCCGCCCGCGCCCGCCGCAGCACCGTCGAGGCGCAGCTGGCCGAGGTCTCCCGGCGCGAGTCGGCCCTGGAGTCGGCCCTGGCCGCCGACGCGCCGCGGCTGCAGACCGCCCAGGACACCTGGTACCGCCTCTCCGCCCTGAGCGAGCGCTTCCGCGGCATCGGCCAGCTGGCCGCCGAGCGGCACCGCCACCTCTCCACCGCCGTCCCCACCGCCGGCACCGGCCGCGACCCCGACCAGCTCGAGGCCGAGGCCGACCGGACCGCCGCGACCGAGGCCGGGCTGGCCGCCAAGGTCGAGGCCGAGCGCGGGCGCCTGGCCGCGGTCGTCGCCGAGCGCGCCGGGCTGGAGGCGGCGCTCACCGAGGCCGAGCGCGCCGTCGTCGCCGCCGCGCGGGCGATCGCCGACCGCCGCGAGCGGCTGGCCCGGCTCTCCGGCGAGGTCGCCGCCGCCCGCTCGAAGGTGGGCGCCGGCGAGGCCGAGATCGAGCGGCTCGCGCTGGCCGCCGGCGAGGCCGCCGACCGCGCCGAGGTCGCCGCCGAGCGGCTCGCCGAGCGCCGCGGCGCTGTCGCCGAGCAGGAGGACGGCGACCTCGCGCTGGTCGCCGCATACGAGGACGCCGTCGCCGCGCACCGGACCGCGGCGAGGCGGGTCACCGAGCTGGCCGAGGCCGAGCGGGCCGCCGAGCGCGACCGCGCCTCGTGGCGGGCCCGTCGCGACGCCCTCGTCCTCGGTCTCGCACCCGCCGACGGCGCCGCCACCGTCCTCACCGCCGGGCTGCCGGGTGTGCTCGGCCCGGTCGCCGAGCAGCTGTCGGTCGACGCCGGGTGGGAGGTCGCCGTGGCGGCCGCGCTGGGCGGGATGGCCGACGCCGTCGTCGTCGCCGGTGTCGCCGAGGCCGCCGGTGCCCTGCGGCACCTCAAGGACACCGGCGGCGGCCGCGCCGGCCTGCTGGTCACCGCCGGGCTGCCCCCGGTGCCGCGCGACGGCTGGCCCGAGCTGCCCGAGGGCGTCCGCTGGGCGCTGGACCTGCTCACCGCCCCCGACGACCTGCAGCCGGCGCTCGCGCGGGCGCTGGAGCGGGTCGCCGTCGTCCCGACGCTCGACGCGGCGGTCGCGCTCGTGCGCACCCACCCCCGCGTGCGGGCGGTCACCAGCGGCGGCGACCTGGTCGGCGCCGACTGGGCCGTCGGCGGCCAGACCGACGCCCCCTCCGGCCTGGAGGTGCGCGCCCGGGTGGACGAGGCCGAGGCCGAGCTGCGGGCCGCCGAGCGGCGCGCCGCCGAGCTCGCCGAGCAGCTCGCCGCCGCCCGCGAGGTGGCCACGGCCCGCTCCGCCGACGTCGACGCCGCGCTCGCCGCGCGCCAGGCCGCCGACAAGAGCCGCTCCGCCGAGGCCGCCGCGCTGGCCGAGCTGGGCGCCGCCGCCCGGTCCGCCGCGGCGGAGGCCGAGCGGTCCGCGGCCGCCCGGGTGCGCGCCGAGCAGGCCCTGGAGACCACCGCCGCGAAGCTGACCGAGCTCGAGGCCCGGCTGGCCGCCGCCGGGGCGGAGCCGGTCGAGGAGGAGCCGTCGACCGAGGAGCGCGACCGGCTGCGCCTCGAGGTCGCCGCCGCCCGCCAGTCGGAGACCGAGGCGCGGCTGGCGGTCCGCACCGCCGAGGAGCGGGCGCGGGCGCTGACCGGGCGCGCCGAGTCGCTGCGCCGCCAGGCCCGCCAGGAGCGCGCCGCCCGCGAGCGCGCCGCCGCCGCCCGGGCCGCCCGTGAGCGCGGCGCCCGCGTCGCGGCCGCCGTCCGGGCCGACGCCGAGGTCGCGCTGGCGGCGCTGGAGACCTCGCTGACCCGCGCCGCCGCCGAGCGCGACGCGCTGGCCGCGGCCCGCACCGGCCGGGAGGCCGAGCTGCTCGAGGTGCGCGCGCAGGTGCGCACCGCCACCGCCGAGCTGGACCGGCTCACCGACGAGGTGCACCGCGACGAGGTCGCCCGCGCCGAGCAGCGCTACCGCATCGAGTCGCTGGAGACCCGCGCCGCCGAGGAGTTCGGCGTCGACCTGCCGACGCTGATCGCCGAGTACGGGCCGGCCGCGCCGGTCCCGCCGGCGGCGGAGGAGGCCGCCGCGGCCGAGGCGGCGGGGGAGCCCGAGCCGGCGCCCACCGTCTACGACCGCGCCGTCCAGGAGCGCCGCGCCGCCAAGGCCGAGCGCGACCTGGCCACCCTGGGCAAGGTCAACCCGCTGGCCCTGGAGGAGTTCGCGGCGCTGGAGGAGCGGCACGGCTTCCTCGCCACCCAGCTGGAGGACCTCAAGGCCACCCGCCGCGACCTGCTCACCGTCGTCCGCGAGGTCGACGAGCGCATCCACGACGTCTTCGCGAACGCCTTCGCCGACGTGGCGCGGGAGTTCGAGCAGGTCTTCGCCGTCCTCTTCCCGGGCGGCTCGGGCCGGCTGGTGCTCACCGACCCCGAGGACATGCTCACCACCGGCGTCGAGGTCGAGGCCCGGCCGCCCGGCAAGAAGGTCAAGCGGCTCTCGCTGCTCTCCGGCGGCGAGCGCTCGCTGACCGCCGTCGCGCTGCTCGTGGCGATCTTCCGGGCGCGCCCCTCGCCGTTCTACGTCCTCGACGAGGTCGAGGCGGCCCTGGACGACGTCAACCTCGGCCGGCTGCTCACCCTGGTCGAGCAGCTGCGGGCGACCTCGCAGCTCATCGTCATCACGCACCAGAAGCGGACGATGGAGATCGCCGACGCGCTCTACGGCGTGAGCATGCGCGGCGACGGCATCACCGGCGTCATCAGCCAGCGCCTGCGCGAACCCGAGCTCGAATCCGCGTAGGCCTCAGGCATAGGTACCTTTACCTGCGTCTTCGGCTGGAGAACGCACGTAAAGGTACCTATGCCTAAACCCCCGAGCGGACCTCGAGGTCGACGGCGAGGGGCAGGTGGTCCGAGGCGCCCTGGCCGTCGAGGACCTGCGCCGAGGCGACCGCGACGCCCTCGGTGACCCAGACCTGATCGATCCGCCGGTGCGGGGAGCCGGCCGGGTGGGTGAAACCCTCGTCGTGCTGCCAGAACCGCCAGCCGGCGCGGTCCCCGCGCTCGCGGGCCAGCTCCCAGGCGTCGGTGAACAGCGGCTGCAGCGCCGCCAGCTCGGGGGCGTCGGGGGCGGTGTTGAAGTCGCCGACGACGACCCCGCCGGCCATGCGCTCGGTGTGCAGCGC
This sequence comes from Blastococcus sp. SYSU D00669, assembly GCF_054050715.1. Classification (NCBI taxonomy): domain Bacteria; kingdom Bacillati; phylum Actinomycetota; class Actinomycetes; order Geodermatophilales; family Geodermatophilaceae; genus Blastococcus; species Blastococcus sp. SYSU D00669. The sequence goes on from NZ_JBJGZV010000017.1 coordinate 25,844, forward strand.
GGCGATCGCGGCCAGCTGCGCCCGCCGCTGGTCGGCCGACCCGCGGCTGAGGTGTGTCGTCGTCACCCACAGCGTGCCGCCGTCGAGCTCGACGAGGGTGCGCAGGGCGCTGCGCGGCTCGCCGTCGCCGGGCAGCGGGTGGACGTCGCTGACCAGGATCGGCAGCCGCGACAGCAGCGCGTTGCCGTACTCCTTGTCCGGGCGGTCGCCGCTGCGCGGCTCGTCGATCGCCGGACCCCAGGCCAGCTGCATGTCCAGCGCGCGGGAGAGCAGCAGGGCCTGGTCGACGTCCTCGCTGCGGGCGCCGTAGTAGCGGTCGACCTCCTGCAGGCAGATGACGTCGGCATCGGCGGCCTGCAGGACCTTGGCCAGGCGGGGCAGGTCGACGCGGTCGTCGTGCCCGGCGCCGTGGCGGATGTTGAACGTGACCAGCCGGACCGGGATCGGCGGCTGGTCCGGACCGGGGGCGGGCTTGGTCATGCCCCCAGGTTCTCAAGTCCGGGACGTCGACGGTGCGGTCGGGCCGGTCAGACGCCGAGGACGCGTGCCAGGAGCGCCCGGCGGCTGCGGGTGCCGGTCTTGTCGAACACCGACTTCAGGTGGTCCTGCACCGTGTTCGGGGAGACGGACATGCGCTCCGCCACGTCCCGGGTGTCCGCGCCGGTGGCGAGGTGCCGGAGCAGCTCGGTCTCCCGAGCGCTGAGCCCCGTGCACCGGGCGAACAGCGAGAGCCGCTCGGCTGCGCTCGAGCGGTCGACGGTGACGGCGATGTCGCGGAGGTCGGCGGGGTCGTCGCCGTCCAGCCGGGCCGCGCGCAGCGTGAGCCACCGGTTGCCGGCCAGGTGCACCCGCGCACGCGGCGGCGCGTCGTCGACGCCGGCCTCGACGGCGAGCAGCTGGGCCGCGACGTTGTAGGCGCCGGCGGGCACGGGCGGGCCGCCGTCGTCGCGGGGGACCAGCACCCGGAGCGCCTCCTCGGTGCCGGGGGTCCGGCGGACCACCTCGAGGTCGTGCGAGAGGAGCAGCACGAGCGGCCCGCCGACGTCCTCGACCGGGGTGGCCGCCGCGAAGGTCCGCGCCTGGCCGCGGCGCAGGGCGGCGGTGACGGCGGGGGTGACGGAGCCGAGGAACGCCACGTCGTCCGACCCGAAGGTGCGCGGGCGCTGCCGCCACAGCTCGAGGAACGCCCACGTGCCGAAGGCGTCGGCGAACACCACCGTGGCGACGTCGGCGACGTCGTACCGGCAGAGCAGCTCCCGCCACAGGCGGCTGCGCGCGAGGTCGCCCTCGGTGGCGGCGGCGAGCGACGCGACCGGCGACGACAGGCCGGTCCACCGGTTCAGGGCGGTGAGGTAGCGCAGGCGGACCAGTCGCGGCAGGTCGGGCAGGCACGGGACGTCGGCCAGCGGCGCGCAGCCCACCCGCGTCCGCGGATCGGTGAGCACCCAGGCGTGGGCGTCGAACCCCAGGGCGCGGTGCAGCTCGGCGAGCACGCGCAGCCGCAGGGTGCGGGCGTCCGCGCCGGTCGCGCAGATCCGCTCGACCCTCTCCCGTGCCGCCGCCGACCCGGCCACGAGGGCAGGGTAGGGACGTCCGGCCGCGACGGAACCCCACATCCCTGGGATGGAGCCCGCCGCGGCCGCTCCCTAGCCTCGCCGCCATGGTCACCCTGCACATCGAGCACCCGGTCACCGACCTCGTCACCTGGCGGCTTGCCTACGACCGCTTCGCCGAGCACCGGCGGCGCGCCGGTGTCCGCGGCGAGCGGGTGCGGCACCCCGTCGACGACGACCGCTACGTCGTGGTCGACCTGGACTTCGCGACACCGGAGGAGGCGCGGCGGTTCCAGGCGTTCCTGGAGACGACGGTCTGGGCCTCCCGGGACAGCTCCCCGGCGCTGTCCGGCACACCCCGCACGCGCATCCTCGAACCGGTCTGATCAGGCGTCGGTCAGCGGCAGGTCGAGCACGCGGCGCAGCCCCTCAGCACCCCTGTGGTGGTCGGTGAGCCACAGGACGAACCGGGCCTCCCGGCCGTCGAGCACCAGCTCGCCGAGCTGGTTGCCGAAGAAGGGGCCGGCCTGCTTCTGCCACGCGTAGGGCATCCGCCGGACGCGGGCCAGCCGGGCCATCCCGGCGGTGAGCCTGCGCGCCCACCGGCTCCAGCCGATCCGGAAGCCGACCTGGATCGGGTGCGGCGCCTGGTTGTGCAGCGGCGAGACGGTCAGCTGGTGCACGCGCGTGGTCAGCCCGCCCGGTTCGACCAGCTCCGCGGCGTAGGCGTGGTGGACGTCGCCGGAGAGGACCAGCGCGCTGGCCGGCGCCCGGCCGTGCTCCCCGCGGGCCAGCGCGACCAGCGCCGCCCCCATGCGCTCGAAGGACCGGCCGAACGCCGCCCAGTGCTCCAGGTCGGAGGCCTGCCGCAGCTTCTCCGAGAGCCGGCCGAGCGGGCGTCCCTCGTGCCGGACGTTGAGCGTCTCGTTCCAGCGCTCGAGGTTGTGGATCGCCGGGGGCAGCAGCCACGGCAGCGACGTGCCGATCACGAGGTGCTCGACGTCCTCCTCGACGGCGCGGCGCATGGCGGCCTCGACCCAGTCGAACTCGTCGTCGTCGAGCATCTGCCGGTCCTGCTCGTCCAGCACCCGCCCGGCGCGGCTGTCCACCATGATCATCCGTGCACTGCCCCAGTGCCGCACGTAGCTCCAGCGGACGCCGACCGGCTCGGCGTCGGCCTGGTGCGCCATCTTGCGCAGGATCGGCTCGGCGTCGTCCGACCCGCTGTCGCCGAGCGCGCGCACCGCCTGCCAGGTCTCGTTCTCGGCCAGCTCCTGCGGGCTGAGGTTGCCCAGGTGCTGGTAGACCCAGTAGCTGACCAGACCGCCGCTGATCCGCTCCTCCCACCAGTCCGACGTGGCGACCTCGTCGCGCCACGCGCGGGAGGTGTTCCAGTCGTCGATCATCTCGTGGTCGTCGAAGATCATCGACGACGGGATCGTGGAGAGCAGCCAGCGCACCTGCGGATCGCTCCACGACTCGGCGTAGAGCCGGGTGTACTCCTCGAAGTCGGAGATCTGCGCGTCCGGCCGCACCTCCTCGCCGCGGCGCAGGCGCAGCCACCGGCGGGTGTGCGGCGTCAGCTCGTCGGCGTAGACCTGGTCGCCGAGCAGGACCAGGGCGTCGGGCCACTCGTCCTCCGGCGTCGCCGCCACCTGCGTCGCGTAGGCGTCGAGCGCGTCCGGCGGGATGCCCTCCCGGACGTCGACGGTCGTCGGCGAGGCGTACCGGCAGGAGCCGAACGCGATCCGGAAGGGCCCCGGCCGGCCCGGGGTGCGGATCCGGCTGGGCGGGAAGGACGACGCCGCCGGGGGCCACACGCGCGCGCCGTCCAGGTGCACCTCGTAGGGGGTGGTCGAGCCGGGCTCGAGGTCCTCGACGAGCACCAGGGCGTAGTGGTGCCCGCCGACGCAGAAGGTGCGGGCCCGGCGGCCCAGCACCGACACCTCGCACGGCCGGTCGGTCTCGACCCACACGGTCGCCGACACCGGGTCGACGTGCCGCAGCAGCGGCCCGAGCAGCAGGACGGGGGTGTCGCCGTCGGCGGGTGCGGTCACGAGCGGACACCTTTCCCTACGAACCCGTGTTCCGCCCAGGTCTCCCCCGTTCGGGGCTGGGAGGATCGGGGCATGGAATTCGTGCTCATCGCGATCGCGATCCTGGTGGTCGCGCTGATCGCCGGGGTCGGGCTGCTCGTCAACCGCGGCCGGAGGACCACCCGTCTGGACGACGACGCCGCGAGCGGCACGACGCTGACCCGCCCCCGCCCACCCCAGGCGCCGCCGACCGGGAAGCCCTCGGGCGCCACCGCTGCGCCGCCGCCCACCCGACCCGCCACCGCCGACCAGGTCCAGCCCGACACCGTGCAGCCCGAGGCGGCGCCCGAGGTCGAGCTGCCGCCGGCCGAGCCCGAGCCGGGGCTGGTCTTCGAGACGCCGCTGCCCTCGGCCGGCCGCCTGGTGCGCCTGCGCTCCCGGCTGGCCCGCTCGCAGTCCTCGCTCGGCCGCGGCCTGCTCACCGTCCTGGCCCGCGAGAAGCTGACCGAGGACGACTGGGAGGAGATCGAGGAGACCCTCCTCACCGCCGACGTCGGCGTCGCCGCCACCACGCAGATCGTCGAGCGGCTGCGCACCCAGTCCATGGTGCTGGCCACCGCCTCCGGCGAGCAGCTGCGCGAGCTGCTGGTGCGCGAGCTCACCGGCGTCCTGGGCCCCGACCTCGACCGCTCCCTCGGCGTCGACCGGCACGACGGCAAGCCCGGCGTCGTCCTGGTGGTGGGGGTCAACGGCGCGGGCAAGACGACGACGGTCGGCAAGATCGCCCGCGTCCTCGTCGGCGACGGCAAGAGCGTCGTCCTCAGTGCCGCCGACACGTTCCGCGCGGCCGCCGCCGACCAGCTGGAGACCTGGGGCGAGCGGGTCGGCGTCCTCACCGTGCGCGGGCGCGAGGGCGGCGACCCGGCGTCGGTCGCGTTCGAGGCGGTGCGCACCGGCATGGAGGGCGAGGTCGACACCGTCGTCGTCGACACCGCCGGGCGGCTGCACACCAAGTCCGGGCTGATGGACGAGCTGGGCAAGATCAAGCGGGTCGTGGAGAAGCAGGCGCCGGTCACCGAGACGCTGCTCGTGCTCGACGCGACCACCGGCCAGAACGGCGTCGTGCAGGCCCGGGTGTTCACCGAGGCCGTCGACGTCACCGGCGTCGTCCTCACCAAGCTCGACGGCACGGCCAAGGGCGGCATCGTCGTGTCGGTGCAGCGCGAGCTCGGCATCCCGGTCAAGCTCGTCGGCCTGGGCGAGGGGCCCGACGACCTCGCGCCGTTCGAGCCGCAGGCGTTCGCCGAGGCGCTGGTCGGCGGCGCGGAGAACGACCGCGCCGCCTGATCAGCGCAGCGCGCGGGGGTCGACCCCGTACGGCAGCTCGAGGCGGTGCGCCGCGAGCAGCTCGGGGTCGGCCAGCAGCTCCCGCGTCGGCCCGTCCGCGACGACGAACCCGCCGTCCAGGACGACGGCGCGGGGGCACAGCTGCAGGGCGTACAGCAGGTCGTGGGTGACCATCAGCATGGTCACCGGCAGCGCCTCGAGGACCTCGGCCAGCTCCCGCCGGCCGGCCGGGTCGAGGTTCGACGACGGCTCGTCGAGCACCAGGACCTCCGGGTGCATCGACAGCACCGTGGCGACGGCGACGCGGCGGCGCTGCCCGAAGGAGAGGTGGTGCGGCGGCCGGTCGGCCGAGCCGGCCATGCCCACCTGCGCCAGCGCCGCCGCCACCCGGGCGGCGACCTCCGGCTCGGGGAGACCCAGGTTGCGGGGGCCGAACGCGACGTCCTCACCGACGGTGGGCATGAACAGCTGGTCGTCGGGGTCCTGGAACACGATGCCGACCCGGCGGCGGACCTCCTGCAGCGCCCGCCCCTCGACCGGCAGCCCGGCCACCTCCACCCGCCCGCGCCCGCCGCGCAGGATCCCGTTGAGGTGCATCACCAGCGTCGTCTTGCCGGCGCCGTTCGGGCCCAGCAGCGCCACCCGCTCGCCGCGCTCGAGGCGCAGGTCGACGCCGTAGAGCGCCTGGTGTCCGTCCGGGTAGGCGAACGCCAGGTCCTCGACGAGCAGCGACGGCGGGGGAGCGCTCACCCCCACAGCACCCCCGCCACCAGCACGGCGGCGGCCGCCCCGGGCAGGGCGAGGGCGGTGAGCCAGGCGCCGGCGCCGGGAGGCGTGGTGGGGCCGGTGGGCAGCCGCCCGGTGTACCCGCGCGACAGCATCGCCAGGTGGACCCGCTCGCCGCGCTCGTAGGAGCGGATGAACAGCGACCCGGCGGCCGGCCCGAGCACCCGCAGCGCACCCAGGTGCCGGGGGCGGAAGCCCCGCGACTCCCGGGCGACCCGCATCCGGCGCAGCTCGCCGGCGACCACGTCGGCGTACCGGACCATGAACAACAGGATCTGCACCAGCACCGCCGGCAGCCGCAGCCGCTCCAGCCCGCGGACCAGCGCGCGCGGGTCGGTGGTGGCGGCCAGCACGGTGGCGGCGAGCACCGAGAGCGTGGCCTTGGCGAGGATGCCGCCGCCGGTGGCCAGGCCGCTCTCCGACAGCGACAGCCCGGCGACCTCCACCCGCGGCCCGCGGGCGACGAACGGCAGCAGCAGCGCGAACAGCAGGAACGGCGTCTCCACGACCAGCGCCCGGGCCAGCCGGCCGGGCCGGACGCGGGCGGCCGCGGCGACGCCGAGCACCAGCACCAGGTCGGCGGCGTAGACGGCCGCCGCCCAGCCGGCGTGCACCGGCGTGGCGACGACGACCAGCGCGAACGCCAGGACGGCGACGAGCTTCAGGTGCGCCGGCAGCCGGTGGACGACGGTGTCGTCCCCGGTGGCGGCGGCGAGGACGCCGGCGTGCGCCGCACCCACCTCAGGAGGTGCTGTCGACCGGGTGCGCCGGGCGGCGTCGGCGCACCACGAGCGCGAGCCCGCCGGCCACGACGAGGGTCACGGCGACGCCGATCACCCCGGCCAGGCCGCCGGAGAGCCGGCCGTCGTCGACGCCGCTGACGGCGTAGTCGGCCAGCGGGGAGCCGGCCACGGCGCTGTCCTCGGCGGTGTGCGCGAACCCCGCCTCCTCGGCGCTGTGCTCGAGCCCGTCGGGGGCGGAGCTGGCGTAGTAGCTGCCCACCCCGGCGATGAGCAGGGCCAGCAGGACGCCGGCGACCCAGAAGCCCGTGCGGCGCCTCACCGGGCACCCCCGGCGGCTGCCGCGGCCGCGGGCCGGTCGGCCAGCGCCAGGTCGCGCCGCAGGTGCCGCGCGCCGTGCACCAGGTCGGGCCGGACGGCGAGGACGGCGCCGAGCACCGCGACGGTGATCGCCGCCTCGCCCAGGCCGATCAGCAGGTGGACGCCGAGCATCGTCGCCGTCACCGCGCCCAGCGGGACGTCGGCGACCGCGCCGACCGCGAACAGGCCCACGAAGGCCAGCGCCGCGACCGGCACGGAGAGGAACGCGCCGACACCGGCCGAGGCCAGCAGCGACGCGCGGGTGCGGGGGAGGACCCGCACGAGCAGGCGGGTGGTGCCGTAGCCGACCGCGACCGCCACGACCGCCATGAGCGTCACGTTGGTCCCCAGCGCTGTCAGCCCGCCGTCGGCGAAGAGCAGGGCCTGGACGATGAGGACGACGGTCAGGCACAGCACCGCCGTCCACGGCCCGACCAGCACGGCGGTCAGGGCGCCGCCGATGAGGTGACCGCTGGTCCCGGCGGCGACCGGGAAGTTCATCATCTGGACGGCGAAGACGAAGGCCGCGGTGAGCCCCGCCAGCGGGGTGGTGCGCTCGTCGAGCTCCCGCCGCGCGCCGCGCAGCGCCACCGCGACGGCGCCGGCGGCGACCGCGGCGGTCGCCACGGACGTGCCGGCGTCGAGGAATCCGTCGGGGACGTGCACGTCGCCTCCAGGGTCGTCGGGTGGGAGGTGCGCTCCGACCTTATTGCACATCGTTTGCAACTGCGACGCCCCGGTCGGCCGGGAGGCGGCCGCGGATGTGGCGTCGGCCACGCCGGGAGGTCCGCGCAACACGGCTGGAACACGAGGGCCGGACACGCGGCGCGGAGTTCACCGTCCCGAAACAGCGTCGCGCGCCCAGGCGAAACAGGTCGACGGCACCGTGAACGCCACGTCGCCCCCAGGGACGGGGGCGCCGGCCCCACCCACCCGTCCCCGGTGCGCCCCCGTGGTCCCGGGTCCGTTCCTTCCACGTGGCCGTCCCCGTGACGGCCACCGATCCCGTCAGGAGGTTGCCGTGGACACCGGCGACACCGCCTGGGTTCTCGCCAGCGCCGCCCTGGTGCTGCTGATGACCCCCGGTCTGGCGCTCTTCTACGGCGGCATGGTCCGCGCGAAGAGCGTCCTGAACATGATGATGATGAGCTTCGGGGCGCTCGCGCTGATCGGCGTCCTGTGGGTCCTCTACGGCTACTCGATGGCGTTCGGCGACGACGTCGGCGGCGGCCTGCTGGGCAACCCGTTCGAGTTCCTCGGCCTCTCCGGCCTGCTCGGCACCGAGGGCATCGACAACGGCTTCGCGGCCACCGAGCTGGTCTTCACCGTCCCGTCGATGGCCTTCGTCGCCTTCCAGGGGATGTTCGCCATCCTCACCGTCGCGCTGATCTCCGGGGCGATCGCCGACCGCGCCCGCTTCGGCCCCTGGATGGTCTTCGCGGGCATCTGGGCCACGGTCGTCTACTTCCCGGTCGCGCACTGGGTCTTCGCCTTCGACGGCGCGGAGTCCGAGACCGGCGGCTGGATCGCCAACAGCGTCCTCGCGATCGACTTCGCCGGCGGCACCGCGGTGCACATCAACGCCGGTGCGGCGGGCCTGGCCCTCGCCCTGGTGCTCGGCAAGCGCCGCGGCTTCGGCCGCGACCCCATGCGGCCGCACAACCTGCCGCTGGTCATGGCCGGCGCCGGCCTGCTGTGGTTCGGCTGGTTCGGCTTCAACGCCGGCTCGGCGCTGGCGGCCAACGGCCAGGCCGCCGAGGTGTTCGTGACCACCCTGGTCGCCACCTCCGCCGCGGCCCTGGGCTGGCTGGCCACGGAGAAGATCCGGGACGGCCACGCCACCTCGCTGGGCGCCGCCTCCGGTGTCGTCGCGGGCCTGGTCGCGATCACGCCGGCCTGCTCCTCGGTCACGCCGGTCGGCGCGATCCTCGTCGGCCTGATCGCCGGCGTCCTCTGCGCCCTCGCCGTCGGCCTGAAGTACAAGCTGGGCTACGACGACTCGCTCGACGTCGTCGGCGTCCACCTCGTCGGTGGCCTGTGGGGCACGCTCGCGGTCGGCCTGTTCGCCTCGGCGGCCACCACGGCCGGCGTCGACGGGCTCTTCTACGGCGGCGGCGTCGACCAGCTGTGGCGGCAGGCCATCGGCGCGTTCGCCGTCCTGGCGTTCTCCTTCGTGGTCACCTTCGTCATCGGCTTCGCCATCCAGAAGGTCATGGGCTTCCGGATCTCCGAGGAGGAGGAGGTCAGCGGCATCGACACCGCCGTGCACGCCGAGTCGGGGTACGACTTCGCGTCGCTCGGCGGCGGTGGGGGAGCATCGGTCACCGGCCAGACGTCCGTCTCGGCCCGTAGCACGGAAGGGGTCGGGGCGTGAAGCTGGTCACCGCCATCATCAAGCCGTTCAAGCTCGACGACGTGAAGAACGCCCTCGAGCTGATCGGGATCGCCGGCCTCACGGTCAGCGAGGTCCAGGGCTTCGGCCGCCAGCGGGGGCACACCGAGGTCTACCGCGGGGCGGAGTACCAGGTGGACTTCGTGCCGAAGGTCCGCATCGAGGTCGTCGTCAGCGAGCTCGACGCCGCCCGCGTGGTCGACGCCGTCGTGGAGGCCGCCTCCACGGGGCAGATCGGCGACGGCAAGGTGTGGGTCACCACGATCGACGAGATCGTGCGGGTCCGCACCGGCGAGCGCGGGGACGACGCACTCTGAGCAGGGCTGCGTGAGCAGCTGAGCACGCGTCGGCCGGGGCAGCGCGGCCGGGGCGGTGGGCGACCGACACCGCCCCGGCCGACGCACTTCCACCGAGGCCGGACCGGTCGCAGAGGGGACGACGTGCTGGACATCGAGGCGCTGCCAGGGATGCTCCGCGCCGAGCGGGTGGCGGCGCTGGACTCCTGGCTGACCGGCCTGCTGGCCGACGCCGCGGCGGGGACGCCGCCGCCGAAGCAGCGCCGCGGGGCCCCGCCGCCCCGCTCGGGCACCGAGGGTCTCGCGCTCGTCGCCGTCGGCAGCCTGGGCCGGCGCGAGCTGCCGCCGCACGGCGATCTCGACCTGGTGCTCGTCCACGACGGCCGTCCGGAGATCGCTGCCCTCGCCGACGCCCTCTGGTACCCGATTTGGGACGCCGGCCTGCGCCTGGACCACTCGGTGCGGTCGGTGTCGGAGGCGGTCTCGGTCGCCTCGGCCGACGTCAAGGCCGGGCTGGGGCTGCTCGACGCCCGCCTCGTCGCCGGCGATCCCGAGCTGGCCGCCGGCCTGCGCGCGGCGACGCTGGCCAGCTGGCGCGCGTCGGCGTCGAAGCTGCTGCCGCAGCTGCGCGACCTGCGGCGCGGCCGGGCCCGCCAGGTCGGCGAGCTGGCCTTCCTCCTCGAGCCCGACCTCAAGGAGGCCTACGGCGGCCTGCGCGAGGGGCAGGTGCTGCGCGCCGTCGCCGCCGCCCAGCTGGCCGACGAGCCGACCGCCGAGGCCGAGCAGGCCTACGCCTTCCTGCTCGACGTCCGCGACGAGCTGCGCCGGCGCAGCGGCCGGCCCGGCGACGTCCTGGTCCGCCAGGAGCAGCGGCCGGTGGCCGACGCCCTGGGGCTGGCCGACGAGGACGCGCTGCTGCGCGAGGTGAGCCTGGCCGGGCGCCGGCTGGCCTTCGTCGCCGACGAGACGTGGCGGCGGGTCGACGCGGCGCTGGTCCGCCGTCCCCGCGGCCGCTACCGCCGGGTCCGCCGCGAGCCGCTGGCCGACGGCGTCGTCCGGCAGGGCGACGAGGTCGTGCTGGCCCGCGACGCGAAGCCCGCCGCCGACCCCGGGCTGCTGCTGCGCGCCGCGGCGGCCGCGGCCCGGGCCGACGTGCCGCTGTCGCCCTACACGCTCAAGGTGCTCGCGGTGCACACGCCGCCGCTGCCGGAGCCCTGGCCGGCCGAGGTGCGCTGGTGGTTCCTCAGACTGCTGGCCAGCGGTCGGCCCGCCGTCGCCGTCCTGGAGCAGCTCGACCAGGAGGGCCTGCTGGCCCGGTTGCTGCCGGAGTGGGACCGGGTGCGCTCGCTGCCGCAGCGGCACCCGTGGCACCGCTTCACCGTGGACCGGCACCTCGTGGAGGCCGCCGCGGCCGCCGCCGAGCTCACCCACGACGTCGACCGGCCCGACCTGCTCCTCGTCGGGGCGCTGCTGCACGACATCGGCAAGGGCTGGCCCGGCGACCACAGCGTCGTCGGCGAGCCGATCGCCGCCGCCATCGCCGCGCGGATGGGGTTCACCCCGGCCGACGTCGCCACGGTCGCCGCGCTCGTGCGGCACCACCTGCTGCTGCCCGACACCGCCACCCGGCGCGACATCGACGACCCGGCGACGGTCGACCGGGTGGCCGACACGATCGGCCGCGACCCGGCGGTGCTGCAGCTGCTGCACGCGATCGCCCAGGCCGACGGCGCGGCGACCAGCGCCTCGGCGTGGTCGCCGTGGAAGGCGCACCTCGTCGCCGGGCTCGTCGCCCGAGTGCAGGCGCGGCTCGGCACGACGGCGGCCGACGATCCGGAGCCGGTGCTGCACCCCACCGAGCCGCAGGTGAGCGCGACGGCGCCGGGCGGCCCCGGCGCGCTGACCGTCGGCGTGGAGGACGTCGCCGACGGCCAGCAGGTGACCATCGGCGCACCCGACCAGCACGGCCTGTTCAGCGTCCTGGCCGGGGTGCTCGCGCTCAACCAGCTCGACGTGCGGGCGGCCAAGGTGTCGGCGGAGAACGGGCACGCGACCGCCGTCTTCGCGGTGCGCCCGCGGTTCGGGCGGGCGCCGGTGCCCGAGATCCTGGCCGACGGCGTGCGGGCGGCGCTGGAGGGCACGCTGTCGCTCTCCGACCGGCTGCGCCAGCGGGAGGCCGACTACCGGCAGAACGGCGGGCGCAGCGCGCCGCCGCGCATCTCGTGGCACGACTCGGAGGTCAGCGGCGTGGCCACGGGCATCGTCGAGGTCCGCGCCGGCGACCGGGCGGGGCTGCTGTACCGGCTCACCGCCGCGATCGCCGACGAGGGGCTCGACGTGACCTCGGCCCGGATCGAGACCTTCGGCGCCGACGCGGCCGACAGCTTCTACGTGGTCAACCCCGAGGGGCGGCCGATCGACGCGGAGCAGCGGCAGCGGGTCGAAGCGGCGCTGGTCGACGCCGCGCGGGGGGCTCCGGCCGACGTCTCCTAGCGCACGCGACCCCGTCCTGTCGCGCGACACGCCGGGCCGGGTTCCCGGCTCCCGTCGGTGGGTCGTGCGAGTGTCGACGCAGCGGGACGGACCGGTCCCGCCGAGCGACGAGGGGGAGTTCTCGTGGACAGCCGGACCTGGCCCTGCCCGACCTGCGGCGACGACCGCGACTTCGTGCAGCCGCCGTGCGCCGACGGCCACACCGGGGACGGCGGCGAGTGCCCCGAGTGGGCGTGCGCGGACTGCGGCACCGCGCTGGTGGTCGGCGACGTCGTCCCCCTGGCCGCGATGCCGCTGCGCCACGCGGCGTGAGAAAGGACCCCCTCCTCCCCACCCCTCGCAAGCTCGGGGCGGTGCCCTGGAGGGGGCCTCTACCCTGGGGGCGGGAGGCGCGGCTCGGCCGTGCCCGGAATCTCTGCTGAGGACGTGCTGTGTTCGAGACGCTCTCCGACCGCCTGGACAAGGTCTTCACCGGCCTGCGGGGCAAGGGTCGGCTGACCGACGCCGACATCGACGCGACGGCGCGGGAGATCCGCATCGCGCTGCTCGAGGCCGACGTCGCGCTGCCCGTGGTGCGGGCGTTCATCAACGCGATCAAGGAGCGGGCCCGCGGGTCCGAGGTCTCGCAGGCGCTGAACCCGGCGCAGCAGGTCATCAAGATCGTCAACGAGGAGCTCATCGGCATCCTCGGCGGCGAGACCCGCCGGCTGCGGTTCGCCAAGACCTCGCCGACGGTGATCATGCTCGCCGGCCTGCAGGGCTCCGGCAAGACGACGCTCGCCGGCAAGCTGGGCCGCTGGCTGAAGTCGCAGGGGCACACGCCGCTGCTCGTGGCCGCCGACCTGCAGCGGCCGAACGCGGTCAACCAGCTGTCGATCGTCGCCGGCCAGGCCGGGGTCGACGTCTTCGCGCCCGAGCCCGGCAACGGCATCGGCGACCCGGTGCGGGTGGCGGCCGACTCGATCGAGCACGCCCGCCGCACCATGCACGACGTCGTCGTCGTCGACACGGCCGGGCGGCTGGGCATCGACGCCGAGCTGATGGCGCAGGCGGCGGCGATCCGCGACGTCGTCCAGCCCGACGAGACGCTGTTCGTCGTCGACGCGATGATCGGTCAGGACGCCGTCACCACGGCCGAGGCCTTCCGCGACGGCGTGGGCTTCTCCGGCGTCGTCCTCACCAAGCTCGACGGCGACGCCCGCGGTGGTGCCGCGCTCTCGGTCCGCTACGTGACCGGGCAGCCGATCATGTTCGCCTCCACCGGCGAGAAGCTCACCGACTTCGACGTCTTCCACCCCGAGCGGATGGCCTCGCGCATCCTCGGCATGGGCGACGTGCTCACGCTCATCGAGCAGGCCGAGCAGGCCTTCGACGCCGAGCAGGCCGAGAAGATGGCCGGCAAGCTCGTCAGCCGCGAGGGCTTCACGCTCGAGGACTTCCTCGAGCAGATGATGGCGATCCGCAAGATGGGCCCGATCGCCAACCTGCTCGGCATGCTGCCCGGCGCCGGGCAGATGAAGGAGCAGCTCAAGCAGATCGACGACCGCGACCTCGACCGGACCGCGGCGATCATCCGCTCGATGACGCCGGAGGAGCGGGTCAACTCCAAGATCATCAACGCCTCGCGGCGGGTCCGGATCGCCAACGGATCGGGCGTGAGCGTCACCGACGTCAACCAGCTGCTGGAGCGCTTCGCGCAGGCCCAGAAGATGATGGGCCAGATGGCCGGCAGCATGGGCCTGCCCGGGATGGGCCCCATGTCGAAGAAGGCCCGGGGCCGGCAGATGCAGGCCCAGTCGAAGAAGGGCAAGAAGGGCAAGGGGAAGGGCAAGAGCGGCCCCGCCCGCCGGCCCATGGGCGCGCCCGGCGGGCTGCCGGGTGGCTTCCCCGGCGGCGCCGGCGGCTTCCCCGGCGGCATGCCGAGCCTGCCCCCGGGTCAGGGTCTGCCGGACCTGTCCAAGCTCAACTTCGACCAGTTCAAGGACGACGGCGGCCGGTGACCCCCGCCGTCCACCTCGCCGGTGTCGTCCTCCCCGAGGGCGAGCACCGCGACCTGTGGGTGCGCGACGGGCGGATCACCTTCGACCCGGTGCCCGGCGCCGAGACGGTCAGCCGCGGCGGCTGGCTGCTGCCCGGCCTGGTCGACGCCCACTGCCACGTCGGCATCGGCCCGGGCGGCGCCCCCGTGGAGGACCCCGCGGAGCTGCGCGCGCAGGCCATCGCCGAGCGGGACGCCGGCGTCCTCGCGCTGCGCGACTGCGGCGTCCCGGTCGACACCCGCTCCCTCGACGACGACCCGGAGCTGCCGCGGATCATCCGCGCCGGCCGGCACGTCGCGGCGCCGCGCCGCTACATGCCCGGCGTGGCCGTGGAGGTCGCGCCCGCCGATCTCGCCGCCGAGGTGACCACGCAGGCCGGCCGCGGCGACGGCTGGGTGAAGCTGGTCGGCGACTGGATCGACCGCGGCGTCGGCGACCTTGCCCCCGAGTGGCCGCGCGAGGCGGTGGAGGCCGCGATCGCCGCCGCGCACGCCGCGGGCGCCCGGGTCACGGCGCACACCTTCGGCACCGACGCGCTGCCCGACCTCATCGACGCCGGCATCGACTGCATCGAGCACGGCACCGGGCTGACCGAGGAGCTCATCGGCCGGATGGCCGCCCGGGGCACCGCCGTCGTCCCCACGCTGGTCAACGTCGAGAACTTCCCCGGCTTCGCCGCGGCGGGGGAGCAGAAGTTCCCCGCGTACGCCTCCACGATGCGCCGGCTGCACGCCTCGGCCGGCGCCGTCGTCCGGGCGGCGTACGACGCCGGCGTGCCCGTGTTCGCCGGCACCGACGCCGGCGGCGGGATCGCGCACGGCCGGATCGCCGACGAGATCCGCGCCCTCGCGGCGGCCGGGCTGCCCGCCGAGGCCGCCCTGGCGGCCGGGTCGTGGGCCGCCCGGGACTGGCTCGGGCTGCCCTGCCTCGAGGAGGGGGCGCTGGCCGACGTCGTCGTCTACGGCGCCGACCCGTGCGCCGACCTCGACGTGCTGGCCCGCCCCGCGCTGCGCATTCTGCGCGGCCGCATCGTCTGAGCGGAGTCCGAGGGCGCGGGAAGTGCGGTCCTCGGACTCCGCACGGCTCAGACGCTGACCCCGGCGGCCGCGGAGACCTCGTCGGCGGCGGCGAGCAGCGCGGCGACGGCCTGGCAGAGGCCCGCGTCGCCCGGCCCGCTTGCCCGGGACCTGCCGCGCGCTAGGCGGGTGGCCCGAGAGAGAGGGTGAGCACCGCGCCGGCGGCGGACGACGTCACGCGCAGGGCCCCGCCGGAGCTCTCCGCCGTCCGCCGGGCGATGTCGAGGCCGAGGCCCGTGGAGCCGCCGCCGCTGCGGCCGCGCTCCACCGACGCCTCGGGCACGCCCGGGCCGGAGTCGGCGACGGACACCTCGGCCCCGCCGTCGGCGCGGGGGCGGACCGCCACCCGGAACGCCGTCCCCTCCGGGGTGTGCGCGAAGACGTTGCCCAGCAGCGCGTCGACCGCGGCGCCGAGGTCGGCGGCGGCCACCCGGACCGGCAGCGCGGCCTCGGGCAGCTCCAGGGCGAGGTCCCGGCGCTCCTCCTCGGCCAGCACCGACCAGAAGGCGACCCGTTCCCCGACGACGGCGACGGCGTCCGCGGCGGCCCCGAGCCCCTCGCGCACCGGACGCCGGGCCTCCGAGATCACCTCGTCGACGGTGCGGGCCAGGGCGTCGACGTCGTCGAGGATGCGCTCGCGCTCGGCCGGCGGCAGCGACTCGGCGTCGAGCCGGAGGGCGGTCAGCGGGGTGCGCAGCCGGTGCGCGAGGTCGGCGGCGGACTCCCGCTCGGCGGCGAGCAGCTCCCCGATCCGGCCGGCCAGCCGGTTGAGCGCCGTCCCGACCTCCTGCACCTCCGCCGGCCCGGCCGGCTCGACGCGCGCGGCGAGGTCGCCGGTGCCCAGCTGGGTCGCCGTGCCGGCCAGCTCCGTGACCGGCCGCGTGAGGGAGCGGGCCAGCCGGTCGGCCACCAGCAGCGCGAGCAGGAAGAGCACCAGGCCCAGCCCGGCGAGGACCAGCCAGGTCCGCGTGACCCCGGCCCGGAGCTCGTCGGCCGGCACGAGGACCTCGACGACGGCGCTGCCGTCGGCCCGGCGCACCGGCTGCACCAGCCGCGTCCCGCCGTCCTCCTCGACCTCCTCCGCCGTCGTCGGCGTCTCGCCGGGGGCGGTCGCCCCGGCTTCGCGGAGCCAGGTGCCGTCCACCCAGCGGACGGCGACGGTGCGCCCGTCGGGCAGCCCGGCCAGCGCCCCGCGGACGTCGTCGGCGGAGTCGAGGCCGACGGTGGGGACGAGGAACTGCAGCTGCTGGCGCGCGGAGTCCAGCGCGCGGGCCTCGGCGACCCGCGCGACCAGCGCGGCGGCCGGCAGCAGGAAGGCCAGCAGCACGACCGAGGTGGTCGCGGCCACCAGCAGGGTGATCTGCCGCCTCACAGCTCGGGCTCCGGGTCGGGCTCGGCGAGCCGCACGCCCACGCCGCGGACGGTCTGGATCAGCCGCGGCTGCGCGGCCGACTCCCCGAGCTTGCGGCGCAGCCAGGAGAGGTGGACGTCGACGGTCTTGTCGGAGCCCCCGTAGGGCAGCTGCCAGACCTCGCGCAGCAGGTCCCGCTTCGGCACCACGGTCCCGACGCGGGCGGCGAGGTAGGCGAGCAGGTCGAACTCCTTGGGCGCGAGCTCCACTGACCGGCCGGCGAGGGTCACCCGCCGGGCGCGCGGGTCGACGGTCAGGTCGGCGACCGTGACCGGTGCAGGGCCGGCGTCGGGGCTCCCGGTCCGCCGCAGCACCGCCCGGATGCGGGCCTCGAGCTGATCGACCTGGAAGGGCTTGAGCACGTAGTCGTCGGCGCCGGCGTCGAGCGCCGACACGATGCTCGCGTCGTCGTCGCGGGCGGTGGCGACGATGACCGGGACGGGGGAGACCGCGCGGATCATGCGCAGCAGCTGCGCGCCGTCGAGGTCGGGCAGGCCGAGGTCGAGCACGACGAGGTCCGGCCGGGTGTCCACGGTCTGCTGGAGGCCGGCCATCGCGGTGGCCGCGGAGGCGATGGTGTGCCCCCGCTGCCGCAGCGCACGGATGAGCGCACCGCGGATGCGTTCGTCGTCCTCGACCACCAGCAGTTGCGCCACGCATCGCACGCTAGGGCGACATCCGCGCGTTCCGGCGCAGCCCAGCCGTACCTTGACCCTTCCTTGGGACCGCCTTAACCCGACCGCGTGGAGTCTCCCCGGCATGAAGCGATCACTCCCCCTCGTGGCGGGCTGGCTCCTCGCGGTGGCCGCCGCCGTCGGCATCGGGTTCCTGGCCGTGTCCCTCGTCGACGCCTCGGCGCCGGCCGCGGCTCCCAGCAGCGTGGACGTCAGCCCGGCGGGGACCGCCGCGTCGACGTCGTCCTCCTCTGCGCCGTCCACGACCTCGCCGCCCGCGGCGCCCTCGGGCGAGCACGCCACGGCCGGTGGCACCGTGCTCGCCTCCTGCGTCGGCGGCGTCGCGCAGCTGGCCGGGGCTCCGGCCGCCGGCTGGTCGGTGGAGCACTACGCCGACCACGTCGAGTTCGAGAGCGCGTCGCAGAAGGTCGAGGTCTACGTCAGCTGCGTGTCGGGGTCCCCGCAGTTCTCCGTGGAGGGCCCGCGGCCGCAGGGCAGCGGCGGCAGCGGTGGCGGCGACGACGACTCGTCCTCGCACCCGTCGTCCTCGTCCGCGGCGTCGTCCTCCAGCGGCGGGCACGGCTCGGACGACGGGCCGGGCGACGACAACGGCGGCGACGACGGCAGCAGCGGCCACGGCTCCGACGACGGGCCGGGCGACGACAACGGCGGCGACAGCGACAACAGCGGCCGCGGCTCCGACGACTGACCGCACCGCTCCCGGGGCGGGCCCGGCCGAGTCCTCGGCCGGGCCCGCACACATCGGTTGAGGTCTGCTGGGAGACTGGGTCCGTGCTCCTGCGGATGTCCTCTCTGTTCCTGCGCACGCTGCGCGACGACCCGGCCGACGCCGAGGTGCCGAGCCACCGGCTGCTCGTCCGCGCCGGCTACATCCGCCGCGCCGCGCCCGGCGGCTTCACCTGGCTGCCGCTGGGCTACCGGGTCTTCCGCAACGTCGAGCGGGTGATCCGCGAGGAGATGGACGCCATGGGCGCCCAGGAGGTGCACTTCCCGGCCCTCCTGCCGCGCGAGCCCTACGAGGCCACCCGCCGCTGGACCGAGTACGGCGACAGCCTGTTCCGGCTGCAGGACCGCCGCGGCAACGACTTCCTGCTCGGGCCGACGCACGAGGAGATGTTCACGCTCCTCGTGAAGGACGTGTACTCGTCCTACAAGGACCTGCCGCTCTCGCTGTACCAGATCCAGACCAAGTACCGGGACGAGGCGCGTCCGCGGGCCGGCCTGTTCCGCGGTCGCGAGTTCACCATGAAGGACAGCTACTCCTTCGACGTCGACGACGCCGGGCTGGACCGCTCCTACACCGCCCACCGCGACGCCTACATCCGGATCTTCGACCGGCTGGGCCTGGAGTACGTCATCGTCTCGGCGATGTCGGGCGCCATGGGCGGGTCCAAGAGCGAGGAGTTCCTGCACCCGACCGAGATCGGCGAGGACACCTTCGTCCGCTCGCCCGGCGGGTACGCGGCCAACGTCGAGGCGGTCACCACCGTCGTCCCCGAGCCCGTGCCGCTCGACGGCCTGCCCGACGCGCACGTCGAGGACACCCCCGACACCCCGACCATCGAGACGCTCGTCGCGGTCGCCCAGCAGCTGTTCCCCGACGCGGGCTACACCGCGGCGTCCACGCTGAAGAACGTCGTGGTCACCCTCGTGCACCCGGACGGCGTCCGCGAGCCGCTCGTCGTCGGCGTCCCGGGGGACCGCGAGGTCGACGCCAAGCGCCTCGAGGCGCAGGTCGCACCGGCCGAGGTCGAGCCGTTCGCCGACTTCGAGAAGCACCCGGCGCTGGTCAAGGGCTACATCGGCCCGGAGGTGCTGGGCAAGGACAGCGCGACCGGCATCCGCTACCTGGTCGACCCGCGCGTCGTGCCCGGCACCCGGTGGATCACCGGCGCCAACGAGGCCGGCAAGCACGTCTTCGACCTGGTGGCCGGGCGGGACTTCACCTGGGACGGCGTCATCGAGGCCGCCGAGGTGCTGCCGGGCGACCCCGCGCCCGACGGCTCCGGCCCGCTCGAGCTCGCCCGCGGCGTGGAGATGGGCCACATCTTCCAGCTGGGCCGCAAGTACGCCGACGCGCTGGACCTCAAGGTGCTCGACGAGAACGGCAAGCTCGTCACGGTCACCATGGGCTCCTACGGCATCGGCGTCTCCCGCGCCGTCGCCGCGATCGCCGAGTCCACGCACGACGAGCTGGGGCTGTGCTGGCCGCGGAGCATCGCGCCGGCCGACGTGCACGTGGTCGCCACGGGCAAGGACGCCGCGGTGTTCGAGGCGGCGCAGGCGCTGGCCGACGAGCTGGTCGGCGCCGGGCTCACCGTGCTCTACGACGACCGGCCCAAGGTCAGCCCGGGGGTGAAGTTCAAGGACGCCGAGCTGCTCGGCATGCCGACGATCGTCACGGTCGGCCGCGGGCTGGCCGAGGGCGTGGTCGAGCTGCGCGACCGGGCGAGCGGGGAGCGCCAGGAGGTGCCGGTGGGCGAGGCCACCGCCCGCGTGCTCGCCGCCGTCCGCGGCTGAAGCCGCCGCCGTCAGGGATCTCGACGAGGATCACCCCGCGGCCGCGAGGCGTCGTCCCGGCATCTGGCATGATGGTCGGTCGAACACGGCGGTGGGCGGCCCTCTCACCGTTGCCGGCCGTGTCCCTGGCTCCGCCACCGGCGTACCCCCACACGTCGCGTCCGGCGAGCACCGACACTGCGTTCGAGGAGTACACCACCCACCGTGGCCACCAAGATCAAGCTCATGCGCCTGGGCAAGATGCGCGCGCCCTACTACCGCATCGTCGTCGCCGACGCCCGCACCAAGCGGGACGGGCGCTCGATCGAGACGATCGGCAAGTACCACCCGAAGGAGGAGCCCTCCTTCATCGAGGTCGACAGCGAGCGCGCCCAGTACTGGCTGGGCGTCGGCGCGCAGCCGACCGAGGCCGTCGCCGCGATCTTCCGCGTGACCGGTGACTGGCAGAAGTTCAAGGGCGAGCCGGCCCCGGCGCCGATGAAGGTCGCCGAGCCCAAGCCGGACAAGAAGGCCCTGTACGAGGCCGCCGTCCGCGCCGCCGGTGGCGAGGAGGCCGCCGAGGGCGCCACCACGCCGAAGAAGAAGGCCGCCCCGAAGAAGGCCGCCGAGGCGCCTGCCGAGACCGTGGCCGAGGCCTCGGCCGCCGGCGGCGAGGGCCCGGCCTCCGGTGGGCCGGCTGCGACGCCCGCCGAGTAAGACGTGCTCGAAGAAGCGCTCGAGCACCTGGTCAAGGGCATCGTCGACCACCCCGACGACGTCACCGTCGACCTGCTCAACAGCCGCCGCGGCAAGACCCTCGAGGTCCGGGTGCACCCCGACGACCTCGGCAAGGTCATCGGCCGCGGCGGGCGCACCGCCAAGGCGCTGCGCCAGGTCATGACCGGCGTCGGCGGCCGCGGCCTGCGGGTCGACGTCGTCGACACCGACGGACGCTGAACGCACCTGAGCACGACCCCTGGCACCCCGGACACCGTGGTGGTCGGCCGCATCGGCCGGCCCCACGGTGTCCGGGGTGAGGTCACCCTCGAGGTCCGCACCGACGACCCCGACCTGCGCTTCACCCCCGGGGCCGAGCTGGTCACCGACCCCGCCTCCCGCGGTCCGCTGACGATCGAGCGCGCCCGCTGGCACCGCGACGTGCTGCTGCTGACGTTCGAGGGCGTCGAGAGCCGCGAGGCCGCCGAGGAGCTGCGCGACACCCTCCTGCTCGTCGACGTCGCGGCGCTGCCCGACCTCGACGACCCCGACGACTTCTACGACCACCAGCTGCTCGGTCTCACCGCGCGGCTGACCGACGACACGGTCCTGGGCGAGGTGGCGGCCGTCCGCCACGAGGGCGCCGACCTGCTGGTCGTGCGCCGGCCGGACGGCGGCGAGGTGCTGATCCCGTTCGCCAAGGCCATCGTCCCCACCGTCGACCTCGCGGCCGGGCACCTCGTGGTCGACCCGCCCGAGGGGCTGCTGGAGCTCTGATGGGCTACCGCATCGACGTCGTCACGATCTTCCCCGAGTACCTGGCGCCGCTGCGCCAGTCCCTGCTCGGCAAGGCCGCCGAGCGCGGGCTGGTGAGCATCGCCGTCCACGACCTGCGGCGGTGGACCGACGACGTCCACCGCACCGTGGACGACGCCCCGTACGGCGGCGGACCCGGCATGGTGATGCGCCCCGAGCCGTGGGGACGGGCGCTCGACGACGTCCGCACGCCGGGCACCCGGCTGGTCGTGCCGACGCCGGCCGGGCGCCGGTTCACCCAGGCCATGGCCGCGGAGTGGGCCGCCGAGCCGGGGCTGGTCTTCGCCTGCGGCCGCTACGAGGGCATCGACCAGCGGGTCGCCGACTGGGCCGCGGCCGCCGGGCCGGTGTCCGAGGTCTCGCTGGGCGACTACGTGCTGGCCGGCGGCGAGTCCGCCGTCCTCGTCATGGTCGAGGCGGTCACCCGCCTGCTCCCCGGGGTCGTCGGCAACCGCGAGTCGGTCGAGTACGACTCGCACGCCGACGGCCTGCTCGAGGGGCCCTCCTACACCCGCCCGGCGTCGTGGCGCGGGCTCGACGTCCCGCCGGTGCTGCTCTCCGGCGACCACGCGGCGATCGCGCGCTGGCGGCGGGCCGAGTCGCTGCGGCGCACCGCCGCCCGCCGGCCCGACCTGCTGACCGCCCTGCCGGAGGAGGCGCTGTCGGACGCCGACCGGGCGGTCCTCGAGGATGGCTGAGCGACCCCGGATCCGCGCCAGCGCGCGCGTGGTCCTGCTCGACCCGGCGGGACGGGTCCTGCTGTTCGGCGCGCGGCTGGTCGACCTGAGCACCCCGCCCGGGCCGGTCCTGTACTGGTACACGCCCGGCGGCGAGGTCGAGGCGGGGGAGCCGGTGCGGCTGGCCGCGGCGCGGGAGCTGGCCGAGGAGATCGGGCTCGTCGTCGACCCGGCGGTCCTGGAGGGGCCGGTGTGGATCCGCCGCGTCGTCGTCCCGTTCCTCGGCGAGCTGGTCGACGCGCGGGAGACCTACTTCGTCCTCCGCGACGTCGAGCACGAGGTCGACGTCAGCGGCCAGACCGAGCTGGAGCTCTACGAGGACCAGCCGTGGCGGTGGTGGACGCCGGCGGAGGTCGCCGCGAGCGGCGAGGAGTTCGCCCCGCGCGAGCTCGCCGTGGTGCTGCCCGAGCTGCTCGCGGGCCCCTGGACGGGGCCGCCGCGCAGCGTCGACTGAAGTTGTGGCACAGTAGAGAGCTGCTGCAGACGTCAGTGCCGCTGACGCGCGCGCTCCGCGAGAGCCACTGCCCCCGCCGAAGGTCAGCCGGGGACCACGGCTGTCCGGACCGGGAACGAACCACCGCTAGGACGACAGGACTGCTGAGATGAACACCCTGGACGCACTCGACGCCGACTCGCTGCGCGACGACATCCCCGAGTTCCGTCCCGGCGACACCGTCAAGGTGCACGTCCGCGTCGTCGAGGGCAACCGCTCGCGCATCCAGGTCTTCCAGGGCGTCGTCATCCGCCGTCAGGGCGGCGGCATCCGCGAGACCTTCACCGTGCGCAAGGTGAGCTTCGGCGTCGGCGTGGAGCGCACCTTCCCGGTGCACACCCCGGTCGTGGAGAAGATCGAGGTCGTCACCCGCGGCGACGTGCGCCGCGCGAAGCTGTACTACCTCCGCGAGCTGCGCGGCAAGGCCGCCAAGATCAAGGAGAAGCGCGAGCCGGTCGCGCGCTGACCCCACGCACCACTCGTCGCACCGGGGTCCCCGGGGTGACCACGGCGGGTCCTGCCCGGCCGTACGCTGGTCCCCGATGAGCAGCGATCGGCCCGCGGGGCCCGCCGACGGCGTTCCGGGGGACGACGGCCAGCCCCGTTCCGGTCAGCCGGAGACCACGGAGGACGAGCCGACGCCGGAGCGGCCCGCCCGCTCCCGGCGCCGGCGCCGCGACGAGCCGAAGAAGAAGGGCTCGCTGCTGCGCGAGCTCCCGGTCCTGCTGCTGATCGCCTTCGTCCTGGCGCTGCTGGTCAAGACCTTCTTCGTGCAGGCGTTCTTCATCCCCTCCGGGTCGATGGAGCAGACGCTGCACGGCTGCACCGGCTGCACCGGCGACCGCGTGCTGGTCAACAAGGTGCCGTACTGGTTCGGCGAGCCCGAGCCCGGCGACATCGTCGTCTTCAAGGGCCCCGACACCTGGTCGCCCGAGGTCGAGGTCTCCGACCCCAGCAACTGGTTCTCCGGCGCCCTGCTGTGGCTGGGCCGCTCGATCGGCGTCGCGCCGCCCAGCGAGGACGACTACGTCAAGCGGGTAATCGCCACCGGCGGGCAGACCGTCGAGTGCTGCGATCCCGAAGGACGGGTGACCGTCGACGGCGACCCGCTCGACGAGCCCTACATCTACGAGGACAACCCGATCGAATCGCGCCGTTTCGGCCCGGTGACCGTTCCCGACGGCCGGCTGTGGGTGATGGGGGACCACCGGTCGGCCTCGGCCGATTCCCGCAACCACGTCGGCGACGAGTACTCCGGGACCATCGCGGTGTCCGACGTCATCGGCAAGGCCGCCGTCATCGTGTGGCCGCTGGACCGGTTCGGCCTGCTCGCCTCCCCGGACATCCAAGGGCTGGAGGCCGCCGGCAGGCCCGGTGCGGTCGTCGCCCCGGAGGCCGTGGGCCTGGCGGCCGTGGTGCCGTTCGCGCTGTGGCGCCGTCGGCGCCGTCGCTGAAACCATTCGCGCCGCCATTACCGAATGGCCGAGCGCCGTTTCGCGTGTGACCCGGGACGCAGGGAACGGCATTTGCGCGCCGTCCCAGAAATTTCCCGGAAAGGGGTAAAGCAACCGTTTCACCCTTCCGATGGAGGTGTTGGAACTTCCCGGAGTTGAAACGGAGTCAGTTGTGTCTGCACCCTTGGCGAGCACCGCCCGCGGCGTGACCCGCGTGCTCCTCCTCGCCGACAGCCCCGTGCTGCGTCGCGGCCTGGTCAGCATGGTCAACGAGACCGCCGGCATGCAGTCCGTGGGCACCCCGGGCGAGCTGCGCCGGGCCCTGACCCTGGTCGAGACCGCCCGCCCCGACGCCGTCGTGGTCGAGCTGGGTTCGGGCAAGGCGGCCACCCTCAACGCCTGCCGCGACCTGCGTCGCCGGTTCCCCCGCGTGACGATCGTGGCCCTGGCCACCTCCGAGGACCCGGCCGTCGTCAACGAGGCCGTGGCCGCCGGTGTCCGGGGCTACCTGCTGATGAACACCTCGCCGACGCTGCTCGGCTGGGCGATCCTGGCCGCCCGCGCCGGCCGCACCGTCGTCGACCCGCAGATCCGCCGGGTCGAGCCCTCGGCCGTGCCGGCGGGCAAGCCGTTCGTCCCCGAGGTGCCGTTGACCCGCCGCGAGCAGGACGTGCTCGACGAGCTGATCCAGGGCCAGTCCAACCGCCAGATCGGGCGCAACCTGTTCATCAGCGAGGACACGGTCAAGAGCCACGTCAAGGCCATCCTGCGCAAGCTGGGTGCCCGCGACCGCGCCCACGCGGTGTCGCTGGTGCTCTCCTCGCGCGGCGGTGCCGGCGGCGCCTGCACCTGCGGCGCGCACGCCCTGACCGCGGCCGAGGTCGACGCGGACGCCTGACCCGCACCACCCGCAGCTCGGACCGTCCGCCTCCTCGGCGGTCCGACCACGGCCCGGGCCGGTCCCCCTCGCAGGGGACCGGCCCGAGCCGTGTCCGCCGGGTGGTGTCGGCCGCCGTCCTGTCCCCGCCTCGTCGTAGGGTCGGACGGCGATGGCTCTGCGTCCCCTCCCCGCCCGCTCCGCTTCCCCCGAGCAGCCGGCCGACGAGCGTGCCGATGCGCTGTGGGACATGGAACGACGCCTGCGCCGGCGCGGGTTCGCCGCGATCGCCGGCGCCGACGAGGCCGGCCGCGGCGCCTGCGCCGGACCGCTCGTCGCCGCGGCGTGCATCCTCCCGGCGGGGCGCCGCGGCCGGGTGCCCGGGCTGGCCGACTCGAAGCTGCTCACCGCCGCCGCGCGGGAGCGGGTCTACGCCGAGGTCGTCGCGCGCGCGGTCGCCTGGTCAGTCGTCGTCATCCCGGTCGAGGACCTCGACGCCCGCGGCATGCACGTCACCAACCTCGAGGCGCTGCGCCGGGCGGTGTGCGCGCTCGACCCGTCGCCCGACTACGTGCTCACCGACGGTTTCCCGGTGCCCGGCCTGGCCCGGCCCACCCTCGCGGTCTGGAAGGGGGACCGGGTGGCCGCCTGCGTGGCCGCCGCCTCGGTGCTGGCCAAGGTGACGCGGGACCGGATGATGCTCGAGCTGCACGAGCGCTGGCCCGAGTACGACTTCGCGGGCCACAAGGGCTACATCACCGACGTGCACAGCGCCGCCCTGGAGCGGCACGGGCCCTGCCCGGAGCACCGGATGCGCTTCATCAACGTCGCCCGGGCCCGCGATGCGCACCGCGCCTCCGAACTCGCCGCCCACGCCGGGCGGGCCCTCCAGCTGACCGGTCCCGCCGGGATGGTCGATGATGGACCCATGACGCCGGGGACTGGGCGATGAGCACCGAGGATCTCGAGAAGTACGAGACCGAGATGGAGCTGCAGCTCTATCGCGAGTACCGGGAC
Source organism: Blastococcus sp. SYSU D00669 (assembly GCF_054050715.1). Taxonomy (NCBI): domain Bacteria; kingdom Bacillati; phylum Actinomycetota; class Actinomycetes; order Geodermatophilales; family Geodermatophilaceae; genus Blastococcus; species Blastococcus sp. SYSU D00669. The sequence continues at coordinate 51,678 of NZ_JBJGZV010000017.1, forward strand.
ATCGTCCGCCAGTTCACCTACGTGGTGGAGACCGAGCGGCGGTTCTACCTGGCCAACTCGGTGGACCTGCAGGTCCGCGAGGCCGGCGGCGAGGTGTTCTTCGAGCTCAAGCTCAGCGACGCCTGGGTGTGGGACATGTACCGGCCGGCCCGGTTCGTCCGCAACGTGCGCGTGCTGACGTTCAAGGACGTCAACGTCGAGGAGCTGGACAAGCCCGACCTCGAGCTGCCCTCCTCCTAGCTCCGTCCACAGCCGGGAGCCGGATCCACAGACCGCGGTCGAGCGGTCCGCACCGCCCGGCGGGGGACGAGGGTCGGGGGGTGTCCACCACCTCGGACCTGGGGGTCCACGGCGAGCGGGTCGCCGCCGCCTACCTGACCGACGCGGGCCTGCGCCTGCTCGACCGCAACTGGCGCTGCCGCGAGGGCGAGCTCGACATCGTGGCCCGCGAGGGCGACGCGCTGGTCTTCTGCGAGGTGAAGACCCGGCGCGGCACCGGCTTCGGCCACCCGGTCGAGGCGGTGACCCCCGCCAAGCAGCGCCGGCTGCGCACGCTGGCGCAGCGCTGGCTGGCCGCGCACGACGAGCACGCGCCCGACCTGCGCTTCGACGTCGTCGGTGTGCTCGTGCGACCCGACCGGCCGGCGCTGGTCACCCACCTGCGCGGGGCGTTCTCGTGACGCTCGCCCGCACGTGGTCGGTGGGGCTGGTCGGCGTCTCCGGGGCGCTGGTCGAGATCGAGGTCGACGCGGCCTCCGGGGTGCCGCACACGGCGCTGGTGGGGCTGCCCGACGCGGTGGTCCGCCAGTCGGTCGACCGGGTGCGCGCGGCCATCACGACGGTCGGGGCGACCTGGCCGCAGCGCCGGGTCACGATCGGCCTGTCGCCGGCGTCCATGCCGAAGCAGGGGAGCGGCTTCGACCTCGCGCTCGCCGTGGCCGTGCTGGCCGCCGCCGAGGTCGTCCGCGGCCCCGACGTGGAACGCCTCGTGCTCCTCGGCGAGCTCGGGCTCGACGGGTCGGTGCGCGGCATCCGCGGGGTCCTCCCCGCCGTCCTCGCGGCCGCCCGGGCCGGGCACCGGCGGGTCGTGGTGCCACCGGCCAACGCCGACGAGGCGGCGCTGGTCGCCGGCGCCGAGGTCCTCGCCGCGCCCACGCTGGCCGCGCTCGTCGGCCATCTCACCGGCGGCGAGCGGCTGGTCCCGCACGTCCGCGGGGCGCTGCCGCCGCCGCGGCCCGGGCCCGACCTCGCCGACGTCGTCGGCCAGACCGCGGGACGGCGGGCCGTGGAGGTCGCCGCCGCCGGCGGGCACCACCTGTACCTGACCGGACCGCCGGGAGCGGGCAAGACGATGCTGGCCGAGCGGCTGCCCGGGCTGCTCCCACCGCTCGACGACGACGCCGCGCTCGAGGTCACGGCGATCCACTCGATCGCGGGCACGCTGCCGCCCGGGGCGCCGCTGATCACCCGCCCGACCTTCGAGTCACCGCACCACTCGGCCACCCTCGCCTCCCTGGTGGGCGGCGGGTCGGGGCAGATCCGGCCGGGCGCGGTGTGCCGGGCGCACCGCGGTGTCCTCTTCCTCGACGAGGCGCCGGAGTTCCCGCGGGCGGTGCTCGACACGCTGCGCCAACCGCTGGAACGGGGCTCGGTGACGATCCAGCGGGTCGGTGGCTCGGCGACCTTCCCGTGCCGCGCCCAGCTGGTGCTGGCGGCCAACCCGTGCCCGTGCGCCAGCGCGGCGGGTGACGCCGCCTGCACCTGCAGCGCCCTCGAGCGGCGGCGGTACCAGTCCCGGCTGTCCGGTCCGCTGCTCGACCGCATCGACCTGCGGGTCGACCTGCCGCCCGTCACCCGGGCCGCGTGGCTGGACGGCCTGGGGACGCCGGAGCCGTCGGCGGCGGTCGCCGCCCGGGTGGCCGCCGCTCGGGCCGCGGCGGCCCAGCGGCTGCGGGGGAGCGGGTTCGCCCTCAACGCGCACGTGCCCGGGCGGCTGCTCCGCGAGCGGTGGACGGTCCCGCGGTCGTCGTTGACGCTGGTCGAGCGGGCGCTGGAGCGCGGCGCGCTGTCGGTCCGCGGCTACGACCGGGTGCTGCGGGTGGCGTGGACCGTCGCCGACCTGGCCGGTCGCACGGTGCCGGACGCCGACGACGTCGCCGAGGCCCTCGGCATGCGCCTGCAGCGGGCGGCGGCATGAGCCTCGACGAGGACCTCGCCGAGGCGGCCGCGGCGCCGGGGGAGCGCACCCCCGGCCTGCTGCGGGCCCGCGCCTGGCTCAGCCGGGCCGTGGAGCCCGGCACCGTCGACCTCTGGCGGTTCGTCGAACGGCACGGCCCGGTGGAGGCCGTCCGCCGGATCCGGGCCCGGACGGCGTCCCCCCGGGTGCTGGGCCTGGTCGGTGCGCGCGCCGAGCGCGACGACACCCTCGAGGACCTGCGCCGCGCCGAGCGGTGCGGGGCCCGGCTGGTCGTGCCCGAGGACGACGAGTGGCCGGCCTTCCCGCTGCACGCGCTCACCCTGGCCACCGCCGAGGAGCCCGACGAGCCGAAGCGCCAGTCCGACCGCACGACCGCCCCGGTGCCCCCGCTGGCGTTCTGGGTGCGCGGCCCGGGCCGGCTCGACGAGCTCGTCGACCGGTCGGTGGCGATCGTCGGTTCCCGTGCCTGCACGGCCTACGGCGAGCACGTCGCCGGCGACCTCGGCCACCAGCTGGCCGGGCGCGGCTGGACCGTGGTCTCCGGCGGTGCCTTCGGCATCGATGCGGCCGCCCACCGCGGCGCCCTGGCCGCCGACGGGCCGACCGTCGCCGTGCTGGCCTGCGGAGTCAACCGGCCCTACCCGGCGGGCAACGGCGCCCTGCTGCACCGCATCGCCGACAGCGGGCTGCTGGTCAGCGAGTGGCCACCGGGAGCGGCACCGCACCAGCACCGGTTCCTCGTGCGCAACCGGATCATCGCGGCGCTCACCCGCGGCACCGTGGTGGTCGAGGCGGCGGCCCGGTCCGGGGCGATGGCCACGGCGAACCGGGCGAGGAAGCTGGGCAGGTCCGTCATGGCGGTGCCGGGGCCGGTGACGTCCGCGATGTCGGTCGGCTGCCACGAGCTGCTGCGGGGGACCGGAGACGAGCGGCCGGCGCGGCTGGTGGCCTCCGCCGCGCACGTGCTCGACGAGGTGGGCGGTCTCGGCCTCGACCTGGCCCCGCCGCCGGACCGCCCGGCCGCCGCCCGGGACGGGCTCTCCGACGTCGCCCGGCGGGTCCTCGACGCCTGCCCGGTGCGGATCGGCGTGGCACCCGAGCGGCTCGCCGCCGTGGCCGGCTGCGACGTCGTCGAGGTGCTCCGCGTGCTGCCGGCCCTCGAGCTGGCCGATCTCGTGCAGTGGACCGGCACGGGGTGGCGGCTCACCCCGCCGCCGAAGCCCGCCGGCTGACCGCCGTCGGGGTCGGTTGCGGGCAACCCGACGGCGCGGCGCCTTGACCGGCGCGCCCTCGCCACGGACGGTTTCCGCCGTGACGGCATCGACGGCAGAGCTGCGCGCGGGACTGCCCCCCGCGCTGTCCGAGGCGCTCGACGCGTTCGAGGAGCACCTCGTCTCCGCCCGCGACCTGTCCGAGCACACCGTCCGCGCCTACGTCGGCGACGTCGTCCGCCTGCTCGACCACCTCGCCCGGCGCGGCGGCGGCACCCCCGACGACCTCGACCTCGCGTCGCTGCGCAGCTGGCTCGCCAAGGGCCGCACCACCGGGCACAGCCGGGCGACCACGGCGCGCTCGGCCGCGGCCGCGCGCTCCTTCACCGCGTGGCTGCGCCGCAGCGGCCGGGCGGCGGAGGACGTCGGCCTGCGGCTGGTCAGCCCCAAGGCGCACCGCACGCTGCCCGACGTGCTGGCCCCGGACCAGGCGCGCGCGGTCCTCGAGTCCGTGGCGGGCGCCGACGAGCCGGTGGCCCTGCGCGACGCCGTCGTCCTCGAGCTGCTCTACGCCAGCGGCATCCGGGTGAGCGAGCTGGTCGGGCTCGACGTCGACGACGTCGACCGCGGCCGGCGGCTGCTGCGGGTGCTGGGCAAGGGCCGCAAGGAGCGCAGCGTCCCCTACGGCGTCCCCGCCGAGCGGGCGATCGAGGCCTGGCTGGTCCGCGGCCGCCCGGCGCTGGCCACGGCCGGCTCCGGACCGGCGCTGCTGCTGGGCGTCCGCGGCCGGCGGCTGGACCCCCGGGAGGCGCGGCGGGTGGTGCACAGCGCCGTCCGGGCCGTGCCGGGCGCCCCCGACATCGGACCCCACGGGTTCCGGCACTCGGCGGCGACGCACGTGCTGGAGGGCGGCGCCGACCTGCGGTCGGTCCAGGAGCTGCTGGGCCACGCTAGCCTCGCGACCACGCAGATCTACACGCACGTGACGGTCGAACGGCTCCGTGCGGTCCACGCGCAAGCGCACCCCAGAGCCTGAGAGGACGGTCGAGTGCGGGACGTACGGGGAATCCTCCCGACCGAGGCAGCAGCACACGCAGGACCGAGGAGCGCAGATCGTGCCTGAGGCGACCATCCACCGGCTGGACGAGCACAGCGAGGACGCCGACGCGGCCCTGGCCGACCTGTGGGAGCGGTACGTCGCCGACCGCGCCCCCGAGCTGCGGGACCGGCTGATCCTCCACTACGCGCCGCTGGTGAAGTACGTCGCCGGCCGGGTGGGCAGCGGTCTGCCCTCGCACGTCGAGCAGGCCGACCTCGTCTCCTACGGCACCTTCGGGCTGATCGACGCGATCACCCGCTACGAGCCCACCCGCGAGGTGAAGTTCGAGAGCTACGCGATGGCGCGCATCCGCGGCGCGATCATCGACGAGCTGCGCAGCACCGACTGGATCCCGCGCTCGGTGCGCATGAAGGCGCGCCAGTTCGAGCGGGCCGTCGCCGAGCTGGAGACCCGGCTGCAGCGCACGCCCACCGACGAGGAGGTCGCCGAGCAGATGGGCATGGAGGTCGAGGAGGTCCGCAAGTTCCTCGGCCAGCTGTCCCTGGTCAACGTCGTCGCGCTCGACGAGCTGCTGGTCGACGAGGACGGCGGCGGCTCGCCCCGCCTGGTCGACACCCTGCAGGACTCGACCGCCCTCGACCCGCAGGCCATGGCCGAGCACGGCGAGGCCCGCCAGCTGCTCGCCCGTGCCGTCGAGCAGCTGCCCGACCGGGAGAAGGTCGTGGTCAGCCTCTACTACTTCGAGGGGCTCACCCTCGCCGAGATCGGCCGGGTCCTCGGCGTGACCGAGAGCCGGATCTGCCAGCTGCACACCAAGGCCGTCCTGCACCTGCGCACCAAGCTCGCCGACATCGCCTGATGGGGCTCCGGGACCGCGCGGGCGGCAGCGCGCGGGTCGTGCCGGTGCCGCTCGAGGACGGCGAGACCGAGCTGGCCCGCGCGGTCGCCGCGGTGCACCCGGGCACGCTCTCGTCGATCCCCGGTGAGCTGCTCCTGACCAGCGCACGGCTGGTGTTCGCGCCGGTGCCGTCGAGCCGGACGCAGCTCGTGGTCTGGCGGTTCACCCCCGGGAAGAGCCGGACCCGGGCGCCCGACGCGCTCGCCGCGGTCCGCACCGGCGCCGAGCCGGGCCTGATGCGCCCGCCCACGCTCGTCCTCACGACCGGCGACGGCACCACCTGGGAGATCGGGGTGCTCGCCGGGCGCCGCAAGCCGAACCGCTCGCCCGACAACGCGACCGCCCGCGACCGCATGGTCGAGGCGATCCACGGCCGCCTGGCCGGCTGAGGCGGCCTCAGCCGGGCGTCGCCCCGGGCCGGGTGGGCTCGCGCGCACCGATCACCCCGCCCACGAGGCCGAGCACGACCACGCCCGCGCCCAGTGCCCACTCACCCGGGGTGTCGGGCAGCCGGTCGAGATCGGGCGGGGTCACCCCGACCGTCGCGTCGAGCCCGGCCAGCACCAGGGCGGCGAGCAGCCCGCAGACAGCGGCGCCGACGACCGCGCCGCAGGCCGCGCCGACGACGCACATGACCCGGTACTCGACCCAGTCGCCCCGCGTGGGCTCCGCCATCCCCGCCTCCCGGTCCCCGACGCCGGCGGACCCTAGCCGGGCCACCGGCGGCGCAGCCAGGCCTCCAGCGGCGAGGTGAGGAACAGCAGGAACATCGCCCAGTAGCTCACCGCGGGGACCGCGGTCCCCAGCACCAGCGCGACGACGAGCAGACCGGTCGTGGCCAGCCCCTCCCGCGGCGGCTCGGCCGGCCCGGCGTCGCCCCGGCGCAGCGCGGGACGGCGCCACAGCAGGAGCGACACCCCCGAGAGGCAGGCCGAGCTCACCGTGATCGTGCCGATGTAGAGCAGCACCGCCAGCCGCTCCCTGCCGTACTCGCTGCTCACCACCTGCGTCGCGAACGGCAGGAGCACGATGGTGAGGATCCAGGCCAGGTTCAGCAGCAGGAACGCCCGGTCGTAGGCGCCCACCGACTCGACCAGCCGGTGGTGGACCAGCCACAGCTGCGCGATGACGGCGAAGCTGAGGAAGAACGCCCCGAACTCGGGCGCCTCCTCGACCAGCACGGCCCGCAGGCCCGCCTCCTGCGCCTCCCCGGCGAACAGCTCCGCCAGGGGGAGGACCAGCAGCGTGATGGCGATCGCCACGACCGCGTCGAGGAAGGTGACGAACCGGTCGAGCCCGCGTTCGGTGCGCACCCGCGCAGGCTAGGGACCCCGCGCCCACGGCAGCAGCCGAACCCGCACCGGGTGCAGCAGCGCGAGCGGGTCGAGGTAGGCCTCGCCCCGGCGGACCCCCCAGTGCAGGCAGGCGGCCACCGGGCAGCCGGTGTGGCCGGCCAGCAGGGCGCCGATCGGCTCGCCGCGGGTGACCGCCTGCCCCGCGGCCACGACGGCGTCGACCGGCTCGTACGTCGTCCGCAGCCCGCCGGGGTGGTCGACGCTGACCACCGGCCGTCCGGCCACCATCCCGGCGAAGGCGACCACCCCGTCGCCGGCCGCCAGCACCGCCGCCCCCGGGGCAGCGCCGAGGTCGAGCCCGCGGTGGCCGGGACCGTACGGCCCGGCCGGCGGCGCGAAGGGCCGGGTGACCGGGGGCGGGCCGGCCAGCGGCCACCACCACGCCCCGGCCGGGACGGCGGGGGTCTCCGGGGCGGCCGCCGCCCGCGCAGGCGCCAGGACGGCGAGGGCGAGGACGGCGACGAGCAGGACGCGGGCGGGCACGGGGTCACCGTCCCCGCCGGCGGCCACGGAGCACAGGCCGGACGGGTGGTTGTGGACGACGCGACGCCCGGGGAGGGCGGCCCGCGGGGGCGGGTATGCTGGTCGTGCGATCCGTCTGCGACGGGTCGACTTCGCGCGTTCTCCATCCCGCCGCACGGCGGGGCAGTCGCCACCTCGGTCCCTGCGGGCAACCGCCGGGGGAGTGGCGCCGCGGAACGCCAGGGCGGCGCACCACCCGGTGCCCGCGTCAACCGAGGAGCGCGGTCCAGCGGGCCGCGCGCAGACAGAAGGGCTGCACTGCGATGGCAGTCGTCAGCATGAAGCAGCTGCTCGACAGCGGCGTCCACTTCGGGCACCAGACCCGCCGCTGGAACCCGAAGATGAAGCGCTACATCTTCACCGAGCGCAACGGCATCTACATCATCGACCTGCAGCAGACGCTCGGGTACATCGACAACGCCTACGAGTTCGTCAAGCAGACCGTCGCGCACGGCGGCTCGATCCTGTTCGTCGGCACCAAGCGCCAGGCGCAGGAGGTCGTCGCCGAGCAGGCGCAGCGGGTCGGCATGCCCTACGTCAACCAGCGCTGGCTGGGCGGCATGCTCACCAACTTCCAGACCGTGCACAAGCGGCTGCAGCGGCTCAAGGAGCTCGAGGACATGGAGCAGACCGGTGTGCTGGTCAGCCTGTCCAAGAAGGAGCAGCTGGGCCTGACCCGCGAGAAGGCCAAGCTGGAGCGCTCGCTCGGCGGTATCCGCGACATGCAGAAGGTGCCCAGCGCCATCTGGATCGTCGACACCAAGAAGGAGCACATCGCCGTCGGCGAGGCCCGCAAGCTGGGCATCCCGGTCGTCGCGATCCTCGACACCAACTGCGACCCCGACGAGGTCGACTACAAGATCCCGGGCAACGACGACGCGATCCGCAGCATCACGGTGCTCACCCGCGTCATCGCCGACGCCGTCGCCGAGGGCCTGATGGCCCGGTCCGCGCAGCAGGCCAACGCCGGCCGCGAGGGCGGCGGCGAGCCCGTCATCGGCGGCGACGAGCCGCTGGCCGACTGGGAGCGCGAGCTGCTGACCGGTCAGCAGGAGGGCGCCACCCCGCTGCCGGAGACCCCGGCCGAGGCGCCGGCGGTCACCGCCGAGCAGGTCGCCCCGGTCGAGGGCGTGCCCGCCACCGGCAGCACCGAGACCGGCACCCAGGGCGCCCAGAACGGCTGATCGCCGTCCCGGACCAGTACCGAACACCAAAGGGATAGAGACATGCCTGCCTTCACCGCTGCCGACGTCAAGCGTCTCCGCGACGCCACCGGCGCCGGCATGATGGACGCCAAGAAGGCCCTCACCGAGGCCGACGGCGAGTACGACAAGGCGATCGAGCTGCTGCGCATCAAGGGCGCCAAGGACGTCGGCAAGCGCCTCGAGCGCTCGACGACCAACGGCGTCGTCGTCAGCAAGGGCGGCGCGCTGCTGGAGCTGGACTGCGAGACCGACTTCGTCGCGAAGAACGCCGACTTCGTCGCCCTCGCCCAGCGGCTGCTCGAGATCGCCATCGAGCAGAACCCGGCCGACGTGGCGGCCCTGCTGGCCGTCGAGGTCGACGGCCAGACCGTCGAGAAGCTGATCGAGGCCGAGTCGGCCCGCATCGGCGAGAAGCTGGTCCTCTCGCGGTTCGCCCTCTTCGAGGGTCCGACCGCGGTGTACCTGCACAAGCGCGCCACCGACCTGCCCCCGGCCATCGGTGTCGCGGTGCAGTACCGGGGCGGTGACGAGGAGGCCGCGCGGAGCCTGGCGATGCACATCGCCGCGGCCCGCCCCCGGTACCTCTCCCGCGAGGAGGTCCCGGCCGAGGCCGTCGAGACCGAGCGCCGGGTCGCCGAGCAGACCGCCAAGGAGGAGGGCAAGCCCGAGCAGGCGATCGTCAAGATCGTCGAGGGTCGGGTCAACGCCTACTACAAGGACTTCGTCCTGCTCGAGCAGCCGTCGATCACCGAGCCCAAGCGCACGGTCAAGCAGATCCTGGACGAGGCCGGCCTGCAGGTCGACCGCTTCGCCCGGTTCGAGGTCGGCCAGGCCTGATCGGGCCGTGCTGCAGGGTCCCGCCGCGAGCGTGCGAGCGGTGGGGGCAGCATGGTCCTCTCTCACCGGCCCCGTCTCCTCTTCTCCGAGGGACGGGGCCGGTGGCGCGTCCGGGCACGGTCCGACGCGCCCGCGGCCGCTGACGTGCGGCAGGATTCCACCGAGCCCGACCGAGTGAGGATGAGCCCTTGACCGACATCGCCGACCGGGAAGCACCGCTGTCCGCCCCCACCGCCTTCGCCCCCGCCGACGGCGGCGGCTACAAGCGGGTGCTGCTCAAGCTCTCCGGCGAGACCATGGGCGGCGGCAAGGTGGGCGTCGACCCCGCCGTCGTGAGCGGGATCGCCCGCCAGCTGGCCGAGGTGGTCGCGAACGGCACCCAGGTGGCGGTCGTCATGGGCGGCGGCAACTTCTTCCGCGGCGCCGAGCTCTCGCAGGCCGGCATGGACCGCACCAAGGCCGACTACATGGGCATGCTCGGCACCGTCATGAACTGCCTCGCGCTGCAGGACTTCTGCGAGAAGGAGGGCCTGCAGACCCGCGTCCAGACGGCGATCACCATGGGCCAGGTGGCCGAGCCGTACATCCCGCGCAAGGCGATCCGGCACCTCGAGAAGGGCCGGCTGGTCATCTTTGGTGCCGGCGCGGGCATGCCGTACTTCTCCACCGACACCGTGGCCGCGCAGCGGGCGCTGGAGATCGAGTGCCAGGTGCTCCTGATGGGCAAGAACGGGGTGGACGGCGTCTACGACTCCGACCCGCGCACCAACCCGGGCGCCCGCATGTACCACCAGCTGGAGTACGCGACCGTGCTGGCCGAGCAGCTCAAGGTGGCCGACGCGACGGCCATCAGCCTCTGCATGGACAACGCCATGCCGATCGTCGTGTTCAACCTGCTGCAGGACGGCAACATCGCCCGTGCGGTCGCAGGTGAGAAGATCGGCACGCTGATCAGCCAGCCGACCTGACCGACCGGCCGCTCAGCACCCGCACACGACACCCGGCGGGACGTCCCGCCGGCAGGAGGAGAGACCCGTGATCGACGACACCCTGCTCGACGCCGAGGAGCGGATGGACAAGGCCCTGTCGGTCGCGCGCGAGGACCTCGGGTCGGTGCGCACCGGCCGCGCCGCTCCGTCGATGTTCAACAAGATCCTCGTGGACTACTACGGCGCCCCGACCCCGGTGCCGCAGATGTCCTCGATCACCGTGCCCGAGGCCCGCATGGCCGTCATCAAGCCCTACGACAGCGGGCAGCTCGGGGCGATCGAGAAGGCGATCCGCGACAGCGACCTCGGCGTCAACCCGACCAACGACGGCCAGATCATCCGCGTGGTCTTCCCGCAGCTGACCGAGGAGCGCCGCCGCGACCTGGTCAAGATGGCCCGCAGCAAGGGCGAGGACGCCAAGGTCGCCATCCGCAACATCCGCCGCCGCTCCAAGGAGGAGCTCGACCGCATCGCCAAGGACGGCGAGGCGGGCGAGGACGACGTGCGCCGCGCGGAGAAGGAGCTCGACGACCTGACCTCGCAGCACGTCCACCAGATCGACGAGGCCGTCAAGCACAAGGAGGCCGAGCTCCTCGAGGTCTGAGCCGGCCGGTCCTCTTCCCATGACCTTCCCGCCCGCGCGCCGACCCGGCCCGCCCGAGCCGGGCACCGTCGAGCTGCCCGTGCCCGGGCCGGGGCGCGCCTCGCAGCCGCCGTCCGCCGACACCGGTCCCGTCCCGATCGTCGGCGCCCGGCCGGGTCCGCCCCCGGTCCCGCCCGTGCCGCCGCCGGTCGGCGACGGCACCGCGGAGCTGGCGGTCGCCGACCAGGCGCTGCCGCCCCCGCCGGAGCCGGCGGCGCCGGAGCCGGCGCCGGAGCCGGGGCCGGAGGCGCCCGCGCCGCCGTCGTCCGGGCGGGCGGGCCGCAACCTCGGCGCCGCCATCTCGGTGGGGCTCGGCCTGGGCGCGGTCATCCTGGTCTCGCTGCTGGTCTACCGCCCGGCGTTCCTGCTCGTGGTGACGGCGGCGGTGCTCGTCGGCGTCGTCGAGCTCACCCGCGCCCTGCGGGCCGGCGGCTTCCGCGCGCCGATGGTCCCGGTCGTGGTCGGTGCGGTCGCCATGCTGGCGCTGGCGTGGACCCGCGGCCCGTCCGGACTCGTGGTCGGGTTCCTGCTCACCGTCCTCGCCGTCGTCCTCTGGCGGCTGGGCGACGGGCCCGACGGCTACCTGCACGACGCCGCCGCGGGCGTGCTCGTCGCCCTCTACGTGCCCTTCCTCGCCGGCTTCGCCGTCCTCCTGCTCGTCCCGGACGACGGCGTGGCCCGCGTGCTGGTCTTCATCGGCACCGTGGTCTGCAGCGACGTGGGCGGTTACGCCGCCGGCGTCCTGTTCGGCAAGCACCCCATGGCGCCGTCGATCAGCCCCAAGAAGTCGTGGGAGGGGATGGCCGGCTCCATCGTGGCCTGCGTCGCCGTCGCCACGGCCGTGCTGACCCTCGCGTTCGACGCCCCGTGGTGGACCGGGCTCGTCTTCGGGACCGCGATCGCGGCCTCGGCGACCATCGGCGACCTCGGCGAGTCGCTCATCAAGCGCGACCTGGGCATCAAGGACATGGGGCACCTGCTGCCCGGCCACGGCGGGATCATGGACCGGCTGGACTCGCTGCTGCCCTCCGCCGCGCTGGCCTACCTGCTGCTGTCGGTCTTCGCCCCGGTGTAGGGCGCCGACACGTCCCACGTCGAGCCGACCGGCTCGAAGCCGCGCCGGGCGTACCAGTGCTGCGGCCAGTCGTCGCCGGCCGCCTCCAGGACGACCAGGTCGCAGCCGGCCTCGGCGGCCAGGGTCAGGATCCGGGCGAGGACGGCGTCGGCGTGGCCCCGGCCGCGCGCCGACCGGTCGGTGAGCACCGACTCGACGGCCGCGGTCGCGCCGTCGACCCGCAGCTGACCGGCGGCCACGACCCGGCCCTCCTCCCGCACCACGACGTCGGTGACGGCGACGACGGCGTCGTTGCGCGGCTCCCGGCCGATCAGCTGCGCGACGATCTCGTCCAGGCCGTCGCCCAGGCGGGCGAGTTCCTCCCGCCAGGAGCGGTCCCACAGCTCGTGGACGTCCTCCTGCGGCACCACCTGGGCCCGCTCGCCGCCGGCGACCGGCCCGGCCGGCCGGGCCATGAGCACCAGCTCGTCGGCCGACCAGCCCTGTGCCGCGAGGGCCTTGGCGGCCTGCTCGGCGCCGGGCCAGCGCAGCGTCGCGGCCCGGGTGGCCCAGCCGGCGTCGGCGGCCAGCTCCGCGGCCGTGGCGGCGACGGTGTCGGCGTCCACCGGATCGGACAGCAGCAGCCGGTTGTCGTCCCTCGAGTGCGGGAAGCGGCCGTCGAGGACCGCGACGCCGCCCGGGACGTCGCGGACCTCGGCCGCCCGGCGCACCGGGACCGAGAGCTGGAGCGCCAGGGCGCGGCCCAGTGCGTCGTCCGGGCGCGGCAGCACCGGGGGGACCGGTGGGCGCCAGGGTGCGACGGCGACCACGGCACCGACCGGCAGCGGCCCGTACAGGTGCGGGAAGCGCATCGCCGCCGGGTCGCCGTGCACGCCGGGCTCCCAGCGCACCGCGTCGGCGAGGCGTGCCGGGTCGACGACGAGCAGGGCGAGGTCGCGCCGGCCGGGGAACAGCCGCTCGGCCGGCAGGTGGACCTGCTCGGGGCTCGACAGGTGGACGAACCCCTGCGCGGCCAGGGACGCCGGCCGGACGGCCCCCGCCGCGAGGGCCGCCCGCCAGTCCGCCGGTTCGATCAGGTGCACCAGGACGCCGTCGCTCACGGCGGGCATCCTGCCCGGGTGAGCCACGACGAGCGTGACCGGATCGTCCGGGGCTTCCGGCACTTCGCCGAGGTCGACGCCCCCGTCTCGTCGCCGCGCTACGCCGAGCTGGCCGCGGCCGTGGCCCGGGACCCCGCGGTCCTGGACTTCCTGGCCGGGCTCCCCGACGGGAAGGGCCGCCAGCCGCCGCTGCTGTTCGCCGCCCTCCGCTTCCTGTTCGGCGACGTGCGCGACCCGGCCGAGCTGCACCGGCTCGTCGTCGGGCACGCCGACCGGCTCCGGCGCACCGTGCTCAGCCGGTCGACGCAGACGAACGAGCCCGCCCGCTGCGCCGCGCTGCTCCCCGTGCTCGCCGCCCTGCCGGGGCCGCTGTCGCTGGTGGAGGTGGGGTCCTCGGCCGGGCTGTGCCTGTACCCCGACCGGTACAGCTACGAGTACGACGGCCGGCCGGTGGGGCTGCGCAGTCCGGTCCACCTGCGCTGCACCACCTCGGGGGAGGGACCGGTGCCGGAACGCGTGCCGGAGGTGGTGGCCCGGATCGGCATCGACCTCGACCCGCTCGACCCGGCGGATCCCGACGACCTCGCCTGGCTGCGCACGCTCGTCTGGCCCGGCCCACCCGCCGCCGAGCGGCTGGCCCGGCTCGACGCGGCCGCCGCGATCGCCGCCGCCGAACCCGCGCAGGTGCTCCGCGGTGACCTCGTCGACCGGCTGCCGGACGCGCTGGAGCTCGTCGCCCCGGGCAGCACCGTGGTCGTCTTCCACACCGCGGTGCTGCTGTACCCGCCGCGCGAGCGCCGGGCGGCCTTCGTGGACCTGGTGCGGTCGCTGCCGGTGCGCTGGCTCGCCCAGGAGGCGAGGGGCGTGCTGCCCGAGCTCGAGGTGGGCCCGGACGACGGCCGATTCGTGCTCGCGCTGGACGGCCGGCCACTGGCCCGGACCGCACCCCACGGCGGCCGGCTCGACTGGCTGCCCGGGGCGCAGGAGATCATGGCCGGGTGAGCGGTGAGCCGGGCCCGACGGAGTGGGGGACGACGGTCGGCGTCGGACCCTGGCCGGGACCGTGGCCGGCGGACCCGCACTTCGACCCCGAGCTGCTCGCGCACGGCGACCGGCGCAACGTCGCCGACCGATACCGGTACTGGACCGTCGAGGCGATCGTCGCCGACCTCGACACCCGCCGGCACCCGTTCCACGTCGCCATCGAGAACTTCGGGCACGACCTCAACATCGGGACCGTCGTGCGGACGGCGAACGCCTTCCTGGCCGCCGAGGTGCACGTCGTGGGCCGGCGTCGCTGGAACCGGCGCGGCGCCATGGTGACCGACCGCTACCAGCACCTGCGCCACCACCCCGACGTCGCCGGGCTGGCGGCGTACGCCGCCGCCGAGGGCCTCGCCGTGGTGGCGGTCGACAACGCGCCGGGCGCGGTGCCGCTGGAGACCGTGGAGCTGCCCGAGCGGTGCGTGCTGCTCTTCGGCCAGGAGGGGCCGGGCCTCACCCCCGAGGCGCGGGCCGCGGCGGCGCTGACCGTCTCGATCGCCCAGTTCGGCTCGACGCGCTCGATCAACGCCGGCGTCGCGGCCGGGATCGCCATGCACGCCTGGATCCGGCAGCACGCCGACCTGGGCGCGCCGCGCTAGCTCACCCCAGCGGCGGGTCCGGGTCGATGCCGCGGGCCCGCAGCGCCGCCTCCACCGCCTCGCAGACGGTGCGCACGACCGCCACCCGCGCCCAGCGCTTGTCGTCGCCGGCGACCACGTGCCACGGCGCCACGACGGTGTCGGTGCGCTGCAGCATGTCCTCGACGGCCGCCTCGTACTGCTCGCGCCTGCCGCGGTTGCGCCAGTCCTCGTCGGTGAGCTTCCAGGCCCGGTAGGGGTCGTCGCGCCGGGACTCGAAGCGCCGCAGCTGCTCCTCCGGCGAGACGTGCATCCAGAACTTGACGATCACCGTGCCCTCGGCGGCGAGCGTGTCCTCGAGGTCGACGATCTCGCCGTAGGCCCGCTGCCACGCCTCCTCCGGGGCGAAGCCCTCGACCCGCTCGACCAGCACCCGGCCGTACCAGGTGCGGTCCAGCACGGCCATGCCGCCCCAGCCGGGCAGCACCGGCCAGAACCGCCACAGGAAGTGGTGCCGCTTCTCGTCGTAGGTGGGCGCGGCGAACTGCGCGACCCGCACGTGCCGCGGGTCGAGCTCCTCGACCAGCCGCTTGATCGCCCCGCCCTTGCCCGAGGCGTCCCAGCCCTCGAACAGCACCAGCAGCGGCGGGCCGATCTCCCCGGGCCCGATCTGGCCGCCCAGCAGCAGCCGCAGGTGGACGAGGCGGCGCTGTGCCGCGGTGAGCTCCTTCTTCGCCTCGGACTTGCCCAGTCGGACGCTCATGTCGACGTCGGAGAGCCGGCTCATCCCCCGAGCTTGGGCCGAACGCACCGGCCGCGCCTGCCGGGAGGCGGCGGCATCGTCCTGCACCATGGCTGTCTGAACACAGCGCGTCAGGGATCAATCACTGCGCGTCGAGCTCATCACGGGGGTGGTGAGGAGGGAACGGCATGGGCACGACCCGCCCGGACGACGCCGCGGCGTCGACGGAGCCGGGGACGGAGGAGACCCCTGCGCCACCGGAGGAGACGGGGGAGTGGGACTCCGACTGGCTGCCCGGGTGGCTGGACGAGGCCGAGGAGGCCCCGGAGCCGACGCCGGTGGACGACCCCGAGCCGGTGCCCGCGGAGGAGCCGGGACCGGAAGACCCCGCGGTCGACGGGACATCGGCCGACGTCCACGAGGACGACGAGCCCGGGGACGACGAGCCCGGGGACGACGAGCCCGGGGACGACGAGCCCGGGGACGACGAGCCCGGGGACGACGAAGCCCAGCCCAACCAGCCTGAGGACGACGAGTCCGAGGACGCCCCCGAGGACATCGAGGCCGAGGACGTCGCCTCCGAGGACGACGCCTCCGAGGAGGGCGACGAGGGGTCCGCCGGGGTCCGCCATGAGCCCGTTCCCGCCGTGCCCGTCGCGGTCCCCGCGTCCGCCGTCGCCGGGGTCGCGCCGGCCGTCGTCCCGCACGTCGTCGTCACCGCCCGTCCGCGGCCCCACCGGCGCGCCCGGCTCTCGATCGCCGTCGGCCTGCTGGTCGCCGGCGTCCTGACCGGTGCCGCCCTGGTGGCCGGGCGGTCCGACGACCCGCGCCCGGCCGCCGGCACCGCGACTTCGACGGTGACCCCGAGCCGGACCTCCACCCCGACGCCGCCGCGGGCCCCGACGCGGCCCACACCCTCGCCCTCGTCGACGGCGCCGTCGACGTCGGTCGCCCCGGTGGGGGTGCCCGTGGTCCCGGCCGCCGTCCCGGCGCGCGTGCCGGCCCCGACGCCGCGCAGCACGGCGACCGCCGCCCCGGCGCCGCCGCCGGCCCCCGTCGTCCCCGTGCCGCCGGCCCCACCGGTCGTCCCGGAGGGACCGGTCGACGTCGACCCCGGTGACCCGACGGTCGAGCCGGGACCGACGCCGACGCCGCCTCCCACCGACGAGCCCGACCCCACGACGACGCCGATCCCCACGCCGCCGCCGACCGACGACCCGGACGGCGGCGGCGACGAGGGAGAGGACGACGGGGAGGAGGGCGGCGACCCCGCGACGCCCACCGCGACGCCCACCGCGACGCCCACACCCACCGCCACGCCCACGCCGACCGGGGGCGCCTGACCGCCGGTCAGCCGCGGGGCAGGGCCTCGACCAGTCCGCACTCGTGCGCGAGCACGATCGCCTGGGCGCGGTCGCGCAGGTCCAGCTTGGCCAGGATGTGCCGCACGTGGCTCTTCACCGTGGCCAGCGAGATGAACAGCTCCTCGGCGATCTCGGGGTTGGAGCGCCCGGCGCCGATCAGGCCCAGCACCTCCGTCTCCCGCTCGCTCAGGGGCGCCAGGCGGTCGGTCGCGGCCGGCGGCGCCTGCGGGGTGCGGACGTAGTGCGCCACCAGCCGCGCCACGATCGCCGGCGCCAGCGGCATCTCGCCCGCGGCGGCCGACTCCACCGCGGCGACCAGCCGGTCGCCGCCGACGTCCTTGAGCAGGTACCCGGTCGCACCGGCGCGCAGCGCCTGGTAGGCGTGCTCCTCGCCGTCGAAGGTGGTCAGCACGAGGACGCGGCTGGCGCAGCCGGCCGCCACGAGGCGCCGGGTGGCCTCGATGCCGTCCATCCGGGGCATCCGCAGGTCCATCAGCACGACGTCGGGACGGCGGTCCAGCACCACCGCGACGCCCTCCTCGCCGTCCGCCGCCTCGCCCGCGACCTCCACGCCGGCGAGCTCGAGGATCAGCCGCAGCCCGTCGCGCACCAGGGCCTGGTCGTCGACGAGCACCACCGAGGTCACGGCGCGGCCTCCAGCACGAGGGGCAGCCGGGCCCGGACGACGAAGCCGTCGGCGGTGGGGCGGGCGTCCACCGAGCCGCCGTGCATCCGCGCCCGCTCCCGCATGCCGACCAGGCCGTGGCCGCCGCCCGGCTCCCCGGCGGTGCGACCGGTGCGGTTGCGCACCTCGACGCACAGGCCCTCCGGACCCGTCTCGACCCGCACGCGGACGGGCGCGCCGGGGGCGTGCCGCCGGGCGTTGGTGAGCGCCTCCTGGACGATCCGGAAGACGGTCAGCTGCAGGCTCGGCGGGGGAGCCGCCGCGGGCAGGCCCAGCAGCAGCTCCACGTCGGCGCCGCCGGCGCGGGCGTCCTCGACCAGCGTGGGCAGGTCGGCCAGCCCCGGCTGCGGGCGCAGGTCCTCGTCGTCGTCGGCCGGGTCCCGCAGCAGGCCGACCACCCGGCGCATCTCGGTGAGGGTGCGGGCCGCGGTGGCGCGGATGCGGTCGATCGGCACCGCGGCCCGCTCCGGTGCGCGCGCCAGCGCGGCCGCGGCGGCGTCGGCCTGCAGCGCGATCACGGTGATCTCGTGACCGATCACGTCGTGCAGCTCGCGCGCGATGCGGGTGCGCTCCTCGGCGGCGGCGACCCGCTCGGCGGCGTCCCGCTCGCGCACCAGCTCGGCGGTCAGCTCCCGCAGCCGCGCGTTCTGCGCCCGGTCGTGGGCCACCAGCCGGCCGGCGACCGCGGGGCCGGCGATGGCGAGGGCGGCGCCGATGGCTGCCTGCCAGATCTCCGGTCCCAGCAGCGTGACGACCACGCTGACCGTCAGGGACACCGCGGTGACCAGCACGACCCGCCAGGTGTTCAGGTCGTAGAGGGCGAGGGAGAAGAAGAGCAGCCCGGCGATCACGTAGCCGAGCAGCAGGTAGCCGCCGGGCGTGGGGATGGTCCACGCCGCCGTCACCACCAGGGCCGCCGCCGCCGGCTGCACCCGCCGCCAGGCCAGCGGCACGGTGATCGCGAAGGCGACCAGCACCGAGACGGCTGGGGACGCGATGGGCGCGATCGCCACCTGCGCCAGGGACGCGGCCAGGAAGGCCGCCGCCACGAGCACGTCGGCCCGTGGCGGCACGACCGACGGGTGCGCGAACCGGCTCACGGACCGGAAGCGTAGGGCGGATCCAGCCCGCCGCCATCAGCCCGAGGGCTGAGCGCGGAAGCCGCCCGCGGGTCGATGCCCGCCGGTCGCGGCGTCCCTAGCGTTCCCGCCGCACTCGTCGACATCCGTCCAAGGAGCCCCCCGTGACCACCACCGCTGCCCGCCCCGCCCCGCCGGCCACCGCCCGCCCGGCCCTCGTGACCGCCACCCGGGTCCTCGCCGCCCTCTTCGGCGCCCTGAAGCTGGGCGCGACCGCCTACTTCCTGTTCGTCGCCACGGCCGAGCAGGGAGGCGACCCGCAGGGCGTCGGCGACTGGTCGGTGGGCGTGTGGTCGGTCGTGCTCGGCGTCGGCTACCTCGTCATCGCCGCGCGGCTCGGCCGCGACCCCCGGGTGCTGCCGTTCACGGTCGGCCTCGCCGTCGCCGACGTGGCGTTCAGCTTCGTCAAGTTCTTCGTCTACGACGAGCCGGAGGCCATCGCGTTCACGGTGACGACGCTGGTCCTGCTGGCCCTGGTCGCCGCCACCACCCGCACGCGCCGCAGCGCGTGATCCGCTGCCGGCCGGGCCCCGGGGAGTGAGCTTCCCCTCGGGGCCCGTCGCCGGCGGCCGGCGGGTGGGACCATGGACGACGCCATGACTGCCCTCCCGCTCGTGTTCGACGCCCCCCGCCGGGGCAAGCCGCCGCGCCACCTCGCCGACCTGACCCGCGAGGAGGCGCGCGCCGCCGTCGCCGAGCTCGGGCAGCCGCCGTTCCGCGCCGACCAGCTGGCGCGGCACTTCTTCCGCGGCGTCACCGACCCCGCGCAGATGACCGACGTGCCGGCCGCCGCCCGCGAGGACCTCGCGCAGGCGCTGCTGCCCGGTCTGCTGACGCCCGTGCGGCACCTGTCCGCCGACGGCGGCCGCACCCGCAAGACCCTCTGGCGGCTGCACGACGGGGCGCTGGTCGAGAGCGTGCTCATGCGCTACCCCGACCGGGCGACGGTCTGCATCTCCAGCCAGGCCGGCTGCGGTATGGCCTGCCCCTTCTGCGCCACCGGCCAGCAGGGCCTGACCCGCAACCTCTCGGCCGCCGAGATCATCGGCCAGGCGGTCGCGGCCGCGGCGGCGATGGCGGGCGGCGAGCTGCCCGGCGGCCCCGGGCGGCTGTCCAACGTCGTCTTCATGGGCATGGGCGAGCCGCTGGCCAACTACGCCCGGGTGCGCCGCACCCTCGACGCCCTCGTCACGCCGGCGCCGCACGGCCTCGGGCTCTCGCAGCGGTCGGTCACCGTCTCGACCGTCGGCCTCGTGCCGGGCATCCGCCGGCTCACCGAGGAGGGGCTGCACGCCACCCTCGCCGTCAGCCTGCACGCCCCCGACGACGAGCTGCGCGACACCCTCGTGCCGATCAACACCCGGTGGAAGGTCGCCGAGGTCGTCGAGGTCGCCGACGAGTACGCCCGCCGCACCGGCCGGCGCTACTCCGTCGAGTACGCCCTGATCCGCGACGTCAACGACCAGCCCGAGCGGGCCGACCTGCTCGGCCGGCTGCTGGCGGGCCGGCTCGCGCACGTGAACCTCATCCCGCTCAACCCGACGCCGGGCAGCCCGTGGGACGCCAGCCCGCTGCCCGCGCAGCGCGAGTTCGTGGCCCGCCTGCGCGCCGCCGGGGTGGCGACGACGGTGCGCGACACCCGCGGCCAGGACATCGACGGCGCCTGCGGCCAGCTCGCCGCCGCCGACCGCGTCGACGGCGTCCCCGCCGTCGCGCTGCCCACCCCCGCGGTGGAGCCGGCGGTGCCGCTGGGCGCGGAAGCCGACCAGTGAGTGACGCCGTCCTGCCGGCACCCGAGGCGCACGGGCACACCCACGCCGATGTCTCCGGAGGGTGGCTGCGCGCGGCGGTGTTCGGCGCGATGGACGGGCTGGTGAGCAACACCGCCCTGGTGGCCGGCGTCGGCGGCGGGGGTGTCTCCCCGCGGGCGATCGTGCTCACCGGGTTCGCCGGGCTGATCTCCGGCGCGATCTCGATGGCGCTCGGCGAGTACACGTCGGTCAAGACGCAGAACGAGCAGCTCGACCTCGAGGTCGACAAGGAACGCCGGGAGATGGAGCGCAACCCGGCCGGCGAGGTGGAGGAGCTGGCCGACATGATGCGCGCCCGCGGCGTGGACTCCGCGCTCGCGGACGAGGTGGCCGAGCAGCTGCACCGCGACCGGGAGGCGGCGCTGCGGCTGCACATCGTCGCCGAGGTCGGGATCAACCCCGCCGACAAGCCGTCGCCGCGGGTCGCCGCGTTCTCGTCGCTGCTGACCTTCTCGATCGGCGCGGTCTTCCCGCTGCTGCCGTACCTGTTCGGCTTCCCGCTGCTGTGGGTGGCGCTGCTCTCCGGGGGCGTCGGCCTCTTCGTCGCCGGCGCGCTGTCCTCGCGCTTCACCCCGCGGCCGTGGTGGTACGCCGGGCTGCGCCAGCTGCTGTTCGGTGCGGTCGCGGCGGGCGCGACCTACCTCATCGGCCTGGCGATCGGCACGACGGTCAGCTAGCGCCGCGGCCGGTCAGGCCCGGCTCGGACGGCCTCGTCGCAGGGCCCCACGGCGAGCGTGCGAGTCCTGGGGGGGCGACGAGGTCCTTCACTTCGCGCGCCAGGCGTTCTTCCGGCGCACCCGGTCCAGCAGGAAGATCAGCACCATCAGGGCGGCCGTGCCGATCAGCCAGACGTTCTCCACGTTGCCCTCGTGGTTGCCGATCAGCAGGGCGAGGATGAACGCCGCGGCCAGCCACCAGGTGCGGCGGCCCCACTTGCCCATCTCGCCGTGCCAGCCCCAGTCCTCGGGCCGCTCGTGCTCCACCGGGTGCTCTCCGGCACGGACGACGGCCTCCTCGCGGCCGGGCTGGTTCACCCGGGTCGTCGCGGGGCTGTGCGAGCGCGATTCCTGGACCACGGTCGTCATCTTGCCAGTACCGGCGCTCGGGAAACCGCCCGGGACGGCCGCGCGCGTCGTCGGGGAGACTTCGGGTGTGAGCGGACAGGGGCGTGAGCATCGCAGCGAGGAACGAGCGAGGAGCGGAGCGCCCCGCGGGAGCGAACCGGGGGCATGGTGAGTGCTCCCCGTGAGGTCACCGTGCTGGGCTCGACCGGCTCGATCGGCACCCAGGCGATCCAGGTGGCGCGGCAGAACCCCGACCGGCTGCGGATCACCGCGCTGGCCGCCGGCGGTGGCGACGTCGGGCTGCTGGCCGAGCAGGCGCTGACCCTCGGCGTGCGCACCGTCGCCGTCGCACGCGCGACCGCCGCGCAGGACCTCCAGCTGGCGTTCTACGCCGCGGCGCAGCAGCGCGGCTGGGCCTCGGGGGAGTACGCGCTGCCGGAGATCCTCGCCGGGCCGCGGGCCGCCGAGGAGCTGGCCGCCCGCCCGGCCGACGTCGTCCTCAACGGGATCACCGGCTCGATCGGGCTCGGGCCCACGCTGGCCGCGCTGCGGGCGGGGAACACCGTCGCGCTGGCCAACAAGGAGTCGCTGGTCGCCGGCGGCGACCTGGTGACCGCCGCCGCGAAGCCGGGGCAGCTGGTGCCGGTGGACTCCGAGCACTCGGCGCTGGCCCAGTGCCTGCGCGGCGGGCACGTGAGCGAGGTGGCGCGGCTGGTGCTCACCGCCAGCGGCGGGCCGTTCCGCGGCCGCACCGCCGCCGAGCTGGCGGACGTGACCGTCGAGGACGCGCTCGCCCACCCCACCTGGGCCATGGGACCGGTCGTGACGGTCAACTCCGCGACCCTGGTCAACAAGGGCCTCGAGCTGATCGAGGCGCACCTGCTCTTCGACGTCCCCTACGCCGACATCGACGTCGTGGTGCACCCGCAGTCGATCGTGCACTCGATGGTCACCTTCACCGACGGCGCGACGATCGCCCAGGCCAGCCCGCCGGACATGCGGCTGCCGATCGCGCTGGCGCTGGCCTGGCCGGACCGGCTGCCCGACGTGCAGCCGGCGCTGGACTGGTCGACGGCGAGCACCTGGGAGTTCGCGCCCCTCGACGCCGACGCCTTCCCCGCGGTCCGGCTGGCCCGGCGGGCGGGGGAGGCCGGCGGCGTCGTCCCGGCGATGTTCAACGCGGCCAACGAGGAGGCCGTCGCGGCCTTCCTGCGGCGCGAGCTCGCGTTCACAGCCATCGTGGACGTCGTCGCGCGTACCCTCGACGCCGCGCCGGAGCTCGGCGCACCCACGTGCGTGGAGGACGTGCTGGCCGCGGAGAAGTGGGCCCGGGGGCACGCCCGCGCCGCCATCGCCGGAGGCTGACCTGTCCGCACTGCTGACCGTCCTGGGGATCGTCGCCTTCGCGATCGGCCTGCTGTTCTCCATCGGCTTCCACGAGTACGGCCACTTCTTCTGGGCGCGGAAGTTCGGCATGCGCGTGCCCCAGTTCATGGTCGGGTTCGGCCCGACGGTGTTCTCGCGCAGGAAGGGTGAGACCGAGTACGGCGTCAAGGCGGTGCCGCTGGGCGGCTACATCCGCATCGTCGGCATGATCCCGCCCGCCGAGGAGGGCGAGAGCAAGCGCGCCACCCGCATGCGCCGGTTCATCGCCGAGGTGCGCGGGCAGGCGCTCAACGACATCCGCCCCGGCGACGAGGGCCGCGTGTTCTACGCCAAGCCCTGGTGGCAGCGCGTGATCGTCATGTTCGCCGGGCCGTTCCACAACCTGGTGCTCGCGGTCGTGTTCTTCACCGTCGTCCTGACCGCCGTCGGCACGAACGTGTTCACGACCACCCTCGGCAGCGTCCCCGCCTGCGTGCTGCCCGCGGGGGCGGTGACCGCCGGCGACGAGGACCCGTGCTCCGAGCCGATCGTCACCTCCGGTGCCGACGCCGGGCAGCGGTGCACCGAGGGGACGGCGGGCTGCGCGCTGCCGCAGGAGAGCCCCGCGGCCGCGGCCGGCCTGCGCCCCGGCGACACGATCGTGGCGATCGACGGCAGCCCCCTGGAGACCGACGCGTTCGACAGCTGGACGACGGTGCAGGAGGCGATCCGCAGCGCCCCGGGCCAGGACGTCGTCCTCACCGTCGAACGGGACGGCGAACGGCGGGATGTGACCGTCACCCCCATCGAGAACACCGTCTACGTCGAGGCCGGCAGCGACGAGACGACCACCGCCGGCTACCTCGGGGTCAGCCCGACCGCCGGGTTCGCGCGGCAGTCGTTCGCGGACGTGCCCGGCTACTTCGGGATGGTGATCTCGCAGTCGGTCGAGAAGCTGGTGCAGATCCCCGAGCGGATCCCGCAGCTGTTCCGGGCGGCCTTCCTCGGCGAGGAGCGCGACCCGAACGGCCCGATCGGCGTGGTGGGGGTCGGCCGCATCTCCGGGGAGGTCTTCGCCCAGGAGGACTGGACCGGGCAGCAGAAGGTCAGCCTGTTCCTCAGCCTGCTGGCCTCGATCAACCTGGTGCTGTTCCTGTTCAACCTGCTGCCCATCTACCCGCTCGACGGCGGGCACATCGCCGGCGCGCTGTACGAGAAGGCCCGGTCGACCGTCGCGCGGCTGCGCGGCAAGCCCGACCCGGGGCCGTTCGACATCGCCCGGCTGATGCCCGTCGCGTACGCGGTCGCCGGGGTGTTCCTCGTGCTCTCGGCGCTGCTGTTCATCGCCGACGTGGTCAACCCGATCACCCTGGGCTGAGGCAGCGCAGCAGGTCACAGGGCGGTCGGCGGCACCCGGCGCGCGGGCGGGCGATACTGGGAGCCATGGCGATCCCCGTCAGCCTCGGCATGCCCGCGGCGCCTCCGCCCGTGCTCTCCCCGCGACGCAAGACCCGGCAGCTGGACGTCGGAGGGGTCGGCGTGGGCAGCGACTTCCCGGTCAGCGTGCAGTCGATGACGACGACGAAGACCGCTGACATCAACGCCACGCTCCAGCAGATCGCGGAGCTGACCGCCGCCGGCTGCCAGATCGTGCGGGTCGCCGTCCCGGACACCGACGACGCCGAGGCGCTGCCCGCGATCGCGAAGAAGTCGCAGATCCCGGTGATCGCCGACATCCACTTCCAGCCGCGCTACGTGTTCGCGGCGATCGACGCCGGGTGCGCGGCCGTCCGCGTGAACCCGGGCAACATCAAGAAGTTCGACGACAAGGTCGGCGAGATCGCCAAGGCGGCCGGGGACGCCGGCATCCCGATCCGGATCGGCGTCAACGCCGGCTCGCTCGACAAGCGGCTGCTCGCCAAGTACGGCAAGGCCACGCCCGAGGCGCTGGTCGAGTCGGCGCTGTGGGAGTGCTCGCTGTTCGAGGAGCACGGCTTCCGCGACATCAAGATCTCGGTCAAGCACAACGACCCGGTCGTCATGGTGCGGGCCTACGAGCTGCTCGCCGCGCAGTGCGACTACCCGCTGCACCTGGGCGTCACCGAGGCCGGGCCGGCGTTCCAGGGCACGATCAAGTCCGCCGTCGCCTTCGGCGCCCTGCTCAGCAAGGGCATCGGCGACACCATCCGCGTCTCGCTCTCCGCCCCGCCGGTCGAGGAGGTCAAGGTCGGCACCCAGATCCTGGAGTCGCTGAACCTGCGCGAACGCGGCCTCGAGATCGTCAGCTGCCCGTCCTGCGGCCGCGCGCAGGTCGACGTCTACAAGCTGGCCGACGAGGTCACCGCCGGCCTCGACGGGCTCGAGGTGCCGCTGCGCGTCGCCGTCATGGGCTGCGTCGTCAACGGGCCGGGCGAGGCCCGCGAGGCCGACCTCGGCGTGGCCTCGGGCAACGGCAAGGGGCAGATCTTCGTCAAGGGCGAGGTCGTCAAGACCGTCCCCGAGTCGCAGATCGTCGAGACCCTCATCGAGGAGGCCGTGCGTCTGGCGGGGGAGCAGCCCGTCGAGGGTGCGGCCCCCGGCTCGCCCGTCGTCACCGTCTCCTGACGGTCCCGTGCTCGGCACCCCGACCGCCCGCGTCCTCGACGGTTCCGACGAGCGCGCCGTCACCCGGCTGCTCGCCACCGACCCGGTCGCGGCCTGCGTGATCGCCGGCCGGGTGGAGGCCGCGGGCACCGACGCCGCCGCGCTCGGGGCGCCGCTGTGGGGGATCGGCAGCGGCAGCAGCCTGGACGCGGTGTGCCTGGCCGGGGCCAACCTCATCCCGTTCGCCGTGCCGGGGGCCGAGCGCGCCGCCGCGACGGCGTTCGCCGAGCGGGCCCGGCGGGCCGGCCGCCGCTGCTCGACCATCGTCGGCCCGGCGCCCTCCGTCGACCCGATGTGGGACCTGCTCGCGCCGTTCTGGGGCCCCTGCCGCGACCACCGCCCGCGCCAGCCGCTGATGGCCATCGACGGCCCGCCCGCCGTGCCCCCCGAGCCGCGGGTGCGCCCGGTCCGGCTGTCGGAGCTCGACCTGCTCATGCCGGCCGCGGTCGCGATGTTCACCGAGGAGGTCGGGGTCAGCCCGCTGCGCACCGACGGCGGCGTCGGCTACCGCGCCCGCGTCTCGGAGCTGGTGCGCGCCGGGCAGTCGCTGGCCTGGATCGAGGGCGGCGAGGTGCTGTTCAAGGCCGAGATCGGCGCGGTCTCGCGGGCCGCCTGCCAGATCCAGGGGGTCTGGGTGGCGCCGGCCTACCGCGGCCGGGGGGTCGGCACGGCGGGGACGGCGGCGGTCGTCGAGTACGCCCGCGCCTCGATCGCGCCGGTGGTGAGCCTCTACGTCAACGACTTCAACACCGCCGCGCGCGTGGCTTACCAGCGGGTCGGCTTCCGCGAGGTCGGCCGGTACGCCAGCGTCCTGTTCTGACCGCTGCTCCTGACTGCGGTCGTCCGCGCCGCAGGGGGTGTCGGGCGCCGCGCCCTCGGGCCACCATGTGCACTGCCCGCACCGGGGCAGCCGTCCCACGGCGGGCCGTCCTCCCGGGAGCCGCGATGACCGCAGGGCTGATCGAACTGGTGGAGCACGAGCCGCAGCGCGTGGCGGTGGTGCACGGGCACGTGGGGAACTCCGAGTTCGACGAGTTCCTCACCCGCGCGTACGACGAGGTGCGGGCGCTGCTGGCCCGACAGCACCTGACCGCCGTCGGGCCGCCCTTCGCCCGCTACCGCGCGACCGGGCGGGGCCTGGACGTCGAGGCCGGGCTGCCGGTCGAGGACGACGTCCGGCCGGCGGGGCGGGTGACCGTCGAGACCCTGCCCGGCGGCCCCATGGTGACCGCGGCGCACGACGGCGACCACAACACCGTCGGGTTCACCTACGAGACCCTGCGGGAGTGGCTGGCCGGCAACGAGTACGTGGCGACCGGCGAGCCGTGGGAGTCCTACGTCGACCTGCCGGGCGCCTCCGCGGTCACCGTGGTGACCGTGCCCTGCCGCCGCCTCCCGCCGGTGCCGCCGCCCCCGCCGCACGTCTGACCGGCGGCCCCTCCGCGGGTCCGGACGGATCCGGTCCGCGGGTCTGCGACAGTGACCGGCGTGCACATCCGTCGGCGCTCGGGCCTCCTGCTGACCGCGGCCGTCCTCGCCGCACCCCTGCTCACCGCCTGCTCCGGCGGCTCCGAGGACGACGTCCGGGCGGCGGCGCAGGAGTTCCTCGACGCGTGGTCCGGCGGGGACACCGCCGCCGCGGCCCGGCTCACCAGCGACCCCGACGCCACGACCGCGCTGCTCGACCAGGCCGCCCAGGACCTGCCCGACGCGACCCTCACCGGCGAGCTCGGGCAGGTCACCGTCGACGGCGAGGACGCGACCGTGGCCTGGACCGCCACCTGGGACCTCGCCGCCGCCCCCGACTGGACCTACGAGGCGACGCTCGGCCTGCGCGAGGCCGAGGACGGCTGGCAGGTGGTCAGCGCGCCGACGGTCGTCAACCCCGAGCTCGCGGAGGGCCAGCGCCTGCAGCTGACCCGGCTGCTGCCCGAACGCGCGCCGATCACCGACGCGACCGGCGCCCCGCTGTTCACGCCCACCGAGGTGGTCAACGTCGGCGTCGACCCCGGGCAGGTGACCGACCTGCCGGCGCTCGCGGCCGCGCTCGGTGCCGCCACCGGGGTCGACCCGCAGCAGATCGTCGCCGACGTCCAGGGCGCGCAGCCCGGCCAGTTCGTCCCCGTCATCACGCTGCGCCGGCCGGACTTCGAGGCGATCCGCGCGCAGGTGTTCGACCTGCCCGGCGCCGTCTTCCCCACCGAGACCCGGCTGCTCGCGCCGACGTCGCGCTTCGGCCTCGCCCTGCTCGGCCGGGTCGGCCCGGCGACCGCCGAGATCCTCGAGGAGTCGCAGGGCGAGGACGGCGAGGCGGCCTACGCCGCCGGTGACCAGCTCGGCCTCTCCGGTCTCCAGCGGGCCTTCCAGGAGGAGCTCACCGGCACGCCCGGCTTCACCGTCGACGTGGTCAGCCTCGACGAGAGCACCGGCGACGAGGGCCGCGAGATCGCCTCGGTCGCCCCCGCGGCCGGGACGCCGGTGCAGACCCCGCTGGTGCCGGCTGTGCAGCTGGCCGCCGACGCCGCGGCGGCGACGCAGACCCTGCCCACGCACGTCGTCGTCGTCCGCCCCGGGACCGGGGAGATCCTCGCCGTCTCCTCCAACGCGGCCGCCGACCCCGGCAACGCCCTGCGCGGCCAGTTCCCGCCCGGGTCGAGCATGAAGGCCATGACGGCGACCGCCCTGCTGTCGGCCGGCGCAGTCACCCCCGACACCCCCGTGCCCTGCCCGGGCACGACCACCGTCGAGGGCCGCGAGTTCGAGAACGAGGACCGGTTCGACCTCGGTACCGTGCCGTTCACCGAGGCGTTCGCGCAGTCCTGCAACACGACCTTCATCCAGCTCGGGCTCCAGCTGCCCGACGACGCCCTGGCGCAGGCCGCGGCGGCGTACGGCGTCGGCACCGAGTGGGACCTGCCGATCGGCATCTTCAGCGGGGCGGTGCCCGCCGACGCCACGGGCACGACCAAGGCCGCCGACCAGATCGGGCAGGGCGAGGTGCTCATGAGCCCGGCGCAGATGGCCCTGGTCGCCGCCGGCATCGCCAGCGGCACCCCGGCCCCGCCGGTCGAGGTGGTGGGCGGCGACCCGGCCGGGACGGCGCCGACCGGTCCGCCGGCCGGGGTGCTCGACGCGCTGCGGCCGCTGATGCGGCAGGTCGTGCTCAGCGGCACCGCGACGGCGCTGGCCGACCGCGGCGAGGTCTACGGCAAGACCGGCACGGCGGAGTTCGGCAGCGGCGACCCGCCTCCCGCGCACGGCTGGTTCGTCGGCTACCAGCTGGGCGGGCCGCAGGGCGACATCGCCTTCGCCGTCCTCGTCGAGGGCGGCGGGTCGAGCAGCGCCGCCGTCGCGATCACCGACACCTTCCTGGGCAACCTCGGCTGACGGGCCTGGCCCCGGTGCAGGGGCCCGCCGCGAGCGTGCGAGCGGTGGGGGGCACCGGGGTCCTTCACCAGATGTGGCGGAAGCACCGGGCCTCGTTGCGCTGGTAGCGGGCCCTGGTCATCGTCAGCACGACGTTGAGCACCGGGTTGGCCGCCCGGGCGAACTGGTCGAACACCGGCTCGGGGAGCCCGTCGGCCAGCCACGGCACCAGGAAGGCGACCTTCCGCGGCGACCGCTCCGAGCTCGCCATGCGCTCGGCCGCCCTCCAGCCCGTCGCGGAGAGGTGCCGCTGCAGGATGGGCAGCGCCTCGGTCTCCTCGTGCGACAGGTGCCACGAGATGCTGTCGCCGGCGGCGTGGACGACCTCGGCGAGGTGGTCGCGCGCCTGCGGGGTGGGAGCGGCGGCCATCTCGGCGAAGGCTGCCGCGCAGGCGGCCAGCATCGGGTCGACGACGTCGTGCTCGGCCTCCATCTCGTCGAGCGTGAGGTGCGCGCCGCGATCGCCCTGGGCGTCGACGGCGGCGAACAGCTCCGGCCAGATCGCCGTGTCCTCGGTGACGTGGTGGTGGTGCAGGATCTCGCCGAACCGCTCCCAGCGGGCGGCCAGCGCCGCCCAGGTCTCCGCGTCGTCGACCGGGGTGGCGCGGCTGGCGGCGGCGAACCGGGACAGGTCGCGGCGGAAGCCGTGGTGGGCGACGAACATGCCGCTCAGGTCGTGCCGGCCGGGTGCGGCGTGCACCTGACCGGGCAGGGCGAGCTGCGGCGGAGCGGACAGGGTGGCGGTCACGGGGTCCTCCTCGGGTGCCTGGTCCCGGGAGCGGTGCGTCCCGGGCAGGGAGGAGGTTTCGGGCGGGCGCTGAAGAAGCGCTGAAGTCGGCCGCTATCCCGCGGGGAGGCCGGGGAACGGGGTCGTCGTCGGGGCCCGGCCGGTCGCGGTGCGCCAGCCGACGGCCCGCAGCTCGGCGGCGCTCAGCTGCTCGACGGCGAGCAGCCGCACCTCTCGGTCGGCGGCCCCGGCCAGCACCCGCACCCACGCGCCGGCGACGCCGTCCTCGAGGACGACGGCCAGCGCCGCGGCGTCGGTGCCGGAGAGCACCGGGAACGGCAGCGCGTACGCGGCCTCGGGCGGCACCGGGTCGGCCCCCCGCTCGTCGAGGAGCGCCACCAGGCGGTCGCGGGCGTCGCGGTGCGCGGTCTCGCCGGCGGCGGCCGGGCCCCGGGCGTCGGGCGGCAGCGCGGCGCCGACGACGCCGTAGCCCCACACGGCGGTGTGCTCGGCGGCCAGCGCCTCGCCCAGCGCCTCGGTCTCGGTGCGCTCGTCGACCTGCAGATCGTCGGCCATCGGCTACGCCAGCCTCCCGCCCATGCCGCGCAGCCCCGCCGCGACGGACCCCAGCAGCGCCGCCCGCGCCCCGTGCTGGTCGAGGCAGGCGGCGGCGTGCGAGTCGGCGGCCGTGCCCACCTGGGTGCGCAGCCAGGCGCGCGCCTCCCCGGGCGAGGGAGGGGTGACCCCCGCGGACCCGCTCGCCGGGGAGGGAGCCCCGGGCGCCGCGGCGCGCAGCCGGTCCAGCTGCTCCCCGGCCTGCGCGGCGAGGTCGGCCACCTGCCCACCGAGGGCCGGGTCCGCGGTCGACGCGGCGGCGAACGCGGCGACCAGCGCCTCCTGCACCGCGACCTGCCCGGCCAGCTCGTCGGCCTGCTCCGGGGTGACCGGCGTCCCGCCGTCGTCGGACGAGGTGCAGCCGACGAGCAGCACCCCGAGCCCCGCGGCGGTGCCCGCGAGGAGGGTGCGCCGGGAGAAGGCCGGGGGGCCGGAGACGGGGAGCGGGACCATCACCGCCATCCTGACAGCCCCTCCCGCGGGAGGCCGGGACGACGCCGGGAGCGCGCCGCGCCGTCCTCCCCGGGCGCGTCACAGACGTCCCGCCCGGCACGTCCGCCGGGTTCCCGGCTCCCCGCCCCGGCGGCACGGCCGGGCGGTAGCCTGGCCTCTTCCCGCCGTCCGCGGCCGGACCGCACCCGGACCGCCCGGGCGGCGGGCCGCGCCGTGCCCGCACCAGCCCCGCAGGCGGCGATCGAGGAGGAGGAGCCCGTGCCCGCGTCCCGCGGCAGCCGACGGCCCGACCCGGCGACCGAGCGGCTGACCGGCTGGATCCAGCCGGTCGTCGACGCGGCCGGGTTCGAGCTCGAGGAGCTCGTGGTCACGCCGGCCGGCCGGCGCAGCGTCGTCCGCGTGGTGGTCGACCACGACGACGGCGTGACCCTCGACGACATCGCGGAGGTCAGCCGCGCCGTCTCCGCGGCCCTCGACGAGAACGACGGCGACCTGGGCCGCGCGCCCTACGTCCTCGAGGTCACCAGCCCCGGCGTCGACCGGCCGCTCACCGAGCCGCGGCACTGGCGCCGCAACACCGGCCGCCTGGTCACCGTCGCCGTCGGCCCGGCCGGCGCCGCCGAGCAGGTCACCGCGCGGGTCACCGGCGTCGACGGGGACGGCGTCACCCTCGCCGTCGAGGCGCAGGGCAAGCCGGGGGCGCGGAAGCGGGCGCCGGTGCCGCGGCAGGTGCCCTGGGCGCTGCTGGGCACCGGCCGGGTGCAGGTCGAGTTCGGCCGGCCGGTCCCGGGGACGGCGGAGGACGCGACGGCGGAGGACGACGCGCGGGAGGATGACGCGGGGGACGACGGAGGAGAACGGTGAACATCGACGTGACCGCGCTCAAGGCGGTCGAGCGCGAGAAGGGCATCCCCGCCGACACGGTGATCGAGGCCATCGAGTCGGCGCTGGTGACGGCGTACCGGCACGCCGACGGCGCGGCCAAGCACGTCCGCGTGCACGTGGACCGCAAGACCGGCGAGGTCGCCGTGCTGGCCCAGGAGCTGGGGCCCGACGGCGAGGTGGTCCGGGAGTGGGACGACACCCCGTCGGACTTCGGCCGGATCGCCGCCAGCACCGCCAAGCAGGTCATCGTGCAGCGGCTGCGCGACGCCGAGCACGAGCAGACCTTCGGCGAGTACGCCGGCAAGGAAGGCGACATCGTCAGCGGCATCGTGCAGGCCGACCAGCGCCGCAACGCCAGCGGCGTGGTGATGATCGACATCGGCAAGGTCGAGGCCGTGCTGCCCGCGGCCGAGCAGGTGCCGGGGGAGACCTACGCCCACGGCACCCGGATCAAGGCCTACGTCGTCTCGGTCTCGCGCACGTTCCGGGGACCGCAGGTCACCGTGTCGCGCACCCACCCGAACCTGGTGCGCAAGCTGTTCGCCCTCGAGGTGCCCGAGATCGCCGACGGCAGCGTCGAGATCGTGGCCGTCGCCCGCGAGGCCGGCCACCGCTCGAAGATCGCGGTCCGGACCAAGGTCGCCGGGCTCAACGCCAAGGGCGCCTGCATCGGCCCGATGGGGCAGCGGGTGCGCAACGTCATGAGCGAGCTGCACGGCGAGAAGATCGACATCGTCGACTGGTCCGACGACCCCGCCACGTTCGTCGCCTCGGCCCTGAGCCCGGCGCGGGTGAGCAGCGCCCGGGTCGTCGACCCGACGGCCAAGGCGGTGCGGGTGATCGTGCCCGACTACCAGCTGTCGCTGGCGATCGGCAAGGAGGGGCAGAACGCCCGCCTGGCCGCCCGGCTGACCGGCTGCCGGATCGACATCCGCAGCGACGCGCAGCCCGACGACCCGGCCACGCCCTCGCCGGGCGTCGGCAGGCCGCCGCTGCGCACCGGGGCTCCCCCCGGCCAGGCACAGCCCCCGAGAGGGGCAGGTCACCGACCCCCGCCACGCCGGGCGGAACATCCGGGACCTGCCGCGCGCTAGAGTTACCGGTGGCCGAATCGTCGATCCCGGTGCGCACCTGCGTGGGCTGCCGGAAACGTGTTCCGGTCACCGATCTGCTGCGTGTCGTCGCCCGGAGCGGGACCCTGGTCCCGGATCCGCGGCGCCGGCTCCCCGGCCGGGGTGCCTCCCTGCACCCCACACCGGAGTGCCTGCACGCAGCGGAGCGACGCCGGGCCTTCGGGCGGGCGCTGCGCTGCAGCGTCCCGCTGGAGGCCGGTCCGCTCCGAGCCCACGTCCTCGGCGCCTCCCCGGAGTCGCTCGCGGGTGCGGACCGGGACGGGCGCAGCACCGCAGGACCAGCAGCACCCCGGGCGAACCGGCACCAGGCCGGTGAGCACATCGAAGTCAGGACGTCGTCGGATGAGTCAGCCGTGAAGTCCCAGCGATGACCATGCACCACTAACGACCAGGTCGAGCGGGTGAGCCGCCGGCCTCGAAGAGGAGATCCGTGCCAGGCAAAGCCCGCGTACACGAACTCGCCAAGGAGTTCGGTGTCGACAGCAAGGCCGTGCTCGCCAAGCTCAAGGAGCAGGGCGAGTTCGTGAAGTCCGCTTCCTCCACCGTCGAGGCCCCCGTGGCCCGGCGGCTGCGTGAGGCCTTCGTCGCCGGTGGCTCCGGCGGCTCCAACGGCGGTGGCGCGCCCGCTCCGGCGCCCGCCCGTCCCTCCGCCCCGGCTGCTCCCGCGCCGCGTCCCGCGGCCGCGGCGCCGTCCCCGTCGGCCCCGGCCGCCCCGCCGGCCCCGGCGGCGCGCCCCGCGGCCCCCACGCCCGGCCCGCGTCCGGAGCCCCGTCCCGCCGCGCCCCAGGCACCGGCGGCCTCGGCCCCGTCCGCCCCGGCGCCGTCCCCGGCCCGTCCGGCGCCGGCTCCGGGTGCCCCGCGTCCGGGTGCCCCCGGTCCGCGTCCGGCCCCGGCCGGCGGCGCCGGGGTGGGCGGGGGAGCGGCAGCTCCGCGGCCCGGCGCTCCCGGCCCGCGGCCGGGTCCCCGTCCGGCTCCGCGGCCGGGCAACAACCCCTTCAGCAGCACCCCGCGGCCGGCTCCGTCGGCCGGTGGCCCGCGACCGGGCCCCGCGGCCGGTCCGGGTGGTCCCCGTCCGGGTGCGCCCGGCGGTCCCCGCCCGGCTCCCGGTGCGGCTGGTCCGCGTCCCGGCGGCCCGCGTCCGGGTCCCGGCGCGGGCGGTCCGCGACCGGCCGCCGGTCCCGGCGGTCCGCGCCCGAACCCGGGCATGATGCCGCCGCGGCCCTCGCCCGGCATGATGCCGCCGCGTCCGGCCGGTGCCGGGCGTCCCGGCGGCGGCCCCGGCGGTGCCGGTGGCCGGGGCCGTCCGGGCGGTGGCCCGGGTGGCGGTGGCGGCGGCTTCCGCCCCGGCGGTGGCGGCGGCGGTGGCGGCGGCGGTGGCGCCCCGGCCGGTGCCGGCGGCGGTTTCCGCGGTGGCGGCGGTGGCCGTGGCCGTGGTCGCGGCGGTTCCGGTGCGGGTACCGCGGGTGCCTTCGGGCGTCCGGGTGGTCGCGGTCCGGTCCGCGGTCGCAAGAGCAAGAAGCAGCGGCGTCAAGAGTTCGACCAGATGGCCGCGCCGAGCATGGGCGGCGTCAGCCTGCCCCGCGGCAACGGCCAGACCGTCCGGCTGCCGCGCGGTGCCTCGCTGACCGACCTGGCCGAGAAGATCGGTGCCCAGCCGGCCGCGCTCGTGACCGCCCTGTTCCACCTGGGCGAGATGGTCACCGCGACGCAGTCGGTGAACGAGGACACGCTGCAGCTGCTCGGTGCCGAGATCGGCTGGGACATCCAGGTCGTCTCGCCGGAGGACGAGGACCGCGAGCTCCTCGAGACCTTCGACCTCACCTTCGGCGACGAGGGCGACGAGGAGGACTGGGAGACCCGTCCGCCGGTCGTCACCGTCATGGGTCACGTCGACCACGGCAAGACGAAGCTGCTCGACGCCATCCGCAACACCAACGTGGTGGCGCGGGAGGCCGGCGGCATCACCCAGCACATCGGCGCGTACCAGATCGACACCGAGCTGGACGGCCAGGAGCGGGCGATCACCTTCATCGACACCCCGGGTCACGAGTCGTTCACCGCGATGCGTGCCCGCGGCGCGAAGGTGACCGACATCGTCGTCCTGGTCGTGGCCGCCGACGACGGCGTCATGCCGCAGACGATCGAGGCGCTCAACCACGCCCAGGCGGCCGAGGTGCCGATCGTGGTCGCGGTGAACAAGGTGGACAAGGAGGGGGCCAACCCCGCCAAGATCCGCCAGCAGCTCACCGAGTACGGGCTGGTGGCCGAGGAGTACGGCGGCGACACGATGTTCGTCGACGTCTCGGCGGTCACCCGCCAGGGCCTCGACGACCTGCTCGCGGCGATCCTGCTCACCGCCGACGCCGCGCTCGACCTGCGGGCCAACACCGAGATGGACGCGCAGGGCGTCGTCATCGACGCCAAGCTCGACCGCGGTCGCGGCCCCGTGGCCACCGTCCTGGTCCAGCGCGGCACCCTGCGGGTCGGCGACTCGCTGGTCGCCGGCGACGCCTTCGGGCGCGTCCGGTCGCTGCTCGACGAGCACGGCACCCGGCTCAAGGAGGCCCTGCCGGCCCGGCCCGTCCAGGTGGTCGGTCTCACCTCGGTGCCGCGTGCCGGTGACACCTTCCTCGTCGTCGAGGAGGACCGCGTCGCCCGGCAGATCGCCGACCGGCGCCAGGCCCGCATCCGCAACGCGCAGAACGCGCAGATGCGCAAGCGGATCAGCCTGGAGGACCTCGACGCGGCGCTCAAGGAGAACCGTCAGCTCAACCTGATCATCAAGGGCGACAACTCGGGCACCGTGGAGGCGCTCGAGGACGCGCTCATGAAGATCGAGGTGAGCGACGACGTCTCGCTGCGGGTCATCCACCGCGGTGTCGGTGCGATCAGCAAGAGCGACATCGACCTGGCGCTGGCCGACGACGTCATCGTCATCGGCTTCAACGTCCGGGCCGAGGGGCAGGCCACCGAGCTGGCCAACCGCGAGGGCGTCGACGTCCGGTACTACTCGGTCCTCTACTCGGCGATCGAGGAGATCGAGGCGGCCCTCAAGGGCATGCTCAAGCCGGAGTTCGAGGAGGTCGAGCTCGGCACGGCGGAGATCCGCGAGGTCTTCCGGGTGCCGCGCATCGGCAACGTCGCCGGTTCGATCGTCCGGTCCGGCACGATCAACCGGAACTCGAAGGCCCGGGTCATCCGCGACGGCGTCGTCATCGCGGACAACCTGACCGTCGAGTCGCTGCGCCGCTTCAAGGACGACGTCACCGAGGTCCGCGAGGGCTACGAGTGCGGTATCGGCCTGGGGTCGTTCAACGACGTCAAGGTCGAGGACGTCATCGAGACCTTCGAGGTCCGCGAGAAGCCGCGCGCCTGACGTAGGAGGCCCCTGCAGGAGAGCCCGATGGCCCTCCTGCAGGGGCCCGCCGCGAGCGTGCGAGCGGTGGGGGGCAGGAGGGTCCTCATCTTCACCGGCACGCTCTCCGCAGACCTGCTGCTGGGCGACGTCCACTCGCTCAAGGGCAAGCGCGCCGTGGTCCGGCCCATCGTGGCCGAGCTGCGGCGCCGCTTCGCCGTCTCCGCCGCCGAGGTCGGCGACCAGGACCTGCACCGTCGGGTGCAGATCGGCGTCGCCACGGTGGCGGGGGACGCCGGTCAGGTGACCGACGTCCTCGATTCGTGCGAGCGGTTGCTGGCCGAGCGGCCGGAGGTGACCCTGCTGTCGACGCACCGGCAGTTGTTCTCCGACGAGGACGACTGAACCGCTCCGACCGGCGCAGCCCTCGCCGTCCCCCTGTCCGTCCGGGCGCACGTGGCGTGCGCCCCGTCCCGAGGAGGGTCCATGGCCGATCCGGCCCGCGCCCGCAAACTGGCCGTCCGCATCCGGCAGATCGTCTCGGCCGCGATCGAGACCCAGATCAAGGACCCCCGGCTGGGCATGGTCACCGTCACCGACGCCCGGGTCACCAACGACCTGCGCGAGGCGACGGTCTTCTACACCGTCTTCGGCGACGAGACCCAGGTCGCCGACTCCGCCAAGGCCCTCGCCAGCGCCACCGGGGTGCTGCGCTCCACCGTCGGCCGGCAGACCGGCGTCAAGTTCGTCCCCACGCTCACCTTCGTCGCCGACGCCGTCCCCGACACCGCCCGCGAGCTCGACGCCGCCATCGAGCGGGTCAAGCACGCCGACGCCGAGCTCGCCCGCGCCCGGGAGGGCGCCAGCTACGCCGGGGACGCCGACCCGTACCGCCGTCCCGCCGAGGACCCTGACGACGACGAGACTGCCGATGAGATCGCTGACGAGACCGCCGACTCCGGGAGCCGTTCATGAGTGAAGTGGATCCGGACC
This sequence comes from Blastococcus sp. SYSU D00669, assembly GCF_054050715.1. Lineage (NCBI taxonomy): Bacteria > Bacillati > Actinomycetota > Actinomycetes > Geodermatophilales > Geodermatophilaceae > Blastococcus > Blastococcus sp. SYSU D00669. The sequence goes on from NZ_JBJGZV010000017.1 coordinate 88,792, forward strand.
CGAACCTCCCCGACGAGGGCCAGGGCCGCGCGGAGCTGGGCGGCCGCGGCGAGCCCGCCGGCGGTGACCCGACGGAGGGTGGCAAGCGGGGCGAGATCGGCGAGGCGCCGAGCATCGCCGCCGACCAGCCCGACGACGGCAGCACCTTCCCGCCCGGTGGTGGGCGGGTCGAGGACGAGGGGAACGCCCCGCCGGTCGCCGACCCCGGTCGGGATGCCTGACCCATGAGCGTTCCCCTGCGCAAGGTCGCGCGGCGGACCGTCGCCTCCGTCCTCGACGAGGCGGCGGCCGCGCGCGCCACCGTGGTCCTCTCCGGTCACGTCCAGCCCGACGCCGACGCCCTCGGCAGCACCCTGGCCCTGGCCGAGGGGCTGCGCCGCCGCGGCGCCCGCGTGCTGCCGACCTTCCCCGACCCGTTCGTACTGCCGGCCTCGCTGGGCTGGCTGCCCGGCGCCGAGGCGCTGGTGCCGTCGTCGGAGCTGCCGTCCTCGCCGGACGTCTTCGTCAGCCTCGACGCCGCCTCGCCCGGCCGGCTGGGGGAGCTGGTCGGGCTGCTGGGGTCGGCGGGCACGGCGGTCGTCATCGACCACCACGCGAGCAACCCCGGCTTCGGCGACGTGTCGCTGATCGACCCGGCGGCCCCGGCCACGGTGACCCTGGTGGCCGAGGTGCTCGACGGCCTCGGGGTGTTCGTCGACCGCACCATCGCCACCTGCCTCTACGCGGGGCTGGCCGCCGACACCGGGTCCTTCCGCTTCGGCAGCACCCGCCCCGAGACCCACGAGCTCGCCGCCCGGCTGCTGTCCACCGGCATCGACCACGCGGCGATCAGCCGGCGGTTGTTCGACACCGCACCGTTCGGCTGGCTCCGGCTGCTCTCCGCCGTCACCGGCCGGGCCGTGCTGGAGCCCGCGGTGGGCACCGGCCTGGTCTGGACCTGGTCGAGCACCGCCGAGGCGGCCGAGCACGGCCTGCCCGGCGAGCAGCTCGAGGCGCTCGTCGACGTCGTCCGGTCCACCGAGGAGGCCGACGTCGCCTGCGTGCTCAAGGGCCAGGACGACGGCTCGTGGTCGGTCTCGCTGCGCTCCCGCGGGGCCACCGACGTCGCCCGCGTCGCGATGGCGCTCGGCGGGGGCGGGCACCGCGCCGCTGCCGGCTACACGAGCTGGCTCGACCGCGAGGCGACGATCGCCGCGTTGAGGGCCGAACTCGCCCCGGAGTGACCGCCCCGCCGCAGCGGGGCGTCCTCGCGCTCGCCGTTCCCGCGCTCGTCGTCCTCGCGGCCGAGCCGCTGTACCTGCTGGTCGACACCGCCGTCGTCGGCCACCTCGGCACCGTGGCGCTCGGCGGCCTGGCCGTCGGCGGCGGGCTGCTGGCGTGGGCCACCGCGCTGCTGAACTTCCTCGCCTACGGGACGACGGCCCGCGCCGCCCGCCGGGCCGGGGCCGGCGACCGCGCCGGCGCCGTGGCAGAGGGCGTGCAGGCCACCTGGCTGGCGCTCGCCCTGGGCGCCGCGGTCCTGCTGCTGTTCCAGCTGCTGGCCGGGCCGCTGTCCCGGCTGCTGGCCGGCGGCGCCGGACCGGTGGCCGAGGCGGGGGAGACCTGGCTGCGGATCGCCTCCCTCGGCGCCCCGCTGCTGCTGCTCTCGCTGGCCGGCAACGGCTGGCTGCGCGGTGTGCAGGAGCTGCGCAGGCCCGTGCGCTACGTGCTGGCCGGCAGCGCCGTCAGCCTCGTGCTGTGCCCGCTGCTGGTCCACCCGGTCGGGCTGGGCCTGCCCGGCTCGGCGCTGGCCAACGTCGCGGGCCAGGCGGTCTCGGCCGCGCTGTTCCTCCGTGCCCTGCGGCGCGAGGGGCTGCCGCTGCGCCCCCGGCCGGCGGCCATCCGCGCCCAGCTCGGCATCGGCCGCGACCTGCTGCTGCGGGCGGCGGTGCTGCAGGTGTCGTTCCTCGTCGCCGCCGGCGTCGTGGCACGGGAGGGCGCCGCCCCGCTCGGCGCGCACCAGATCGCGCTGCAGCTGTTCTTCTTCCTGGCCCTGGTGCTCGACGCCTACGCCATCGCGGCGCAGACGCTGGTCGGCTCCGCGCTCGGCGCCGGCCGGCCCGACGAGGCGCGGGCGACCGCCCGGAGGGTCACGCGCTGGGGCCTGGGCACCGGCGCGCTGGTCGCGGTCGTCCTGCTCGCGCTCCGCGACGTCCTCCCGCCGCTGTTCACCTCCGACCCCGCCGTCCTCGATCGGGCCGCGCTGGTCTGGTGGTTCCTGGCGCTGATGCAGCCGCTGGCCGGTGTCGTGTTCGCGCTCGACGGGGTGCTGATGGGCGCCGGCGACGTCGGCTACCTGCGCACCACCACGATCGGTGCGGCGCTGGTCGGGTTCCTGCCGCTCTCGCTGCTCTCGCACCCGCTGGGCTGGGGGCTGGCCGGGGTCTGGACCGGGCTGGACCTGTTCATCGCCCTGCGGCTGGTGGCCGTCCTGGCCCGGGTGGCCGGCCGGCGGTGGCTGTCTGCTGGGGTGGTCGCATGAGCCCGAGACGGCCCGACGCCGACGTCCCGCCCGGTCTGCTGCTGGTCGACAAGCCCGGCGGCATGACCTCGCACGACGTCGTCGCCCGGGCCCGCCGGGCGCTGTCGGTGCGCAAGGTCGGGCACGCCGGCACGCTGGACCCGATGGCCACCGGGCTGCTGGTCCTCGGGGTCGGCGCCGCCACCCGGCTGCTCGGGTACGTCGGCGGCCACGACAAGACCTACGACGCGACGATCCGCCTCGGCCAGGCCACCGTCACCGACGACCGCGAGGGCGAGGTGCTCACCAGCACGCCGGCGGGGCACCTCACCGACGACGACGTGCGGACGGCGCTGGCGGCCCAGACCGGCCCGCTGCAGCAGGTGCCGTCGTCGGTGAGCGCGGTCAAGGTCGCCGGCCGGCGCTCCTACGACCGCGTGCGCGCCGGCGAGGAGGTCGAGCTGGCCCCCCGGGCGGTGACCGTGCACGCCCTCGTCGTCCACCGGGTGACCCGGCCCGGGCCCGACCTGGTCGACGTCGACGTGACCGTCACCTGCTCGGCCGGCACCTACGTCCGGGCGATCGCCCGCGACGCCGGGGCGGCGCTCGGCGTGGGCGGCCACCTCACGGCGCTGCGCCGCACCGCGTCGGGGCCGTACACCGTCGCCGAGGCCGCTCCGGTGGAGGACGCCGCCGCGGCGCTGGTCGCCGGCGGGGGCGCGGGGTTCCTCCCGCTGACCCGGGCCGCGACGACCGTCTTCCCCGCCCGGCCGGTCGGCGCCGAGGAAGCGAAGGCGCTGGTGTTCGGGCAGCGCATCCCCGCCACCGGGGCGCCCGGGCTGCACGCCGCCGTCGACCCCGACGGCCGGCTGGTCGCCCTCGTCGAGGACGCCGGCCGCTCGGCCCGTGTCGCCGTCGGCTTCCCGCCCGGCTAGCGCGTCCCGACCCGGCCGCCCGCCGGCGTCCGGGCCAGCACGACGACCGCGACGACGGTGAGCAGCCACCCCGCCACCAGGGCCGGCGCCCACCCGGGCCGCACCCGGTCGCCGAGCAGCGCGAGCCCGACCAGGCCCGGGAGCACCACCTCCGTCACGGTCAGGACGGCGACCACCGTCGCGACGGCGCCGGCGCGCATGGCGCGGGCCAGCAGCACCGTGCCGGTAGCGCCGAACACCACGACGGCGTAGGCGAGCGGTTCGGCGAGCAGCTCCAGCACCGAGGACCAGCCCGCCGAGCGCACGTGCACGGCCCGGACCGCCAGCGACACCCCGCCGAAGGCCGCCCCCGCCGCTCCCGCCAGGGCCAGCGGACGGCCGGAGCGCAGCAGCGGGACGGCGGCGAGCACGAGGACCCCGGCCGCGGCCAGCAGCACCGGCGTGGCCGGCGCGGGCAGCCGCGGCGCGCGCCCGGGGGCGGCGGCCGCCGCGACCAGCGCGATCCCCAGCACCACGCCCGCCAGCGCGAGCAGCCGGGCGCGGGACCACCCGCGCAGCCCCCGGGAGGCCGCCGCCGCGGTGACCGGCACGGTGCCAGCCAGCACCGCCTGGACCGCGAACACGGGCAGGAAGCGCAGGGCGACCACGGACAGCAGCCAGCCGGCCCCGTCGAGGACCAGGCCGACGAGGTAGCGCGGCTGGCGCCACAGCGGCCGACCGGCGGCCGCCCGCCGGCTGCCGTCGGACTCCAGCAGCGAGGCCGCGCTGTTCGAGAGCATCGCCGCGAGGGCGGCGAGCAGCGCGAGCGCGGTCATGGGTCTCCCGTGGGATGTGGCAGCCTCGGACACGTGGTCGCCGCCATCTCACCGGATCAGCAGCTCGACGAGCGCCTCACGGCCCTCACCGGGCTGCTGCGCCCGCTGCCGGGCGTGCTGGTGGCGTTCTCCGGCGGCGTGGACTCCGGCGTGCTGCTGGCCGCCGCCGTCCGGGTGCTCGGTGCCGGCCGGGTGGTCGCGGCGACCGCGGTCTCGCCGAGCCTGCCGGCGGCCGAGCGGGCGGGTGCCGAGGCCTTTGCCGCCGGGCTCGGCGTCCGGCACGAGCTGCCGCGCACCGACGAGCTGTCGCGCCCGGGTTACGTGGCCAACGCCGGCGACCGCTGCGCCTTCTGCAAGACCGAGCTCGTCGACGTCCTGGTGCCCGTGGCCGCCCGGCTGGGCATCGCCGACGTCGTCACCGGCACCAACGCCGACGACGTCGTCGCCGGTTTCCGGCCCGGCATCGCCGCGGCCGCCGCGCGCGGGGCGTGGGCGCCGCTGGCCCGCGCCGGCCTGACCAAGGACGACGTCCGCGCCGCCGCCCGGCGCTGGGGGCTGCCGCTGGCCGACAAGCCGGCCGCGGCGTGCCTGGCCAGCCGGATCGCGTACGGCGTCCCGGTGAGCGCCGAGGGCCTGGCCCGCGTGGAGGCGGCCGAGGCGTCGTTGCGGGCCGCGCTGACCGGTGCCGGGCTGCCGGTGCGCGACCTGCGGGTACGCGACCTCGGTGCCGACGTCGCACGGGTGGAGGTCGACGCCGCGCTGGTGCTGGCCGTGCGGGCGCGACCGGACCTGCTGGCCGCCGTCGGCGGGTTCGCGCGGGTGGAGCTGGACCCGCGCGGTTTCCGCTCCGGCTCGATGAACGAGCTGCTGCCGGACCCCGTCCGCTACCGCTGACACGCGACAGCGGCCCCTCCCCGGTCGCCGGGGAGGGGCCGCTGTCGCGTGCCGGTGGGGCTCAGCCCACGTAGTTGACGTGCACGTGGTCGAAGTGGTTGGCCGTGGCGCTGCCGCGGTCCTCCATCGCCTTCCACGCGGCGCCCGGCGAGGTGATGATCCGCTGCTGCCAGATGATGTACTCCACGCCCAGCTCGGCCCAGTGGTCGATGTGGTACTGGGCGATCGCGTCGCCGAGGGCGGCGTCGGACATCACCATGTAGTCCAGCGCCAGGCCGGACGGGTGGCCGTGCGGGTCCACCGCGCTGGCGCGGGTGCCGCCGATGGTGATGCCGGCGGCCCCGGCGACGTTCGTGACCACGTTGTCGGCCGCGGCCTGCGCCTGGGGCTTGGTGGCGCCGGCGGTGTTCGTGATCTGCGCGGTGACGGAGGCCGGCGCGGGCGCCGGGGCCGGGGCCGGAGCCGGCGCGGGGGCCGGGGCCGGCGCGGCCGGGGCCTCGACCGGGGCCGAGTCGCCGACCGAGCCCGAGGGGGCCGGGGCGGTGTCGACCGTCGCCGACACCAGCAGCACCTGACCCGGGAAGATCAGGTTCGGGTTGCTGCCGATGACGTCGACGTTGCGCTGGTAGAGGTCGCGCCACGCCTGCCCGTGGGCGGAGGCGATCTTCGCGACGGTGTCGCCGCGGACGACGGTGTAGTCGCCGGCCGGGGCGGCGTGCTGCCCGTGGCCGTCGGCCTCGGTGGACTCGGCGGCCGGGGCGGGGGCCGGGGCCGGCTGGGCCTCGGGGGCGGCGGGGGCCTGGGCGGCGGCCGGGGTGGTGCCCTCGGTCAGGTGCTTGCCGCAGGTCGGCCAGGCGCCGATGCCCTGCCCGACGAGGACCTTCTCGGCGACGTCGATCTGCTGGGCCGGGGTGGCCAGGTCGGCGCGGGGCGCGTAGCCCGTGCCGCCGTAGGCCTCCCAGGTCGACTGGCTGAACTGCAGGCCGCCGTAGTAGCCGTTGCCGGTGTTGATGCTCCAGTCGCCGCTCGACTCGCACTGGGCCACGCCGGTCCAGTCGTGCGTGGTGGCGGCGTTGGCCGGGGTGGTGAGTATGCCGAGCCCGACGGCCGTGGCTCCGGCGGCGACGGGGGCCTTGACGAGGGCCTTCTTGGTGCGGACGTAGCGGGGCGCGCGATGCTTTGCCATGGGGATGTGTGATCTCCGATCACCGCCGGCGAGGTGAGCTGTCGGGTTCGGGCGATCGGTGCCCGGCCGCGCAACGCGGCTTCACCCCCAGGCGCGCCCCCCGCGCGCCGCGAACGTGGGTCCCCCACCCCTGTCCTGAAGCTGTTCCGGATGACGCGAGCCGGTGGACAGGGTTTGGCGGACCGGCGCGTCACGCTCTCCGTTTGCTGAGCGCAGCCAAAACGCTACGAGCGGTTATGTGAACTGTCGCCGTGACGGCGGTCACACCTCGGCGTGTCGCCTGCGAACGGACTGGTCAGCCGCAACCTGTGAAAGCCGGCTCACACGTCCGGCCGACGGGCGATGCGGGCAGCGGCCACGCCCGCCCCGAAGCCGTTGTCGATGTTCACGACGAGCACCCCCGGAGCGCACGCGGTGAGCATCGTGAGCAGGGCGGCGAGCCCCTCGAACGCCGCGCCGTACCCCACCGACGTGGGCACCGCGACGACCAGCCGGTCGGTCAGCCCGGCCACCACGCTCGGCAGGGCGCCGTCCATGCCGGCGACGACGACCACCACGTCGGCCGCCGCGATGTCCGGGGCGACCTCGAGCACGCGGTGCACCCCGGCCACCCCGACGTCGTCGACCCGGTGGCAGCGCACACCGGCCGCCGCCAGCGTCGCCGCCACCTCGGCCGCGACCGGAGCGTCGGAGGTGCCGGCGGTGAGCACCAGCACGTCACCGGACGGCTCCGGCAGGGTGCCGACGAAGGCGCAGCGGGCCTCCGCGTCGACGACGGCGTCGGGCCAGCGGGCCGCCACGGCGGCGGCGGTGGCGTCGTCCACCCGGGTCGCCCAGGCCAGCGGGGCGCCGGCCTCGAGCAGACCGGCCAGGCAGGCGACGGTCTGCTCCGGCGTCTTGCCCGCGGCGTAGACCACCTCCGGCGTCCCGGTCCGCTCGGCCCGGTCGACGTCGAGCCGGGCGAACCCCAGGTGTGCGGTGCGCTGCGAGTCCACGCCTAGAGCATGCGGGATTGATCACCAGCCGCGACGGGAAGGGCACCGGCCATGAGCATCGTCAAGATCAACGCGATCACCGTGCCCAAGGACAAGCAGGAGCGCTTCGAGGAGCGCTTCCGCGGCCGGGCCGGGGCCGTCGAGGAGACCGACGGCTTCGAGTGGTTCGAGCTGCTGCGCCCGCAGGAGGGCACCGACCAGTACCTGGTCTACACGCGGTGGAGCAGCGAGGAGGCCTACCGGGCCTGGGAGAGCGGCCAGGACTTCGCGCGCGCCCACTCCGGCGGCGGCAGCGAGCTCGCCCCCGCGGCCAGCGACTCCCACCACCTGTGGAGCTACGAGGTCATCGAGAGCACGGGTCCGAAGTCGGGCACGGCCTGACGAGCGGGATACTGTGACGAGGCGGGCCGGTGCGCCCGCCTCGCCCCCGCACGTGCAGGTAGGAGCCATGACCGACACGCTCGCCGACAGCCGCACCACCGACCGGGTGTTCTCCGAGGGCGTGCCGGTCGTCGTGGAGGACGTGCCGCGCCGCCCCGCCGCCGAGCGCACGCAGGTGCTGGCCGACCCTGGGTTCGGCAAGCACTTCACCGACTCGATGTTCGTCGCGCGCTACCGCACCGGGCAGGGCTGGTACGACGCCCGGCTCACCGCGTACGCGCCGCTGCAGATGGACCCGAGCACCGCGGCGCTGCACTACGCGCAGTCGATCTTCGAGGGGCTCAAGGCCTACGCCCAGCCCGACGGCAGCGTGGCCACCTTCCGGCCGGAGTCCAACGCCGCCCGCTTCGTGCGGGGCGCGAAGCGGCTGGCCATGCCGCCGGTGCCCGAGTCGGCCTTCATCGCCGCCGTCGACGCGCTCGTCGACGCCGACCGCGACTGGGTGCCCACCGGCCCCGACCAGACCCTCTACATCCGGCCCTACCAGCTGGCCACCGAGCCGTTCCTCGGCGTCCGGCCGGCCAACGAGTACCTGTTCCTGGTCATCGCCAGCCCCGCCGGCCCGTACTTCGCCCGCGGCGTCCAGCCGGTGTCGGTCTACCTCTCCGAGGACTACATCCGCGCGGCGCCCGGCGGCACCGGCGACGTCAAGTGCGCCGGCAACTACGCGGCCAGCCTGCTGGCGCAGGAGCAGGCCATCGCGGCCGGCTGCGACCAGGTCGTGTGGCTCGACGCGGTGGAGAAGCGCTACGTCGAGGAGATGGGCGGGATGAACCTGTTCTTCGTCCTCGGCTCCGGCGCCGACGCCGAGCTGGTCACCCCCGAGCTCACCGGCACCCTGCTGCCCGGCATCACCCGCGACTCGCTGATCACCCTCGCCCGGGAGAAGGGCCACCGGGTCACCGAGCGGCGGTTCAGCGTCGAGGAGTGGCGCAAGGGCGTCGCCGACGGCACCGTCACCGAGACCTTCGCCTGCGGCACCGCCGCCGTCATCACCCCGGTCGGCGAGGTGCGGGCCCGCACCGGCGACTTCGTGATCGGCGACGGCAGCCCCGGTCCGCTCTCGATGGAGCTGCGCGCGTCCCTCCTCGACATCCAGCACGGCCGGGTGCCCGACACCCACGGCTGGCTGCACCGGGTCTCCTGAGCGTGCAGCGCTGGCGGGGGCTCGACGCCACCCCGGCCGACCTCGGCCGCACCGTCGTCACCATCGGGATGTACGACGGGGTCCACCGGGGGCACCAGAAGCTGATCGGCACAGCGGTCGAGCGTGCCCGCGCGCTCGGCCGGCCCAGCCTGCTGCTCACCTTCGACCCGCACCCGGCGGAGGTGATCCGGCCCGGCTCGCACCCGGCGATCCTCACCTCGATGGACCGCAAGGCCGAGCTGGTCGCCGAGCTCGGCGTGGACCTGATGTGCGTGCTGCCGTTCACCCAGGAGTTCATGCGGCTCTCGCCGGAGACCTTCACGCACACCGTGCTCGTCGAGCACCTGCACGCGGCCCAGGTCGTCGTCGGCCAGAACTTCACCTACGGGCACAAGGCCGCCGGCACCGTGGAGAGCCTCGCCCAGGAGGGCCGGCGCTTCGGCTTCACGGTGGAGGGCCTGCCGCTGGCGGCCGTCGGCGGGAACGGCGGGGAGGACGACGTCACGATCTCCTCCACCTACATCCGCGCCTGCGTGGCGGCGGGGGACGTGGAGACCGCGGCGAGGGCGCTCGGCCGGCTGCACCGGGTGGACGGCGTCGTCGTCCGCGGGGACCGCCGGGGCCGGGCGATGGGCTACCCGACGGCGAACGTCGAGACCCCGCCGTTCACGGCGATCCCGGCCGACGGCGTCTACGCCGGCCACCTGGTGCTGCGCGACCCGCGCAGCGGGGCGAGCAAGGAGCGCTACCCCGCCGCGATCTCGGTCGGCACCAATCCGACGTTCCAGGGCAGCCGTCGCACGGTGGAGGCGTTCGTCCTCGACTACGACGGCGACCTGTACGGCGAGCACGTCGGGGTCGAGTTCGTCTCGCGGCTGCGCGGCATGGCGGCCTTCGCCGACGTCGCCTCCCTCGTCGCGGCCATGGACGACGACGTGCGCCGGACCCGGGTGCTGCTGGACGTCCCCGAGCCGGGCTGACCCGCGCCCCGGAGGGGGTGATCGGCCCGCTGGTACCGTGGACCCGGCGTCGGCGAACCCGACGTGTGTGCAGGCTGCCCCCGTGACCCAGACCGGGGGCCACACGTGACCTGGCCAGGAGGCCGTCCTATGGCGCTCGAGAGCGCTGTCAAGAAGCAGATCATGACCGAGTACGCGACGGTCGAGAACGACACCGGTTCGCCGGAGGTCCAGGTCGCGATGCTGACCCGCCGGATCAGCGACCTGACCGAGCACCTCAAGCAGCACAAGCACGACCACCACAGCCGGCGGGGCCTGCTCCTGCTGGTCGGCCGCCGCCGGCGGCTGCTGAACTACCTGGCGAAGACCGACATCAACCGCTACCGCTCGCTCATCGAGCGGCTCGGGCTGCGCCGGTAAGCACGACGAGGGGACCGTCCACCGGGCGGTCCCCTCTCTCGTGCGGCACCCGCCGCACGGGACGCGACGACCCGCCGCCGTCCGCAGACGCCGCCGGTCCTCGGTAGTGGCTCCCGGGCATGCGCCCCCCGGAGCGGGGAACACCGTTCCCGGGAGCTTCGATCGAAGACCGGTCGCTCCGGATCCGCAGTCGGCGCCAGGTCGCCACGAAAGAGGAGAGCGCACGACGGCCACGAGGGCCACGTGCGACGACGAGAGAAGGACACGTGTCCGCACCCACCACCCAGAGCAGCGGGATCACCGCTGAGTTCGACCCCGAGGACGGGGTCACCACCGCCACCGCGGTCATCGACAACGGCAGCTACGGCAGCCGCAGCATCACCTTCGAGACCGGCCGGCTCGCCCGCCAGGCCGCCGGCTCGGTCACCGTGACCATGGGCGACACCATGCTGCTGTCGGCCACCACGGCCGGCCGCCAGCCCAAGGACCAGTTCGACTTCTTCCCGCTGACGGTCGACGTCGAGGAGCGGATGTACGCCGCCGGGCGCATCCCCGGCTCCTTCTTCCGCCGCGAGGGCCGGCCGTCGGAGGACGCGATCCTCACCTGCCGGCTGATCGACCGCCCGCTGCGGCCCACCTTCGCCAAGGGCCTGCGCAACGAGGTCCAGGTGGTCATCACCGTCCTGTCGCTGGACCCCGACCACCTGTACGACGTGCTGGCCATCAACGGCGCCTCGGCGTCCACGCAGCTGTCCGGCCTGCCGTTCTCCGGCCCGGTCGGCGGCACCCGCGTCGCACTGGTCAACGGCCAGTGGATCGGGTTCCCGACCCACAAGGAGCTCGAGGACGCCGTCTTCGACATGGTCGTGGCCGGTCGCGTCCTGCCCGACGGCGACGTCGCGATCATGATGGTCGAGGCCGAGGCGACCGAGAAGACGATCCAGCTGGTCGCCGGCGGCGCCACCGCGCCGACCGAGGAGGTCGTCGCGCAGGGCCTCGAGGCCGCCAAGCCGTTCATCAAGGTGCTCTGCGAGGCGCAGAGCGCGCTGGCCGGGAAGGCCGCCAAGCCGGTCGCCGACTTCCCGCGCTTCCTCGACTACCAGGACGACGTCTACGCCGCCGTCGAGGCCGAGGCCGCCGCGGAGCTCGCCACCGTCCAGGCGATCGCGGGCAAGCAGGAGCGCGAGCAGGCCACCGACGAGCTCAAGGAGAACGTCAAGGCGAAGCTGGCCGACCAGTTCGCCGGCCGCGAGAAGGAGGTCTCCGCGGCCTTCCGCGCGGTGACCAAGAAGGTCGTGCGGCAGCGCATCCTGCGCGAGAAGGTCCGCATCGACGGCCGCGGCGTCACCGACATCCGGCCGCTGTCGGCCGAGGTCGAGGTCGTGCCGCGGGTGCACGGGTCGGCGCTGTTCGAGCGCGGCGAGACGCAGATCCTCGGCATCACCACGCTGAACATGCTGCGCATGGAGCAGCAGCTCGACACGCTCTCACCCGAGACCCGCAAGCGCTACATGCACAACTACAACTTCCCGCCGTACTCCACCGGTGAGACCGGCCGCGTCGGCTCGCCGAAGCGCCGCGAGATCGGCCACGGCGCGCTCGCCGAGCGGGCGCTGCTGCCGGTGCTGCCCGACCGCGAGGAGTTCCCCTACGCGATCCGGCAGGTCTCCGAGGCGCTGGGCTCCAACGGCTCGACGTCCATGGGTTCGGTCTGCGCCTCCACGCTGGCCCTGCTCAACGCCGGTGTGCCGCTCAAGGCCCCCGTCGCCGGCATCGCGATGGGCCTGGTGTCCGACGAGGTCGACGGCAGGACCCAGTACGTCGCGCTGACCGACATCCTCGGCGCCGAGGACGCCTTCGGTGACATGGACTTCAAGGTCGCCGGCACCCGGGACTTCGTCACCGCCCTGCAGCTGGACACCAAGCTCGACGGCATCCCGTCCGACGTCCTGGCCCAGGCGCTGACCCAGGCCCGCGCTGCCCGGCTGCACATCCTCGACGTCATGAACGAGGCCATCGACGGCCCCGACGAGATGAGCCCGTACGCCCCGCGCGTGACCACGGTGCGCATCCCGGTCGACAAGATCGGCGCGGTCATCGGCCCCAAGGGCCAGATGATCAACGCGATCCAGGACGAGACCGGCGCCGACATCACCATCGAGGACGACGGCACGATCTACGTCGGCGCCTCCGACGGCCCGTCGGCGCAGGCGGCGGTGGACCGCATCAACGCCATCGCCAACCCGCAGATGCCCAAGGTGGGCGAGCGCTTCCTCGGCACGGTCGTGAAGACCACGCCGTTCGGCGCCTTCGTCTCGCTGCTGCCGGGCAAGGACGGCCTGGTGCACATCAGCAAGCTGGGCGGCGGCAAGCGCATCGCCAAGGTCGAGGACGTCGTCAACGTCGGCGACAAGCTGCAGGTCGAGATCACCGACATCGACGCCCGCGGCAAGATCAGCCTCGTCCCCGTCGCCGCCGACGGCTCGAACGACGGTGACGCCTCCGGCACGCCGGCCGCGCCCGCCGAGGCCGCTGCCGCCCCCGCGGGTGAGTGACCACGGCTGAGGTTCTGGGCGACGGGGTGGGTGCGACCGCACCCGCCCCGTCGCTCGTCGGGAAGACCGAGCTGCTCGACCTCGACGAGGTCGGCGGCCGGGTGGAGCGCACCGAGCTCCCGGGGGGCCTGCGGGTCCTGACCGAGACCATGCCCGGCGTCCTGTCGGCGACGCTGGGGATCTGGGTGGGCGTCGGCTCGCGCGACGAGTCGCCGGCCCTGGCCGGGTCCTCGCACTTCCTCGAGCACCTGCTGTTCAAGGGGACGGCGACCCGCAGCGCCCTGGAGATCGCGACGGCCATGGACGCCGTCGGCGGTGAGATGAACGCCTTCACCGCCAAGGAGCACACCTGCTACTACGCGAACGTGCTCGCCAGCGACCTGCCGCTGGCCGTCACGCTGCTCTCCGACCTGGTCACGGAGGCGTGCAACACCGCCGCGGACCTGGAGTCGGAGCGCACGGTGGTGCTCGAGGAGATCGCCATGCGCGACGACGAGCCCTCCGACGCCGTGCACGACCTCTTCGCCGAGACGCTGTTCGGCACGACGCCGCTGGGGCGCTCGGTGCTGGGTTCCGTGGAGTCCATCGAGAACCTGAGCCGCGACGACGTCGACGGGTGGTACCGGCAGCGGTACACGATGCCCTCGATCGTGGTCACCGCCGCCGGCCGGGTGGACCACCAGCAGGTCCTCGACCTGGTGACGGCGGCCTTCGCCGACCGGCTGGGCGGCGAGGCCCGGCCGGCCGAGCTCCGGCGCGGGGACGACGTCAGCCTCGCCCAGCCGGCCAGCTCCACCGGCCTGATCCAGCGCCGCACGGAGCAGACGCACCTGCTCTACGGCGGCCTCGGCATCGGGCGGCTGGACGACCGGCGCTACGCCGCGTCCGTCCTCGAGGCGGCCGTGGGCGGCGGCATGAGCTCGCGGCTGTTCCAGGAGATCCGCGAGAAGCGGGGCCTGGTGTACAGCGTGGGGTCGTCGCTGACCCACTACGCCGGCACCGGCACGTTCTCCGTCTACGCGGGCTGCTCGCCCAAGCGGGTGCCGGAGGTGCTGCGCCTGGTCCGCGAGGAGCTGGCGCGGGTGGCCGCCGACGGTCTGACGGCCGAGGAGGTCGTCCGCGGGCGGGGCCAGCTCAAGGGCGGGCTGGTCCTCGGCCTCGAGGACACCGGCTCCCGCATGAGCCGGCTGGGCAAGAGCGAGCTGTCCTACGGCGAGTACCTGCCGGTGCGCGAGGTCCTCGCCCGGCTCGACGCCGTCGACGAGCAGCAGGTGCGGGCGGTCGCCGCCGACCTCCTCACCAGGGAGACCTGCCTCGCCGTCGTCGGGCCCTACCGCGCGTCCGACCTGGACCGCCTGTAGCGGTCGGGTGGAGACCGAGGTCATGCACGAGCACGGCGCGCTGGCGCGGCTGGTGTTCGCCGTCGCGGTGCTCGTCTCGCTGGCGGTGCTGTTCGCGCCGTCCGGCGACGTGCCGTCGGCGCCACCCGGCGTGGACAAGGTGATCCACCTGGTGCTGTTCGGCGTCCTCGCGTTCACCGGGCGGTGGGCGGGGTTGCCGCGCGCACCGCTCGCCGGGCTGCTCGTCCTCTACGCCGCGGTCAGCGAGCTGCTGCAGGCGCTGCCCGTCGTGGCCCGCTCGTCGTCGGTGGCCGACTGGGTGGCCGACGTCGCCGGGGTGCTCCTCGGGCTGCTCCTCTGGGGTGTCCTCGCCCGGCGGCTCGCAGCGCGCTGACCGGCGGTGTTGCGCCGGAGGCGCCGCTTGGGAAATCTGACGCGGTGACCACGAGCACCCCCGACACCGGCCGGCAGGCGAACCCCACCGCGAGCCCCTCCGCGAGCGACGAGTCGCCCGTCCTCACCGTCGGTGTGCTCGGCGCCCGGGGTCGGATGGGCACCGAGGTGGTCAAGGCGGTCAACGCCGCCGAGGACCTGGAGCTGGTCGCGATGGTCGACGCCGGCGACTGGCTGTTCAACGTCGCCGACGCCGGCGCCCAGGTGGTCGTCGACTTCACCCGCCCGGACGTCGTCATGGACAACATCCGGTTCTGCATCGACAACGACATCCACTGCGTCGTGGGCACGACGGGCTTCGACGAGGAGAAGCTCGCCACCGTCGCCGAGTGGTTGCAGCCCAAGCCGGACCTCGGCGTGATCATCGCGCCGAACTTCGGCATCGGCGCGGTGCTGCTCATGCGCTTCGCCCAGGAGGCGGCGCGGTTCTTCCCGTCGGTCGAGGTCGTGGAGCTGCACCACCCGCACAAGGTCGACGCCCCGTCGGGGACCGCCGTCCGCACCGCCCGCCTGGTGGCCGCAGCCCGGCGGGCTGCCGGGCTCCCGCCGGCGCCGGACGCCACCGAGGACTCCCTCGCCGGGGCCCGGGGGGCCGACGTGGAAGGCATCCCGGTGCACGCCGTCCGGCTCTCGGGGCTGGTCGCGCACCAGGAGGTACTCATGGGGGCGCCGGGGGAGACGCTCACCCTGCGCCACGACTCCTACGACCGGGCGTCGTTCATGCCCGGCGTGCTGCTCGCGGTCCGCGAGATCGGCCGTCGTCCCGGCCTGACCGTGGGCATCGAGAGCTTCCTCGGCCTCACCTGAGCCGCGGGAACACCCGCGCCCGCCGGTGGGACGGGGAGGGTGAGGACGGCAACTCCTGGAGGGTCCTGCACGGGCCCTGCGGGATGGTGTACAGTCTTCTCTGCGCCGCGCGGGCCGAGAGGCCGGCCGGAGGAACCCCCCGGGGTGAACCCGATGCGCAGCACGGCGTAACATAGAGAAGCCGCCGACGACGACGCCCGGAAGGGCTGGTTTGTTGCGCGTCCGCTCCTTGAGAACTCAACAGCGTGCCGAAAGTCAGTGCCAAGTAACAAACCCCCGATGCCCGGGTTCTCGGATCCGGGTGGGGATTCCTTTGGTTGATTGACATCGCGATCTGTCAGGTCGCGGTTCTCAGCCGGTTTCGAATTCATCTACGGAGAGTTTGATCCTGGCTCAGGACGAACGCTGGCGGCGTGCTTAACACATGCAAGTCGAACGGTGAACCCGCTTCGGTGGGGGATCAGTGGCGAACGGGTGAGTAACACGTGGGCAACCTGCCCCCGGCTCTGGGATAACTCCAAGAAATTGGGGCTAATACCGGATATGTCCGCTGACCGCATGGTCTGGTGGTGGAAAGGTTTTTCCGGCTGGGGATGGGCCCGCGGCCTATCAGCTTGTTGGTGGGGTAGTGGCCT
>NZ_JBJGZV010000018.1:0-104057 GCF_054050715.1 Blastococcus sp. SYSU D00669
TGTCCGGGGTGGGGACGCCGACCATCACCACCCGGCCGGCCAGGTCGCGGGCGTAGAAGGCCTGCTCGAACACCGCCGGGTGGCCGACGGCGTCGATCGCGACGTCGACGCCGAAGCCGCCGGTGAGACCCTTGATCGCCGCGACGGCGTCGGTCTCCGTCGAGTTCACCGTGTGGGTGGCGCCGAAGCGCCTCGCCCACTCCAGCTTCCGGTCGTCGAGGTCGACGGCGATGATCGTGCCCGCGCCGGCCAGCGCGGCCCCGGCGATCGCGGCGTCGCCGACGCCGCCGCAGCCGAACACCGCCACCGACTCCCCGCGCCGGACCGCGCCGGTGTTCACCGCCGCGCCGACGCCGGCCATCACGCCGCAGCCGAGCAGGCCGGCGGCGGTGGCCGGGGCGGCCGGGTCGACCTTGGTGCACTGGCCGGAGTGGACCAGCGTCTTCTCCACGAACGCGCCGATGCCCAGCGCCGCCGACAGCGCGGTGCCGTCGGTCAGCGTCATCTTCTGCGCGGCGTTGTGGGTGTCGAAGCAGTACTGCGGCTCGCCCTTGAGGCAGGCGCGGCACTGCCCGCACACCGCCCGCCAGTTGAGGACGACGAAGTCGCCGACCGCGACGTTGGTCACCCCCTCCCCGACCGCGGAGACCACGCCGGCGGCCTCGTGGCCGAGCAGGAACGGGAACTCGTCGTTGATGCCGCCCTCGCGGTAGTGCAGGTCGGTGTGGCAGACCCCGCAGGCCTGCACGTCCACGACCGCCTCACCCGGGCCCGGGTGAGGCACCACGACCGTCTCGACGGTGACCGGCTGACCCTTCGCGCGGGCGACGACGCCCCGAACCTCGTACGGCATGGCCTGAGCCTAGGCACCCGACCGGACCGCTCCGCACGGGCCGCCGTTTCCGCTGCTCCCCCGCGGGGCAACCCTCGCCCCGGACCCCGACGGCCCGGGTCCCCGACCGTCGGAGGTCGCACCGTGGCAGTTCCCGCGTTCCTCGCCCGCGAGCGCATCGTGGCCAAGCCGGGGTTCAACCGCTGGCTGATCCCGCCCGCGGCGCTCGCCGTGCACCTGTGCATCGGCCAGGCGTACGCGACGAGCGTCTACAAGACCGCCCTCGTGGAGCACTTCGACACCAGCCTGACCGCGATCGGGATCATCTTCTCGATCGCCATCGTCATGCTGGGCCTCTCGGCCGCCGTCTTCGGCACCTGGGTCGACCGCAACGGCCCCCGGGCCGCGATGTTCGTCGCCGCGGTGTGCTGGTCGATCGGGTTCCTGGTCGGATCCCTGGGCATCGCGACGTCGCAGCTGTGGCTGGTCTACCTGGGCTACGGCGTGATCG
Organism: Blastococcus sp. SYSU D00669; assembly: GCF_054050715.1. Lineage (NCBI taxonomy): Bacteria > Bacillati > Actinomycetota > Actinomycetes > Geodermatophilales > Geodermatophilaceae > Blastococcus > Blastococcus sp. SYSU D00669. Next base: position 1,344 of record NZ_JBJGZV010000018.1, read on the forward strand.
GCGGCATCGGCCTGGGCATCGGGTACATCTCGCCGGTCTCCACGCTGATCAAGTGGTTCCCCGACCGTCCGGGACTGGCCACCGGCATGGCGATCATGGGCTTCGGCGGCGGCGCGCTCATCGCCTCGCCGCTGTCCCGCCAGCTCATGGCCTGGTACGACCCGTCCTACGACGCGGCGGACCCGACGTCGATCCCGAACGGCACCGCGGTCGCACTGCTCTTCCTGACCCTCGGGCTCGTCTACCTCGTCTTCATGCTCTTCGGCGCCCTGATCGTCCGGGTGCCGGCCGACGACTGGAAACCGGCGGGCTTCGACCCGTCGACGGTGAAGAAGAAGGCGCTGGTCACCACCGAGAACGTGTCGGCGCGCAACGCCCCGAAGACGCCCCAGTTCTGGCTGCTGTGGACCGTCCTGTTCTGCAACGTCACCGCCGGGATCGGCATCCTCGAGCAGGCCGCGCCGATGATCCAGGACTTCTTCCGGCGCGGGGAGGGCTCGCTGGTGGCCGCGAGCGCCGCCGCCGGGTTCGTCGGCGTCCTGTCGCTGTTCAACATGGCCGGCCGCTTCGTGTGGTCCTCGACGTCGGACTACATCGGCCGCAAGCGCATCTACATGCTGTACCTCGGGCTGGGGATGGTCCTGTACTTCGTCCTCGCCACTCTCGGGACGACGGCGACCTGGATCTTCGTGCTCACCGCCGCGGTGATCATCAGCTTCTACGGCGGCGGCTTCGCCACCATCCCGGCCTACCTGCGCGACCTGTTCGGCACCTACCAGGTCGGCGCCATCCACGGCCGGCTGCTCACCGCCTGGTCGGCCGCCGGGGTCGCCGGCCCGCTGATCGTCAACGGCGTCCTCGACACCCGCGGTACCCCCGGCCAGCTGGTCGCCGGTGACTACCGGCCGGCGCTGTTCATCATGATCGCCCTGCTGGCCATCGGGTTCGTCGCCAACCTCCTCGTCCGGCCCGTCGCCGACAAGTGGCACGAGCCGAAGGAGGCCGTCGAGGAGTTCACCCACCCGCACCACACCACGGAACGGAGTGCCGCCCGATGAGCTCCTCCCTCTCCTCCTCCGACGGCGGGCGGCCGACCACGCACACGCCCGTGGCGCTGATCGTGCTCGCCTGGGTGCTGGTCGGGATCCCGCTGCTCTACGGCCTGGTCCGCACGATCCAGACCGCGACCGCCCTCTTCACCGGCTGAGGTGCTTCGTCGGGCTAGAGCTCCCTGGTGAGGGGGCGCAGCGGCAGGTGACCGCTCAGGTCGGCGCGGTTGCCGCTGGCGCTGACCTTCCCCTCGGCGAGGGCGTCGGCCCAGGTGGTCGCGCCGGTGGCCAGCCGCAGCCAGGTGGCGGCGTCGGTCTCGACGACGTTGGGCGGGGTGCCGCGGGTGTGCCGCGGTCCCTCGACGCACTGGACGGCGACGTGCGGCGGTACCCGCAGCTCCACCGACCGGCCGGGCACCTGCTGGGCCAGCCAGCGGGCGCTGGTCTTCACCGCCGCGCCGAGGACCCCGCGCGGCGGCTGCTCGGCCTCGCCGGCCAGCCACGCGCGCACCGGCGTCACCGCGGCGGCCAGCTCGTCGGCCGGGATGGGCCTGCTCGCCGGCATCAGCTCGTGGGGACGGTCCCCGCCGGGACGGTGCCGACCGTGGCCTCCGGCGTGCCGAACAGGGCAGGCAGCGTCGCCGTCCACGCGGCCCGGAGCTCGGCCAGCGGGAGCGCAGCCACGCCGTCGACGGCGAGCGTGTCGCCCCCCGTCGTCCCCAGCTCCGTGACGCGCACGCCGGCCCAGTCGGCCGTCGTCTTCACGGCCCCCGGGTCGGTCGTGGTGACGATCGCGCGGGCACCGGACTCGCTGAACAGCGCGACGAACGGGTCGCCGGGCAGGGTCAGCGCCGCGCCGACGCCGTGGCGCAGGGCGGACTCGGCCAGCGACTGGGCCAGGCCGCCGTCGGCCAGGTCGTGCGCCGAGGTGAGGTGCCCCTCGCGGGCCAGGGCGCCGAGCAGCTCGGCCAGCGCCTTCTCCGCGGCCAGGTCGACCGCGGGCGGGCGCCCGCCGAGGTGGCCGTGCACGACCGAGGCCCACGCCGAGCCGCCGAGCTCCTCGCGGGTCTCGCCGAGCAGCAGCACGGTCTCACCCGACGCCTTCCAGCCGGAGGGCACCCGGGTGCGGACGTCGTCGTGCACGCCCAGCACCCCGATCACCGGGGTCGGGTTGATCGCGACGTCGCCGGTCTGGTTGTAGAGGCTGACGTTGCCGCCGGTGACCGGCAGGCCCAGCTCGCGGCAGGCATCGGCGAGGCCGCGGACCGCCTCGGCGAACTGCCACATCACCTCGGGCTCCTCCGGGGAGCCGAAGTTCAGGCAGTTGGTCACGGCGAGGGGGCGGGCGCCGCTCACCGCCACGTTGCGGTAGGCCTCGGCCAGGTTCAGCTGCGCCCCGGCGTACGGGTCGAGGCGGGCGAAGCGGGCGTTGCCGTCGAGGGCCAGCGCGATGCCGCGGTGGCTCTCCTCGTCGATGCGGACGACGCCGGCGTCCTCGGGCTGCGCCAGCACCGTGTTGCCGCGCACGTAGCGGTCGTACTGCTCGGTCACCCAGGTCTTGTCGGCGCCGTCCGGGCTCGCGACGACGGCCAGCCAGTGCGCCTGCAGCCCCTCCGGCGTCGCGGGGCGCGGGAGCGCCGCCGCGTCGTCGGCCTGGAGGTCGTCGAGGTCCTGCGGGCGCGCCATCGGCCGGTCGTAGACCGGCCCCTCGTGCGCGACGGTCCGCGGGGGGACGTCCACGATCCGCTCGCCGTGCCAGTCGACGGTCAGCCGGTCGCCGTCGGTGACCTCACCGATGACCGTGGCGAGGACGTCCCACTTGCGGCAGACGGCGAGGAAGGCGTCGACCTTGCCGGGCTCGACGATCGCGCACATGCGCTCCTGCGACTCGCTCATCAGGATCTCGGCCGGCGTGAGCGTGGAGTCGCGCAGCGGGACGGCGTCGAGGTCGACGTGCATGCCGCCGGTGCCGGCGCTGGCCAGCTCGGACGTCGCGCAGGAGAGCCCGGCGCCGCCGAGGTCCTGGATGCCGGTGACGAGGTCCTGGGCGAAGATCTCGAGGCACGCCTCGATGAGCAGCTTCTCGGTGAACGGGTCGCCCACCTGCACGCTGGGCCGCTTGGCCGGGCCCTCGGCGTCGAAGGTCTCGCTCGCCAGCACGCTGACGCCCCCGATGCCGTCGCCGCCGGTGCGCGCACCGAACAGGATCACCTTGTTGCCGACACCCTCGGCCTTGGCCAGCCGGACGTCCTCGTGCCGCATCACGCCCACGCACAGCGCGTTGACCAGCGGGTTGCCGGCGTAGCACTCGTCGAAGAGCAGCTCGCCGCCGATGTTGGGCAGGCCGAGGCAGTTGCCGTAGCCGCCGACGCCGGCGACGACGCCGGGCAGCACGCGGGCGGTGTCGGGGGCATCGGCGCGGCCGAAGCGCAGCGAGTCCATGACGGCGACCGGGCGGGCGCCCATGGTGAGGATGTCGCGCACGATGCCGCCGACGCCGGTGGCCGCGCCCTGGTAGGGCTCGACGTAGCTCGGGTGGTTGTGCGACTCGACCTTGAAGGTGACCGCGTAGCCGTCGCCGACGTCGACGACACCGGCGTTCTCGCCGATGCCGACCAGCAGCGACTCGCTCTTCGGCAGGTCACCGAAGCGGCGCAGGTGCACCTTGGACGACTTGTAGGAGCAGTGCTCGCTCCACATGACCGAGTACATCGCCAGCTCGGCGGTGGTCGGCCGGCGGCCGAGGATGTCGCGGATGCGCAGGTACTCGTCGGACTTCAGGCCCAGCTCGGCCCAGGGCTGCGCGTCATCCGGCGTCTTCGCGGCGAGCTCGACGGTGTCGATCATGCGTTCACGGCCGCCTTCAGCACGGAGGTGAAGAAGCCCAGCCCGTCGGTCGAGGGCCCGGTGAGGTCCTCGACCGCGTGCTCGGGGTGCGGCATGAGACCGACGACGCGACCGTTCCCGCTGGTCACCCCGGCGATGTCGCGGGAGCTGCCGTTCGGGTTGCCGCCGACGTAGCGGACGACGACCCGGTTCTCGGCCTCGAGCCGGTCGAGGTCCTTCTCGGCCGCGACGTACCGGCCCTCGCCGTTCTTGACCGGGATGACGATGTGCTGCCCCGGCTCGTAGGCGCTGGTCCACGCGGTGTCGGCGCGCTCGACGCGCAGCACCTGGTCGCGGTTGCGGAAGTGGAGGTGGCTGTTGCGGGTCAGCGCGCCGGGCAGCAGGCCGGCCTCGCAGAGCACCTGGAAGCCGTTGCAGATGCCCAGCACCGGCAGGCCGCCGCCCGCCGCGGCGACGACGTCCTGCATGAGCGGCGAGCGGGCGGCGATGGCGCCGGCGCGCAGGTAGTCGCCGTAGGAGAAGCCGCCGGGGAGGACGACGGCGTCGACGTCCTTCAGGTCGTGGTCGGCGTGCCAGAGCGCGACCGGCTCGCCACCGGCCAGGCGCACGGCCCGCGCGGCGTCGACGTCGTCCAGGGAGCCCGGGAAGGTGATGATCCCGATGCGCACGAGCTTCAGTCCGTTCGGTCGGTCTTCGGGAGGTGCAGTTCGACGTCCTCGATGACGGGGTTGGCCAGGAGCGTCTCGGCGATCTGGCGCAGCTCGGCCTCGTCGGGGGTGCCCTCGACGTCGAGCACGAAGTGCTTGCCCTGCCGGACGCTGGTCACGCCGTCGTGGCCCAGCCGGCCGAGCGCGCCGAGCACCGCCTGACCCTGGGGGTCGGAGATCTCAGGCTTCAGGACGACGTCGACGACCACCCGCGGCACGGTTCCCGAGCGTACCTGGGCGCCGCCGACCCCCCGCCCCCCTGTGCCGAGATCGCGTGATCTCAGCCCGTCAGGGCGCTTCCTGCGCCGAGATCACGCGATCTCGTCACACGCGCAGGGCCCGCCGGACCTCGGCCACCATGTCGTCCGGCCGTCCCAGGGCATCAGCCGAGGTGTAGCGCAGCGGCGTCCAGCCGGCCGCTACCACCGAGTTCTGCCGGCGCACATCGCGGACGAAGACGTCGCGCTCGCGGTGCAGGTCGCCGTCGAACTCCACCATCACGCGCTGGTCGGGCCAGGCGAAGTCGGCACGGGCGAGGAAGGCACCCGCCCCGTCGCGGACGACGTACTGCAGATCGGGCGCGGGCAGGCCGCCGGCATCGAAGATCCAGCGCACCACCGACTCCATCGGGGACTCCGCGCGAGGATCGGCGAGCGGCAGCACCAACCTGGCCCGTGCGCACCCGCGCCCGCGCGGACGGCGGGACAGCTGCTCCCTGAGCGGGGCGACGCCGCTCAGCCGCCGGTGGACCTGGTCGGTCACTGCGAGCAGTGCGGGCGGTTCGAGAACGGCCGCCAGGTCCCGCCAGGTGCGGGCCAGCGTGGTGACCGGCTGGCTGCGGCGCTGGGTGCGCTCGTCGGTCGCCAGGTCCAGCCGGTGGATGCGCCGGTCGGCGCGGCTCTCCGCCCGCCCACCGGAGGGAACGATGAGGTCCACGCGCCGGTCCGCCCGGTCCGCCAGCGGGATCGCGATGTCCCACAGCGCTGCGGCGGTGCGGTGGCTCGCCACAGCACCGGCCGGCGCCGTCATGAGGACTGCGGCTACCCGGGCATCGACGTCGTCCTCCAGCGCGCGTGGCAGGTAGGTGTCGCGGGACAGCCGGAGGAATGCGGGCTGGCGCAGCCGTCGGTCGTCCAGCCCCGCGGCCAGAGCGGCAGCGCGGGTGAGCGGACCCGTCGGCCGGAAGGACGGGCGGCGCGGGGCAGGCACCGGGGCACCCTGCCCGACCGCGCGCCGCCCGTGCTGCCGCCGTCCACAGCCTGGCCGAGTTCACGCGATCTCGACACATGAGGGCGCGCTTCCTGCCGAGATCACGGGATCTCGGCAGGGCGCGCCTCAGCGGAAGGTGCGGCCGGTGAGGCGTTCGTAGGCGGTGACGTAGCGGTCGCGGGTGGCGGCGACGACGTCGGCGGGCAGGGGCGGTGGCGGGGAGACGCGGTCCCAGCCCGAGTCGTCGGTCAGCCAGTCGCGCACGAACTGCTTGTCGTACGAGGGCTGCGCCGCGCCCGGGGCCCACGAGGAGGCTGGCCAGAACCGCGACGAGTCGGGGGTGAGCACCTCGTCGCCGAGGACCAGCTGCTCGCCGTCCAGCCCGAACTCGAACTTGGTGTCGGCCAGGACGATCCCGGCGGAAGACGCGATCTCGTGCGCCCGCTCGTACAGCGCCAGCGTGAGGTCCCGCAGCGCCGCCGCCCGACCAGGCCCCACCAGCGACTCCACGGTGGCGAACCCGATCGCCTCGTCGTGCTCGCCCACCTCGGCCTTCGTGGACGGCGTGAACACCGGCGTCGGCAGCCGCGAGCCCTCGACCAGCCCAGGCGGCAGGGCGACGTCGACGATCGCGCCAGTGCGCTCGTACTCCCGGGTCCCCGAGCCGGAGAGGTAGCCGCGGGCCACGCACTCGACCGGCAGCATCTCCAGCCGCCGCACGAGCATCGCCCGGCCGGCGACCGAGGCCGGGACGTCGTCCGCCGACACCAGGTGGTGCGTCGCCCCGAACGCGGCGAGCACCGGCGCCAGCTGCTCGAACCACCACACCGACAGCTGGGTGAGCACCTTCCCCTTGTCGGGGATCGGCGTGGGCAGCACGTGGTCGTAGGCGGAGATCCGGTCGGAGGCGACCAGCAGGAGCCGGCCGTCGCCGGCGTCGTAGATCTCGCGCACCTTGCCCCGGGCGACCAGGGGCAGGTCGACGGCGGTCACCGCAAGGCCGCGACCCGCTCGAACAGCGGGTCGAGGTTCTGCACGTACCGCTCCGGCCGGCAGATCTCGTCCAGCCGCGCCTCGTCGAGCTCGACGGACGACGCCTTGGCCCGGGCGCGCAGCGTCTCCCGGAACGGCGCGCCGGTGTTCCACGTCTCCATCGCCGCCGACTGCACCAGCGCGTAGGCGTCCTCCCGCGACAGCCCGCCCTCGACCACCTCCAGCAGCACCGACGACGTGTAGATCAGCCCGCCGGTGGACTCCAGGTTGGCCCGCATCCGGTCGGCGTCCACGACGAGGTTCTCCACCAGCCCGGCGGTCAGGTGCAGCAGGTAGTCGGTGGTGATCGCGGCGTCGGGCAGGAACACCCGCTCGGTCGACGAGTGCGAGATGTCCCGCTCGTGCCAGAGCGGGATGCCCTCCATGACCGGCACGACCGCCGCCCGCACCACCCGCGCCAGCCCGGCGATGCGCTCGGAGCGGATCGGGTTCTTCTTGTGCGGCATCGCGCTCGAGCCCTTCTGGCCCGCGCCGAACGCCTCCGACAGCTCCCGCACCTCGGTGCGCTGCCCGTGCCGCACCTCGAGCGCCACCGTCTCGCAGACCGTCGCGATGATCGCCAGCGCGGCCACCCACTCGCTGATCGAGTCGCGCAGCACCACCTGGGTGGAGGCGTCGGCCGGCCGCAGGTCCAGCGCGGCGGCGACGGCCACCTCCACCGACGGGTCGATCAGCGAGTACGTGCCGACGGCGCCGGAGATCGCCACCACGCCGACCCGCTCGCGGGCCGCCCGCAGCCGGTCGCGGGAGCGCGCCGCCGCGAAGGCGAGGTCGGCGACCCGGTGGCCCCACACGTCGGGCTCGGCGTGCACGCCGTGCGTGCGCCCCACCTTGATCGTGTGCCGGTGCGCCAGCGCATGGTCGCGCAGCGCGGCGACCAGCCGGTCGGCCTTGGCCAGCAGGAGGTCGGTCGCCTCGGTCAGCTGCACCGCCAGCGCCGTGTCGAGCAGGTCGGACGACGTCATGCCGTGGTGCACGTAGGCGGCGGCCGACCGCGGCGAGGTGTTGTCGGCCCAGGCGCTGAGGAAGGCGATGACGTCGTGCTGCGTCGTCTCCTCGATCTCCGCCACCCGCTCCGGCGTCGGCGGCGGCGCGTTGCGCACCGGCTCGACGACGTCGGCGGGCACCCGGCCGGCCGCCGCATGCGCCTCCAGCACCAGGGTCTCCACCCGGCACCAGAGCTCGTACTTGTGCTGGTCGCTCCAGACCCGGCCCATGTCGGGGAGCGTGTACCGCTCGATCATGCGGGTACCGCCTCGGCCCGGTCAGCTCGTCGCACCACGGGACCATCCTCCCGCAGAGCTACCGTGATCATGGACGGCCCCCAGAGCCAGGGCGGAGGTGCGGGATGCTGCGACGGGCGAACGCCGTGGTCATGCGGGCCCGGGAGCGCATCCGCGCCGCCGCGGAGCACGATCCGCACGCCTGGCCCGAGCGCGACGACGACCGGGCCATCCTCCTCCACGACGACGAGCTCGAGCCTGCCGAGCCGGCGGTCGAGGGCAACGGCGCGAGCCGCCCGCCGCTGGGCAGTCCCGAGCCCGGCGCGCCCGACCTCGACGGCCCGATCAACCCCGGCGGCGTCAGCGGCCCGCCGAGCGGCGGCCGCCCGCACCGGCCCGGCGAGCGCACCTCCCGGCTGCTGCGCGAGCGCACCGCTCCCGAGGCGGCGGTCCCCACCGGCCTGCGCACGGCGGCCTCCTGGTCGTGGCGGCTGATCGTCGTCATCGTGAGCATCTACGCGCTGGTCTACGCCATGGCGACCATCGCCGTCGTCGTCGTCCCGGTCATCGTCGCGCTGCTGCTCTCGGCGCTGCTCCAGCCCGGCGCGGCCGGGCTGATCAAGCGCGGCTGGCCGCGCTCGCTGGCCGCGACGGCGATGCTGCTGGTCGGCCTCGGGGTGGTCGCCGGGATCATCACGCTCGTGGTCGAGCGGTTCACCGCCGGCTTCTCCGACCTCGCCGCGCAGGTCAGCGAGGGCATCGGCCAGGTGCAGACCTTCATCGTCCGCACCTTCCCGATCACCCGCGGCCAGCTGGAGGACGCGGTCGGCACGCTGCAGGACACGCTGGTGTCCAACCAGGACACGATCACCAGCGGCGCGATCACCACCGCGGCCACCGTGGGCCACGTGTTCACCGGCATCGTCCTCGCGCTGTTCACGCTGTTCTTCTTCCTCAAGGACGGCCGGTCGATCTGGCTGTGGCTGGTCGGCCTGTGCCCCCGGGAGTCCCGGGCGTACATGGACGAGGCGGCCCGCCGCGCCTGGCGGACGCTGATCTCCTACGTCCGCGCCACCGTGGCCGTCGCGCTGGTCGACGCCGTCGGCATCGGCGTCGGGCTGGCGATCCTGGGCGTGCCGCTGGTCATCCCGCTGGCCGCGCTCGTCTTCCTCGGAGCGTTCATCCCGATCATCGGCTCGTTCCTCGCCGGAACGGTCGCCGTCCTGGTCGCGCTGGTGTCGGTGGGGCCGATCAAGGCGCTGATCGCGCTGGCGATCGTCGTCCTGGTCATGCAGCTGGAGGGGCACGTCCTGCAGCCGCTGCTGCTCGGCCGCGCGGTGCGGGTGCACCCGCTCGCCGTCGTCCTGGCCATCGCCGCCGGCCTGCTGGTCGGCGGGATCTTCGGCGCGCTGATCGCCGTGCCGACGGTGGCGTGCGCCAACGTCGCCGGCACGTACCTGTCGCGCCGGCACGACGGGCCCCGCCCGCCCGAGCCGCGGCCCGAGCGGGCGAAGCCCGCGGTCACCGCCAAGTAGTCAGACCAGGATCCGCAGCGGCTGCTCCACGGTCGCGGTGAACGCCGCCATCCACTCCGCGGCCAGCGCGCCGTCGACCACCCGGTGGTCGGCCGAGAGGGTCACCTTCACCACGGTGGCCACCGCCAGCGCGCCGTCGACGACGACCGGCTCCTGCCGGGCCGCGCCGACGGCGAGGATCGCCGACTGCGGCGGGTTGATGATCGCCGAGAACTCCTCGGTGCCGAACATGCCGAGGTTGGTCACCGACAGCGCGCCGCCCTCGAGCTCGTCCTGACGCAGCCGACCGGCCCGGGCGCGCTCGACCAGGTCGCGGGTCGCCGCCGCCACCTCGGCCACGCCCAGCCGGTCCACGCCCCGCACCACCGGGGTGAGCAGGCCGGTCTCCGTCGCCACGGCGACGGCCACGTCGACGGACGTGAACTGCCGGGTCGCCTCGGGCGTCCAGATCGCGTTCATCCGGGGGACGGCGGTGTGCGCGCGGGCGGCGGCCTTGACCAGCAGGTCGGTGACCGAGACCTTGGTGCCGGCGTCGGCGAGCCCGGCGCGCAGCCGCAGCAGCTCGTCGACCCGCAGCGAGGCGCGCACCGTGAAGTGCGGGATCGTCTGCTTGCTCTCGGTCAGCCGGCGCGCGATCGCCCGCCGCATCGGGGTGTGCGGCACGTCGGTCCAGCCCGCGGGCTCCTCGGCCCGGGCGGCGGCGGCCACGGGGGCGGGCTCGGGGGCCGGGGCCGGCGCCGTCCGGGCCGCCTCGACGTCCCGCCGGATGATCCGGCCGCCCGGCCCCGTGCCGGTGATCGACTCCAGCGCCACCCCGGCCTCGCGGGCGAGCCGCCGGGCCAGCGGGCTGGAGAAGATCCGCCCGTGCCCGTTCCCCACCGGCGCGGCCGACGGGACCGACTCGGCCGCCGCCAGCAGCGGCTCGGGCACGGCCGGGGACGGCGGTGACTCCTGCTTGCCGCCCTCCGGGTCGGGCGGCGAGTCCGGGAGCCCGCCGACGCCGAGCGACGCGAGGACGGCGCCGAGGTCGTCGACCTGCTCGCCGGGGTCGCCGAGGACGGCGATCGGCGCGCCGACGGCCACCGTCGTCCCCGGGGCCACGAGCAGCTTGAGCACCTTGCCCGCCTGCTCGGCCTCGACGTCGACGACGGCCTTCTCGGTCTCGACCGTGGCGACGACGTCGTCCGCGCCGAACTCGGCGTCCTCGGCGAGCGACCAGCCGGCGAGGACCGCCTCGGTCGCGTTGGCCGCCACCTCGGGCATGAGCATCAACCGGGCCACGGCTCAGATCCCCGTCATCTCGGCGAGCTTCGCGGTGACCTCGGCGCTCTGCGCGATCGCGGCGCGCTCGAGCACCTTGCTGATGCTCGGGGAGGCCTCGCCGCCGGTGACCCGCTCCACCGGGGAGTCCAGCCAGTCGAAGAAGCGGCGCTGGATCTCGTCGGCCAGCCACCCGCCGTACGACGTGCCGACGGCGCCCTGCTCGGCGATGAGCACGTTGCCGGTCTTGCGGATGCTGGCGCCGATCGTCTCCCAGTCGATGCTGGCCCGGTCGAGCCAGCGCAGGTCGACCACGTCGACGTCGAAGCCGCCGTCGTCCACGGCCTCGAGCACGTAGCGCGTCATCGCCAGGTACGTGAGGACGGTGACCTCGCCGCCGGTCCGCCGGACCGCCGCCCTGCCCACCGGCAGGCAGTAGTCGAGGTCGTCGACCGGGCCGGGACCGGTCGAGTTGTAGAGGTCGACGTGCTCGAGGACGACGACCGGGTCCTCGCAGCGCAGCGCCGCGTTCATCAGCCCGACGTAGTCGAACGGCGTGGTCGGGGCGACGATCCGCCAGCCCGGGTTCGTGGCGAAGATGCCCGCGGGGTCCATCGAGTGCTGCGAGCCGTAGCCGGTGCCCATCGCCACCTTGCTGCGCAGCACGAACGGCACCGGGCCGGTGCCGCCGAACATGTGCCGCGCCTTGCCGATCTGGTTGAACAGCTGGTCGGCGGCGACCCACATGAAGTCGGCGTACATGAACTCGACGACGGGACGGAACCGTCCGTCGACGGCGATCCCGCCGCCGAGGCCGGCGAAGGCGTTCTCGCTGATCGGCGTGCCGAGGATCCGGTCGGGGAAGCGGTCCTTGAGACCGCGGGTGGCGCCGTTGGTGCCGCCGTTGAGGCGGTGCACGTCCTCCCCCATGACGACGACCCGCTCGTCGGTCTCCATCCGGCGGTTCATCACCGCGGCGACCGCCTCGATGAACTTCTGCTCCCGCACCTCGACGGCGGGGTCGCCGGTGTCGGCGAACCGCGCGCCGGCGAACTCCGACAGGTCGCCGCGGACGCCGACGTCGACGAACGACGGGTCGGGCCACTCGGCGGCGCGGATCCGGCGGGCGCCGGGCTTGCCGTCGGGGTCGGGCTCGAACAGCACGTCGCCGACGTCGGCCATGGCCTGCCGGGCCGCGGCGAGGGTCGCCTCGTGGTCGGCCCGGGTCGCCAGGCCGAGGCGGACGAGGTGGCCGACGACCTGGTCGATCGGGTCGCGGGCCCGCCACTCCCGCTCCTCCTCCTTGCTGCGGTAGCCGAAGGCGCTGCCCGGGAAGCCGCCGTTCTGGTGGAAGTAGCGGTAGGTGTCGGCCTCGACGACGGTCGGGCCGTGGCCGGCCCGCATGTGCGCGACCGCCTCCCGCATGGCCAGGTGGACGGCGAGCGGGTCCATCCCGTCGACCTTCCAGCTGGCGATGCCGAACCCGGGCCCGCGGCCGGACAGACGCGGCTCGCGGGTGGCCTCGAAGACGTTGGTGGAGACGGCGTAGCGGTTGTTCTCGATGAAGAAGCAGACCGGCAGGTGCCAGGCGGCGGCGAGGTTGAGCGTCTCGAGGGTGGATCCGATGTTGACCGCGCCGTCGCCGAAGTAGGTCACCGCGACCGCGTCGGTGCCGGCCTGCCGGTCGGCCCAGGCGAACCCGGCCGCCTGCGGGACGCCGCCGCCGACGATGGCGTTGGTGCCCATCGCGCCGGCGTCCTTCCACTGCAGGTGCATCGAGCCGCCGCGGCCGTGGCTCCACCCGCGGTCCAGCCCGCAGATCTCGGCCAGCGTGCGCAGCAGCACCTCGCGGACGTCGTCGTCGACCCCGCCGGTCAGGTCGAGACCCTTCGGCGCGACGTGGTGCAGCGCCTTGGCGAGGAACTGGTGGTGGCCGCGGTGCGAGCCGTTCACCTGGTCGGCGCTGGTCAGGGCGAGCACCGATCCCACGGCGCCGCCCTCCTGGCCGATGCTGGAGTGCGCCGGGCCGTGGATGAGCCCGCCGCCGGCCAGCTCGAGCACGTACTCCTCGAACACGCGCACCAGCACCAGCTGGGCGTGCACCGTGCGGAGCAGCTCGGGGTCGGCCGCGTCCCAGTCCTCGTCGGTCGCGACGAGCTCGACCCAGGGCGCGGACGGCTCGAGGCGGCGGTGGAGCGGCATGACGCTTCTCCTCTCGCGGATCCGTATTGGATCCGACTGCGAGTGATCTGCGCCGGATGCTAGTGCTCCCGATCACATTCGCCTAGGCTCTGGATCCAACCCGCTGACATCGAGGGAGATGCGCATGGCGCTGCCGGGGCTCACGGGGGTGGACCACGTCGGGTTCACCGTGCCCGACCTGGAGCAGGCGCGCGCGTTCCTCGTCGACGTCCTGGGCTGCGAGTACCTCTACTCGCTGGGCCCCTTCGTCCACGACGACAGCGACTGGATGGCCGAGCACCTGAACGTGCACCCGCGGGCGCGCATGCGGAACTGCTTCTTCCGCTGCGGCGGGCAGGCGATCTTCGAGGTGTTCGAGTACGAGGCGCCCGACCAGACCCCCGAGCCGCCGCGCAACAGCGACGTCGGCGGCCACCACGTCGCGCTCTACGTCGACGACCTCGACGCCGCCGTCACCCACCTGCGGGCGCACGGCGTGCGGGTGCTCGGCGAGCCGACGGCGAGCCGCGGCGCCCACGAGGGCCAGCGGTGGGTCTACTTCCTCGCGCCCTGGGGGATGCAGTTCGAACTGGTCAGCTACCCCGACGGCAAGGCGTGGTCCCGCAACCCGGAGGCGTTCGCATGACCTCGGTGCAGGACGCGGCGAGCGCGCGGGTCGCCGACCACCTCCGGCAGGCGATCCTGCGCGGGGAGATCCGGCCCGGCGAGTGGATCCGCCAGGAGGAGGTGGCCGAGCGGCTCGGCTCGAGCCGGCTGCCGGTCCGCGAGGCGCTGCGGATCCTCGAGGCCGAGGGGCTCACCGAGCACGAGCGGCACCGCGGTGCCCGGGTGCCCAGCCTGTCGATGCACGAGGTCGACGTCGTCTACCGGATGCGCGAGCAGCTCGAGCAGCTGGCCATCGCCGAGAGCATCCCGAACCTCACCGACTCGCAGATCCGGCACCTGCAGCAGGTGCAGGACCAGATCGAGGCCGACGGCGACCTGGCCGGCTTCCTCGAGCTCGACCGCGAGTTCCACCTCTCCAGCTACACCGGCTGCCGGATCGAGCAGCTCACCTCGACGGTGACCCGGCTGTGGAACTCCACCGCCCACCACCGGCGCGAGTTCGTCCGGCTGTCCGGACCGGGGCGCAAGTGGGTGATCAACGCCGAGCACCGGCTGCTGCTCGACGCGATCGAGCGCCGCGACGTCGTCGACGCCGAGCGCTGCCTGGCCGGGCACATCCGCCGCACGCGGATCGAGCTCGGCCGCCACCCGGAGGTGTTCACCCGGTGAGGTTCGCGTTCACGGTCAACGGCCGCGCCTGCTCCGTCGAGGCCGAGCCGAGCACCCCGCTGCTCACGGTGCTGCGCAACGAGCTGGGCCTGGTGGGCTCGCGGTTCGGCTGCGGGCTGGGGTTGTGCGGGGCGTGCTTCGTCCGGCTCGACGGCGCCGTCGTCCCCTCCTGCGACACCCCGGTGCAGGCCGCGGCCGGGCACGAGGTGGTGACCGTCGAGGGACTGGGCGGCGACGGCGCGCTGCACCCGGTCCAGCAGGCGCTGCTCGACCGGCAGGCCGCCCAGTGCGGGTTCTGCATCTCGGGCATCGCGGTGCGCGCGGCCGCCCTGCTCGAGGAGGTCCCCTCCCCCGACGCCGCCACGGTCGCCGCCGCACTGGACCGCAACCTGTGCCGGTGCGGCGCGCACCGGCGGATCGTCGAGGCGGTCGTCGAGGCAGGGGGTGCGCCGTGACGGCGACCTCCGACACCGGCCCCCGGGTCGACGCGGCGCCGTCCGCGCCCCCGCAGCTGCCCAAGGACGTCGCGGCCAGCCCGCGGCTGTCGTCCTGGGTGCGGGTGCTGTCCGACGGCGTGGTCGAGCTGCGGGTCGGCAAGGTGGAGTTCGGCCAGGGGATCGTGACCGCGCTGGCCCAGGTGGCCGCGGAGGAGCTCGGTGTGCCGCTGGAGCAGGTGCGGATGCTGCCCGCCGCCACGTTCGGGCCGGACGAGGGGCTCACCGCGGGCAGCATGTCGGTCGCCGAGGCGGTGCCGGCGGTCCGCCTGGTCTGCGCGCACGTGCGCGGGCTGCACGCCGGCGCGCCGTACGGGTCGGTGGCCGTCGATCTCGACGTCGACGCCGACCCGGCGGTGCCGCTGCGCGACCCGGCGACCTACCGGCTGGTCGGCACCAGCACCCCCCGGCTCGACCTGCCCGACAAGATCGCCGGGCGGCCGCGGTACATCTCCGACCTGCGCCTGCCGGGACAGCTCTTCGGCCGCGTGGTGCGCCCGCCGTCGCCGGGCGCGACGCTGCGCGCGGTGGCCGAGGGGGCGGTCGGCGACGGGCTCACCGTCGTCCGCGACGGGTCGTTCCTCGGGGTGGTCGGCACCGACGAGGCGGCGGTGGCCGTCGCCGCCGAGCGGCTGCGCGCGGCCGCGAGCTGGGACGAGCAGGACACCCTGCCCGACGAGCGCGCGCTGGACGCCTACCTGCAGGAGACGCCGAGCGAGACGGTCACCGTCCTGGACGAGCCCGTCCGGCCCGCCACGCACACCGCGCGGTACAGCCGGCCGTTCCTCGCGCACGGCTCGATCGCACCCAGCTGCGGCCTGGCCCGGTGGGACGACGACGGCCGCGTGCACGTGTGGAGCTCCAGCCAGGGCGTGCACCGGCTGCGCGACGCGCTCGCCGGGGCGCTGGGCCTCGACCGCGACGCGATCACCGTCGAGCACGTCGAGAACGCCGGCTGCTACGGCCACAACGGCGCCGACGACGCAGCCTTCGACGCCGTGCTCCTGGCCCGGGCCGTTCAGGGGCGCCCGGTCCAGGTCCAGTGGAGCCGCCGCGACGAGCTGTCGTGGGCGCCGTTCGGCTCGGCGATGACCGCGCAGGTGTCGGCGTCGCTCGACGAGGACGGGCGCATCACCTCGTGGAGCTACGACGTCTGGTCGCAGGGCCACACCGCCCGGCCCGGCTACGCCGGTGTGCCGGGGCTGCTCGCCGGGCGCCACCTGGCGCGGCCGCTGCCCGTGCCACCGGCCGCCGACCCGCCGCTGCCCACCGGGGGCGGGTCGCTGCGCAACGCCGTCCCGCTCTACGAGGTGGGCGCCCGGCGGGTGCACGGGCACCGGCTGCTCGAGAACCCGGTCCGCTCCTCGGCGCTGCGGGCGCTGGGCGCGCACCTCAACGTCTTCGCGATCGAGTCGTTCGTCGACGAGCTGGCCGCGCTGGCCGGCGCCGACCCGCTGGAGTTCCGGCTGCGCCACCTCGCCGACGCACGCGCGCGGGCGGTGCTCACCACCGCGGCGGAGGCGGCCGGCTGGGGCGCGCCGCTGCCGGACGGCCTGGGCCGGGGCCTGGCCGTCGCCCGCTACAAGGGCCGCGCCGCGTACTGCGCCGTCGTCGCCGAGGTCGAGGCCGTGAGCGACGTGCGGGTGCGGCGGCTGACGGTCGCCGTCGACGTCGGCCGGGTGGTCAACCCCGACGGTGTCCGCAACCAGATCGAGGGCGGCGCGGTGCAGGCGACCAGCTGGACGCTCAAGGAGCGGGTGCGCTTCGACCGCCGCCGCGTGACCAGCGACGACTGGGAGAGCTACCCGGTCCTGCGCTTCTCCGAGGTGCCCGAGGTCGAGGTGCACCTGCTCGACTCGGGCGAGCCCTCGGTCGGCGCCGGCGAGGCCGCGCAGGGCCCCACCGCCGGCGCGATCGGCAACGCGCTCGCCGCCGCCGTCGGCGTCCGGGTGCGCGACCTGCCCCTGACCCCCGAGGCCGTCACGGCCGCCATCTCCGCATCCGACTGACGAAGGAGTCCGTCATGCCCCGCCCGCACATCAGCTACGTGCCGCTGGAGTCGATGAACGAGGCGATGCAGGAGGAGATGCACCGCTGCGCCCGGGAGGGCACGCCCCGGCCGGAGAGCTCGGCGGTGCGCGCGCACGTGCCCGAGGCGTTCTGGGCGTTCGCCGACTCGTGGAAGGCGCTGTTCCACTCCGGCGTCTGCGACCACGCGATCAAGGAGCTGTGCCGCGTCTACATCTCGCGCACGGTGAAGTGCGAGTTCTGCGGCAACCAGCGCTCGACCAAGGCGGCGAAGGCCGGCCTCGAGGAGATGCAGTACGACGAGCTGCTCAACTTCGAGAAGTCGGAGAGGTACGACGAGCGGCAGAAGGCGGCGCTGGCCTACGCCGAGGCGATCGCGTGGGGCATGCCGGCCGACGAGGAGGGCTTCTGGGCGCGGCTGCACGCGCACTTCTCCGAGCCGGAGCTGGTCGAGCTGGGCTGCTGCATCGCGCTCACCTTCGGCCAGCAGAGCTGGATCCGCCTGCTCGGCATCGACCACCACCAGTACATGGCCGGCACCGACGCCTCGATGGCGCCCGGCTTCCGCACCGCCGAGGAGCTCGCGGAGAGCAAGGCCCGCCCCGACTACTGGGCGGCCTCCCGCCCCTGAACGGCGGCTCGCCATGATCAGGTGACCTGGTCATGGCGGCTCCTCCCTCGTGCTGCGGCGTGAGGGAGGAGCCGCTGCCGTGGGGGAGGACGGCGGCGTCACCCTCCCCGCGAGGTCGTCACCCGCGCCGCACACCGCGCGGGTGGGGACCGCACCGCGCGGGTCGGGGCCGAGGGCAGGCCCGCCCCTGAACGGCGGCGGGGTCACCAGGTGACGGCGATGTACTTGCTCTCCAGGTAGTCGAGCAGGCCGTGGTGGCCGCCCTCGCGGCCGATGCCGCTCTGCTTCACCCCGCCGAACGGCGCCGCCGGGTCGCTGACCAGCCCGCGGTTGAGGCCGACCATGCCCGACTCCAGCGCCTCGCTCACCCGCAGGCCGCGGCCGACGTCGCGCGTGTAGACGTAGGCGACCAGGCCGTACTCGGTGTCGTTGGCCATGCGGATCGCCTCGGCCTCGTCGTCGAAGGCCACGATCGGCGCCACCGGGCCGAAGATCTCCTCGCCGAGGATCGCCGACCCCGGGCGCACGCCGGTGAGCACCGTCGGCTCGTAGTAGAAGCCGGCACGGTCCGGACGGCGGCCACCGACGACGGCGGTCGCCCCCTCGGCCACCGCCCCCTGCACCAGCTCGTCGACCTTCGCGGCGGTGTCGTCGTTGACCAGCGGGCCGAGCTGGGTGTCCTCGTCCAGCCCCGGCCCCATGGCCAGCGCCGCCATGCGCTCGGCGAGCCGGCGGCCGAACTCCTCGGCGACCGGGCGCTCCACGTAGAAGCGGTTGGCCGCGGTGCACGCCTCGCCGCCGTTGCGCATCTTGGCGATCATGGCGCCGTCGACGGCGGCGTCGAGGTCGGCGTCGGCGAACACCAGGAACGGCGCGTTGCCGCCCAGCTCCATCGAGCAGTTGATGACCTGGTCGGCCGCCTCGTGCAGCAGCACGCGCCCCACCTCGGTCGAGCCGGTGAACGACAGCTTGCGCACCCGCGGGTCGTGCAGCATCGCCGAGACGACGGCGCCGGAGCGGCGGGCGGGCAGCACGTTGACCACACCCGGCGGCACCCCGGCGTCCTCGAGGACCCGGGCCATCGCCAGCGCCGTCAGCGGGGTGTCGCTGGCCGGCTTGAGCACCACGGTGCAGCCGGCGGCCAGCGCCGGGCCGATCTTGCGGGTGGCCATCGCGGCCGGGAAGTTCCACGGCGTCACCAGCACGCAGATCCCGACCGGCTGCTGCACGACCAGGATCTTGTTGGCGCCCGACGGGGCCGTCTGCACCGCACCGGTCGCCCGCACGGCCTCCTCGGCGTACCAGCGGAAGAACTCGGCGGCGTAGGCGACCTCGCCGCGGGCGTCGGGCAGCGCCTTGCCGTTCTCCAGGGTGACCAGCCGGGCGAGGGGCTCCTTCTGCGCCGTCATCAGCTCGAACGCGCGGCGCAGCACCTCCGCCCGCTCGCGCGGCGGGGTCGCCGCCCAGGACGCCGCCGCGGCCTCCGCCGCGTCGACCGCGGCGATCGCGTCCTCGACGGTGCCGTCGGCGACCGTCGTCAGCACCTGACCGGTCGCGGGGTCCAGGACGTCGAACCGGCTGCCGTCGGAGGCCGGCACCGGCTTGCCGCCGATCCAGAGCTCCGTGAGCAGGTGGTCGAACTCGCCCAGTGCATCGAGGCTCATGGCCGGCCCTCTCAGTACGGGTTGGTGACGACGAGGTCCTGGCTCGGGAAGAGCGTCAGGATCTGCGGCCCGTCGGGGGTGACGACGACCTCCTCCTCCAGCCGGGCGGCGGAGAAGCCGTCGCCGGCCGGGCAGTAGGTCTCCAGCGCGAACACCATGCCGACCTGCAGCTCGATCGGCTCGGTCATGCTGTTGAGCCGGGAGATGATCGGCCGCTCGTGCAGACCGAGGCCGAGACCGTGGGCGAACTGCAGCCCGAAGGCCTCCATCTCGCTGCCGAAGCCGAACTCCTCCGCCCTCGGCAGCAGCGCGGCCACCTCGTCGGTGCCCACGCCGGCCTTGATGCCGGCCAGCCCGCGGTCCATCCACTCGCGGGCCTGCTTGTACGCGTCCCGCTGCGCCGGGGTGGCGCTGCCGACGCTGAAGGTCCGGTAGTAGCAGGTCCGGTAGCCGTTGTACGAGTGGATGATGTCGAAGAACGCCTGGTCGCCCGGGCGGATCAGCCGGTCGGTGAAGTTGTGCGGGTGCGGGTTGCACCGCTCACCGGAGATGGCGTTGACCGCCTCGACCTGGTCGGAGCCCATCTCGTAGAGACGCTTGTTGGCGTGCGCGACGATCTGGTTCTCGCGCACCCCGGGCTTCAGCATCTCGACGATGTCCTGGTAGACGCCGTCGACCATGGCCGCCGCCTGGTTGAGCAGGGCGATCTCGTCGGGTGACTTGATCACCCGGGCGTCGAGCATGAGCTGCTGGGCGTCGACCACCCGGAGGCCCTGCCGCTCCATCTCGAACAGGAACGGCGGCTCGACGATGTCGACCCCCACCGGCAGGTCGGCCACTCCCGCCTCGACCAGCAGCGACTTGATCTCGGCCACCGCCTCGGCCATGAGGCCGACCGTCGGGGCGACCGCTCCGCGGAAGCCGAGGAAGCCGGCCCGGTAGTTCTCGGTCGGGACCCACCGGGAGTACTGCTGGTGGTGCTTGACGGCCGAGCCGAAGTCCCACAGCACGGGGTCCTTGCCGCGGGCCAGCAGCGCGTACCGGATCATCTTGTCGCCGAGGGCGCCGCCGATCCACGTCTGGGTCGTGTAGCGGATGTTGTAGAAGTCGAACAGCAGGAAGGCGCCGCACTCGCTGGCTTCCAGGGAGGCCTTGGCCCGGCCGAGCCGGTACTCGCGGAGCCGGGCGAAGTCGACCCGCTGCTCGTAGTCGACGCCCATGTGTCCGGGCGCCGGCAGGGGCCGCGCACCGGTCACCGCGCGCCGCCGTTCGCGCTCAGCCCGTCGTCCACGGGGACGTTCTCCGGCTCGAGCCGGAGGCCGGAGTTGTGCGCCTGCAGGTCGAGCAGGATCGAGAAGTCCTCCTCGACCCGGCCGCTGCTGACGCTGGCCTGCACCGCCGCCGCGGTGGCGGCGGCGATCGGCATCGGGACGTCGAGGTCGTGCGCGGCCGCCAGCCCGAGGTCGAAGTCCTTGCGCAGCAGGATCGGGGTGAAGGTGGGCGAGTAGTCCAGGTTCACGAACGCCGGCGACTTGTAGCGGGTGAACACCGAGCCCATGACGCTGTTGTTCAGGAACTCGAGGAACGCCGCGCGCGGGACCCCGCCCTTCTCGGCGAGCACGGTGATCTCGGCCATGCACTGGGTGACCACGCCCAGCATGAGGTTGTGGCAGATCTTCACCAGCCGGGCGACGTCGCCCTCGCCGACGTAGGTGACGTGCCGCCCGATGTGCTCCAGCAGCGGCCGGACCTGCTCGAACGTCTCCTCCGGCCCGGAGGCGACCAGGCTGAGCTTGCCCGCCTTGACCACCTTGCCGTTGCCGCTGACCGGGCTGGCCAGGAAGGCCACGCCCCGCTCCTCGGCCGCCGCGCGCATCGCCTCGGACGCCGCCTGGTCGACCGTCGAGCAGTCGACGACGATCCGCGGCACGTCGTCCGGGTCGGTCAGCAGGCCGCCCTCGCCGAGCAGGACCTGCTCGAGGTCCTTGGAGGTGGAGACCATGACGAAGACGGCGTCCATGCCGCGCAGCTCGGCGATCCGGTCGGCGACCACGCAGCCGACCTCGGCCAGCGGCTCGGCCTTGGCCTTCGTCCTGTTCCAGACGGTCACCTTGACACCGGCCTTGGCCAGCCGGGTGGCCATGGCGGCCCCCATCCGGCCGGCGCCGATCCAGCCGACCGACTCCGGGGTGGCGACGCTGTCGTTCACTGGGTGCTCCTCGTTCCATCGGCGAGCGGGGTTGCGGCGAGCCGGTCGGCGAGCCAGTCGGCGGTGTACGGGCGGTGCCAGGGCGCGACGTTGGCGCAGCCGTGGTTGCCGTCCTCGAGCATCAGCAGCTCCACCTCGCCACCGGTGGTGTCGCGCAGGCGCTCGGCGTGCTGCCAGGGGATCAGCCGGTCCTTGCGGCCGAACACGATCAGCAGCGGGGCGGTGATCTTCTCGGCGACGCCCTCGAGCGAGAGCGTGTGCGCGAGCAGCCGCGCCGCGTCGTCGGTGGCCGCGCGCGAGCGGACCCGGAAGGTCTCGCGGGTCAGCTCGGGCAGCTGCGGCCAGCAGTCGCCGAAGTCGTAGGGGCCGGCCAGCGCAACGCAGGCACGCACCCGGTCGCCCAGCGCGGCGGCGACCCGCGGCGCGTAGTAGCCGCCGAGGCTGACGCCCCACACCGCGACGCGGCCGGCGTCGACCTCCGGCAGCCCCTCCAGCGCGGTGAGCAGCGCCTCCCCCACGGCCGACCAGTCGCCGCGGATCGGCAGGTCGTACTCGGCCTCCCCCTGGCCCGGGCCGTCGACGCTGAACGTCGCCAGGCCGCGGTCGAGGAACGTGTCCTCGGTGGAGCGCAGCTCCTCCTTCGTGGAGTCCAGGCCCGGCAGCAGGACGACGACGGGGTGCGGGCCGGCGCCGCCGGGGGTGCGGAGCACGCCGACGAGCGAGGTGCCCTCGAACGGGATCTCGACCCGGCGCCCGGGGGGCAGCAGGTGCGGGAGGGCGTCGGTGAGGCAGGCGACGGCGCGCTCGTGGGCGGCGCGCATCTGGTCGAGGTCCTCGACGAAGACGAACTTGCCGAAGTGGAAGTAGACGGCGGCCTGCGCGAGGTGCTGGCCGGCCGAGACCGACCGGCCGTCGGCCAGAGCGCGCCGGCCGAGCTGCTCGTGCTCGGCACCCTTCGCCGACCAGGCCGCGCACCAGTCGGCCCAGCGCTCGACGCGGCGGGTGACCTCCTCGAAGTCCGAGACGGTGACGCCGTTGGTGGTGAAGCGAGGGCCCCAGTGCGCGATCGCCGACGACACCCGCTCGTCCATCTGGGTCCTCCCGCTCTGCAATCGATTGTGACCGGTGCCAGCAGGGTCCTATCGCGGGGACCGCCCTGTCAAGCACCGGTCGCCGGGCCCCCGCAGTGCGCGGCGGTCCCGCAGATCGTGCAGCTCTGGTGCAATCGACTGCACGGCGGCATACTCCCTGGTCCCGCTCGGACCACCCGGAGGACGCCGCAGGATGTCTGCTCCCCGTCTCGTCGTGGGCGCCTTCAGCCCCTCGGTGCTGCTCTCGCTCGCCCGCCGCACCGGCCGGCTGGCCGAGGCCGGGCTCGACCCGGAGGAGGTGCCGGTCGCCTCGTCACCGGGGCAGTTCCGGTCGCTGCTGGCCGGTGAGCTCGACGTGGCGCTCACCAGCCCCGACAACGTGCTGGCCTACCGGTTCAGCCCGGGCAACCCCCTCGGCGAGCTGCTCGACGTGCGGATCGTCGGCGCCGTGGACCGCGGGCTGGGCCTGGCCCTCTACGCCCGGCCCGGCCTCGGCACGCTGCGCGGCGCGCGGGTCGGCGTCGACGTCCCCACCTCGGGGTTCGCGCTGGCGATGTACGCGCTGGCCGAGTCGCTCGGGGTGGCCCGGGACGAGTACGAGCTGGTGGCGCTCGGCTCCACGCCGCGGCGGCTGGCGGCCCTGCTGGCCGGCGACTGCGACGCCACGATGCTCAACGCCGGCAACGAGCTGGTCGCCGAGGAGCGCGGCTGCCGGCGCCTGGCCGCGGTCGCCGACGAGTGCGCGCCGTACCTCGGCACGGTCCTGGCCGTGGCCGGCGAGGCGCACCTGGAGCCGGCGCGGGCGCTGGCCGGCGTGCTGGCCGGCACCGCCGACGCCGTCCTCGCCGGGGAGCTCGACGACCTCGCCGCCGACGTGGCCGCCGAGCGGCTGGGGCTCTCCCCTGAGCTCGCCCGCCGCCACGTCGCCCGGCTGCGCAGCCCCACCGAGGGCCTGGTGCCGCACGGCGGGGTGGACCCGGCGGGGCTGGCCACGATCGCCGGGCTGCGGCGGCGCTTCCTGCCCGAGGTGGTGGACGGCGCCGACGTGCTGGACCGGCCGCTCGACGCGTCGTCCGGCCTGCTCGCCACGGCGTGACCGGGGGCGGGACCTAGGCCGTGACCCGGCCCTCCACCGCGGCCAGCGCGATGTCGGTGCGCCAGTGCGCGTCGGCCAGCCGCACACCGGCGACCCGCTCGTAGGCGAGCTGCCGGGCGGCGGCGAGGTCGGCGCCGACCGCGGTGACCGCGAGCACCCGACCGCCGGCGGAGACCACGGCGCCGTCGGCGGTGACCGCCGTGCCGGCGTGCAGCACGCCCTCGCCGTCCGCCCCGGTGATCGGATCCCCGGTGCGCGGCCTCTCCGGGTACCCGGGCGCGGCGACGACGACGGTGACCGCCGCGCCGTCGCGCCAGCGCAGCGGCGGGTGGTCGGCGAGGGTGCCGGTGGCGGCGGCGTGCAGCAGCCCGGCCAGCGGGGTCTCGAGCAGCGGCAGCACGACCTGGGTCTCCGGGTCGCCGAAGCGGGCGTTGAACTCGACCACCCGGACGCCGTGGGAGGTCAGCGCCAGGCCGGCGTAGAGCAGGCCGCTGAACGGCTCGCCGCGGCGGCGCATCTCGTCGACGGTCGGCTGGAGCACGGTGGCCAGCACCTCGTCGACCAGGCCGGGCGGTGCCCACGGCAGCGGGGCGTAGGCACCCATGCCGCCGGTGTTGGGGCCGCCGTCGCCGTCGTCGCGGCGCTTGAAGTCCTGCGCGGGCACCAGCGGCAGCACCGTCGTCCCGTCGGTGACGGCGAACAGCGACACCTCGGGCCCGTCGAGGTACTCCTCGACCAGCACCGCGTGCCCGCCGTCGAGCACCGCCCGCCCGTGCGCGAGGGCGGCGTCGCGATCGGGGGTGACCAGCACGCCCTTGCCGGCGGCCAGGCCGTCGTCCTTGACGACGTAGGGCTCGCCGGGGGCGACCGCGGCGACCTCGCCGAGCGCGGTCTCCAGCTCGGCCGGCCCGCCGACCGGCCACGAGCGCGCCGTGGGCACCCCGGCGGCGGCCATCACGTGCTTGGCGAAGGACTTGCTGCCCTCCAGCTGCGCGGCCTGTTCCGAGGGGCCGAAGCAGGGGATGCCGGCGTCCCGGACGGCGTCGGCGGCCCCCGCCACGAGCGGGACCTCGGGCCCGACGACGACCAGGTCGGCGCCCCACTCGCGGGCGACCGCGGCCACCGAGTCGGGGTCCGCCACGGTGACAGGCAGCGGCTCGGCGACCGCGCGGGTGCCGGCGTTGCCGGGCGCGCAGGCGAGCGCCTCGACCGCGGGGTCGGAGGACAGAGCCACGCACAGGGCGTGCTCCCGGGCGCCGGAGCCGATCACGAGCACGCGCACGGGCGCCGAATCTACCGAGGTGGCTACCGGACCCGGTTCGGCTGGTCGCGCAGCGAGCGGAAGAAGGCGCGGGTGCGGGCCTTCTCCTCCGCGCGGGCCCGGGCGTCGACCCGCAGCAGCTGCCGGTGCGCCTCGCGCTGCAGCTTGCGCCAGGCGACCAGGCGCGCGGGGTCGAGGGTGCCGTCGTCGACCGCGGCGGCGACCGCGCAGCCGGGCTCGGTGCGGTGCTCGCAGTCGCGGAACCGGCAGCCGGCCGCCAGCTCGGTGATGTCGGCGTACGCGGCCTCGACGCCCTCGGCGTCGTCGTAGAGAGCCAGCTCGCGCATGCCGGGGGTGTCGACCAGCAGGCCCCCGCCGGGCAGCACGTGCAGCTCGCGCGCCGTGGTCGTGTGCCGGCCGCGGCCGTCGCTCTCGCGGATCTCCCGGGTCTCGGCGACCGCGCGGCCGGCCAGGGCGTTGGTCAGGCTCGACTTCCCGACGCCGGAGGGGCCGACCATGGCCGCCGTCCGGCCGGGGCCGAGCAGCGCGGCCACGGCGTCGAGCCCCTCCCCGGTGACCGAGCTGACCGCCAGCACCTCGACGCCGAGCGCGTCCTCGGCCACCGCCGCCACCGCCGCCGGGACGTCGTCGCACAGGTCGGCCTTGGTCAGGACGACGACGGGGGTGGCGCCGCTGCTCCACGCCACGGCGAGGTACCGCTCGACGCGGCGCATGCGGGTGTCGCCGACCAGGGCGTCCACCACCAGGACGGTGTCGAGGTTGGCGGCGACCACCTGAGCCGCCGACGTCCGCCCGGCCACGGTGCGGGTGAACGCCGACCGGCGGGGCAGCACCGCCACCGCCAGCTCGCCGCGCAGCGCCAGCCAGTCGCCCACCGCCGGGGAGGCGAGGCCGCTCTCGTCGTGCAGGGCCGCGGCGGGGTGCACGCGCTGCTCGCCGTCGGCGGTGAGGACGGTGAGCAGCCCGCGGTCGACGCGGGCCACCCGCGCCGGGACGGTGCCCTCCGGGAGCTGCGCCACCCGGTCGGGTGTCCACCCGAGGGCTGTTAGTTCGGTCACGGCGGACATGCTCGCGCGCAGGTCAGCTCCCTGTCGCCCGAATTGTGGGCGAAACACCCCTCGGCGTTCGACGTTCGTTCAGGTTCCTCGGGTGTTCTCGATGGCATGACCGCGACCGAGTCGCCGGCCTCTCGCACGGCGACCCGCTCCTCCGTGCCCCTCGTCGTGGGGCACCGCGGGGCCAGCGCCTACCGTCCCGAGCACACGTTCGCCAGCTTCGAGCTCGCCGTCGACCTCGGTGCTGACCTGATCGAGCCCGACGTCGTGGTCAGCCGGGACGGCGCCCTCGTCGTCCGGCACGAGAACGAGCTGTCCCGCTCGACCGACGTGGCCGAGCGCCCCGAGTTCGCCGCCCGGCGCACCACCCGCGTCGTCGGCACGGTCGAGCGCACCGGCTGGTTCGCCGAGGACTTCACGCTGGCGGAGCTGCGCACGCTGCGCGCGGTCGAGCGGATGCCGGCGCTGCGCCCCCTGAACACCGCCTACGACGGGCGGTTCGGCATCCTGACGCTGGCCGAGGTCGTCGAGCTCGCCGTCCGCCGGTCGACCCCCGAGCGGCCGGTGCGCGTGCTCGCGGAGCTGAAGAAGCCGACCTGGTCGGCCGAGCACGGCCTGCCGATGACCGAGCTGGTCGCCGACGAGCTGCGCCGGCTGGGGGCCGCCCGCCCCGACGGCCCGGTGGTGGTGCAGTCCTTCGACGGGGCCGGCCTGCGCGCCCTGCGGGCCGAGCTCGGCGACGCCGGCCCGCAGATGTTCCAGCTGGTGGACGACGCCCCGGTCGGCGACGAGTTCGTGACGCCGGCCGGGCTGCGCGAGGTCTCCACCTACGCGCAGGGCATCGCCCCGAGCCGGCACCGCATCCTGCTGCGCGACGAGCACCAGACGCTCACCGGCATCTCCGACCTGGTCACCCAGGCGCACCGGGCCGGGCTGGTCGTCGTCCCGTGGACGCTGCGCGCCGAGAACGCCTTCCTGCCCCGGCACCTGCGCCGCGGCGGCGACCCGGCCGCGACCGGGGACGCCGAGGGCGAGGCCCGCCTGCTGCTGGCGCTGGGCGTCGACGGCGTGATCACCGACTCCCCCGACGTCGCCGTCCGGGCCCGCGCCGAGCTCGTCGCCGCCTGAGAAGGGGCCCCCTGCCCCGCACCGCTCGCGAGCTCGCGGCGGGCCGCTGCAGGGGGCCTACTGGAGCAGGTCGTGGACCACCACGTTCTCGTCGCGGCCGGGGCCGACGCCGATCACGCTGATCCGCGCCCCGGAGAGCTCCTCCAGGCGCCGCACGTAGGCCTGCGCGTTCGCCGGCAGCTCGTCGAAGGTCCGGCAGCCGCGGATGTCCTCGAACCAGCCCGGCATCTCCTCGTACACGGGCGTGGCGTGGTGGAACTCCGTCTGCGTCATCGGCATCTCGTCGTGCCGGACGCCGTCGACGTCGTAGGCCACGCAGATCGGCACCGTCTCCAGGCCGGACAGGACGTCGAGCTTGGTGAGGAAGTAGTCGGTGATCCCGTTGACGCGGCTGGCGTACCGGGCGACGACGGCGTCGAACCACCCGCAGCGCCGGTCGCGGCCGGTGGTGACGCCGACCTCGCCGCCCTGCTTGCGCAGGTACTCGCCCCACTGGTCGAACAGCTCGGTGGGGAACGGGCCCGAGCCGACGCGGGTCGTGTAGGCCTTGAGGATGCCCACCACCCGCGAGATGCGGGTCGGGCCGATCCCCGAGCCCGTGGCCGCGCCGCCGGAGGTCGGGTTGGACGACGTCACGAAGGGGTACGTGCCGTGGTCGACGTCGAGCAGCGTGCCCTGCGACCCCTCCAGCAGCACCCACTCGCCGGCGTCGAGCGCCTTGCCCAGCAGCAGCCGGGTGTCGGCGATCCGGTGCTTGAGCTGCTCGGCGTAGCCGGCGTACTCCTCGACGACCTCGTCGACGTCGATCGCCCGGCGGTTGTAGACCTTGACCAGGATCTGGTTCTTCTCCTGCAGGGTGCCCTCGAGCTTCTGCCGGAGGATCGACAGGTCCAGCAGGTCCTGCACGCGGATGCCGACGCGGGCCACCTTGTCGCCGTAGGCGGGGCCGATGCCGCGGCCGGTGGTGCCGATCTTGCGCTTGCCGAGGAAGCGCTCGGTGACTTTGTCGAGGGCCCGGTGGTGCGGCATGATCAGGTGCGCGTCGGAGGAGATCACCAGCCGCGAGGTGTCGACCCCGCGCTCCTCCAGGCCGGCGAGCTCGGTGATGAGCACCTGCGGGTCGATGACCACGCCGTTGCCGATCACCGGGGTGCAGCCCGGGGTCAGGATCCCGGACGGGATCAGGTGCAGCGCGTAGCGCTCACCGTCGGGGGTGATGACGGTGTGCCCGGCGTTGTTGCCGCCCTGGTAGCGGACGACGTAGGGCACGCGGCCCCCGAGCAGGTCGGTGGCCTTGCCCTTGCCCTCGTCGCCCCACTGGGCACCGATCAGCACGACTGCCGGCATCGGCTTGTGTCCATCTCCTCGCGCGAGCTTCCCGGCCGGTCCCGGCTGGCAGGTGGCAGGGTAGCCGCATGCCTCTCGTCGAGCTCGACCTGCGCGGTCTGGAACCCGGCTCGGCCCCCGAGAAGGACGACGTGGCCGCGGTGGCCGACGCCGGGTCCGTGGTGGTCCGCGGCGCCGTCCCCGCGCTCGCCGGCGTCCTGGCGGCCCTGCTGCGTGCCGGGCGCACGGCCGAGGTACCGGTCGCCTGGGAGCCGGCCGACGACACCGCCTCGACCGGGCTGGCCCGCGCGCTGGGCATCGGGACCGGGGAGCAGCGGGAGCTCACCCTGGTGCGCGACGACCACGGCGGCGTCCTGCTGCACCACGGCCGGCTGGAACCGTGGAGCGACGACCCGCGGCGCAGCCTCGGCCGCCGGCTGGGCCTGCAGGCGCACCACGACGACATGAAGGTGGCCGACGGGCAGGTGACCCGGCTCGACGTCCGCCCCGACTGGTCGGCGGTCGACACGATCGGCGTGTCGGTGATGACCATCCCGCTGCGGCCGGTCCGGCGGACCAAGGGCCGTGCGCTGCAGGTGGCCAGCGACCCGGCCCGCGTGATCCGGGACGGCGTGCCGTTCCCGAAGCCGGTGACCCGCTGGACCTGGTACGCCGACGACCGGGTGCGCTGGCTCCTGCGGCCCTGACCGGCCGCACCCAGCCTTCTCGTGGACACTGGGGCGGCACGTGCACTCCCGAGGAGGTCCCGCTGCCGACGTCGTCCCCGCCGACCGGCCCCGACGCCCGGTGACCGCCGACCGCCTGCCCACGTTCGGCCCGGCGCCCGCGACGGTCCCGGCCGCACGCCGGCTGCTCGGCCGGGCGCTGGCCCGCCCCAGCCTCGCGGCGCTGGTGGGCCTGGCCGTCGTGGTGGTCTTCTTCGGCCTGCAGGCGCCCGGGCTGCTCACCTCCGGCGGGCTGGCCAGCGTGCTGGACGTCGCCGCCCTGCTGGGCATCGGCGGCGTGCCGGTCGCGCTGCTGCTCGTCGCCGGCCAGTTCGACCTCTCCGTGGGCGTGGTGGCGGTCGCGAGCTCCCTGGTCACGGCGCTGCTGGTGGAGTCCGCCGGGTGGGGCATCTGGCCGGCACTGGTGGTCTCGCTGCTCAGCGCGCTGGCGGTCGGCGCCGTCAACGGGCTGCTCGTCGTCACCACGGGCCTGCCCAGCTTCCTGGTGACCCTGGCGACGTTCCTCGTGCTGCAGGGCGTCACGCTGGCCGGCACGCACGCCGTCGCGGGCTCGGCGCGGATCGAGGGTCTGGACTCCGCGGCCGGCTGGGACTCCGCGGTCGCCCTCTTCGGGTCGACGCTGCTGATCGGCGACGGGCGGTTCCGCGTCTCGCTGCTGTGGTTCCTCGGCGTCACCGCCCTGGCCACGTGGGTGCTGTGGCGCACGCGCTTCGGCAACGCGGTGTTCGCCAGCGGCGGGGCCCGGCGGGCCGCCCGGGAACTCGGCGTGCCGGTCCGCGGGACGACGGTGACGCTGTTCTGCCTCACCGCGGCCGCGGGCTGGCTGATCGGCACGCTCGGGCTGGTCCGGCTCGGCGGGGTCCAGGTCGCGCCGGGGCTGGGCAACGAGATCGAGTTCATCGTCGTCGCCGTCATCGGCGGGTGCCTGCTCACCGGCGGCTACGGCTCGGCGGTGGGCGCGGCGATCGGCGCCCTGCTCTACGCCGTCGTCCGTCAGGGCATCCCGCTGGCCGGCTGGGACCCGCGGTGGTTCCAGGCGTTCCTCGGCGTGCTCCTGCTGGTGGCGCTGCTGGCCAACGGCGTCGTCCGGCGGCGGCTGAAGGCGGTGCCCAGGTCGTGACCGACCCCGTCGTCGAGCTGCGCGGGCTGACCGTCCGCTACGGCTCGGTGCCCGCGCTCAACCGGCTCAGCGTCACCCTGCGGGCCGGGGAGATCACCTGCGTGCTCGGGGAGAACGGGTCGGGCAAGTCGACGCTCGTCGCCGTCCTGTCGGGGTTGCGCCGGCACGACGAGGGCGAGCTGCTGGTGTCGGGCCGGCCCGTGCGGTTCCGGTCGCCGAAGCAGGCGCGGGCCGCCGGGATCGCCACCGTCTGGCAGGACCTCGCCGTCGCACCGCTGCTGTCGGTGTGGCGCAACTTCTTCCTCGGCGCCGAACCCACCCGCGGCCCGTGGCCGCTGCGCCGGCTCGACCTGCAGGAGGCGCGCCGGGTCACCGTGCGGGCGATGGCCCGGGTCGGCGTCACCGGCCTCGACCCCGACCAGCCGGCCAGCGCGCTGCAGGCCGGTGAGCGGCAGAGCATGGCGGTCGCCCGGGCGCTGCACTTCGGCGCCCGGGTGCTGGTCATCGACGAGCCGACGGCGCCGATGACCGTCGCCCAGCACACCCTCGTGCTGCAGTCGGTCGTCGCCGCCCGGGCGCAGGGCATGGCCGTGGTCTTCGTGACGCACAACCCGCGCTACGCGCACCTGGTCGGCGACCGCTTCCTGCTCCTCGCGCGCGGGCAGGTGGCCGGCAGCCTCACCCGGGACGACGTCGACGTCGACGACCTGACGCGGCTGATGGCCGGCGGTGAGGAGCTGACCTCGCTCACCGCCGCGCTCACCGCCCTGCACCCCGAGCTGGGCGACCGGGGTTAGGTGAAGACGCTCACGCCGCCGGGACCCACGAGCAGGCCGACGACGATGAGCACGATGCCCCACAGCAGCTGACGCCTGAGTATGGCGACGATGCCGGCGACCACCAGTACGACGGCGATGATCCACAGAAGCGTGGCCATGCTGACCTCCCCGGAACGACGGACCCCCTGTGCTCACGGACGGTGAGATCATTCCCGGGAACTCCCAGGTCAAACCCCTACAGCGGGTGAGCGTCCGCGGACCCGCCCACCCGCGTGGTGCGGTCGCCACCCTCGCCGTGGAACGTGAGGGCGGCGACCGCACCGCGCGGGTCAGGGGGCGAGCGTCGGGTCGCAGTCGCGCAGCAGCTGGGTGCAGCGCTCCTGCTCGGCGGTCTCGCCGATCGCCTCGGCGGCCCGCGCCAGCACCGTGACGCAGCGCAGGAAGCCGCGGTTGGGCTCGTGCGCCCACGGGACCGGGCCGTAACCCTTCCAGCCGTTGCGGCGCAGCGCGTCCAGCCCGCGGTGGTAGCCGGTGCGGGCGTAGGCGTAGGCCTCGATCGTGTCGCCGAGCTGCCGCTCGGGGCGGTCGATGGCCTCCTCGGCCAACGCCGCCCACGCCGCGCTGAAGGTGGGGTGGTGCGCCGCCACCTCGGCCGCCGGGACGCCGTCGGCCAGCTCCCCCGCCGCCTCGTCGTTGGCGGGCAGCAGGGTGGCCGGCGGCTCCCCCAGCAGGTTCTGGTGCGAGTGGGTCATCAGGCGCCCTGCGACTGGCCGGCCGACAGCAGGTCCTCGCAGGCCTCGACGACGCGCGCGGCCATGCTCGTCTCGGCGGCCTTGAGGTAGCTGCGCGGGTCGTAGGTCTTCTTGTTGCCGACCTCGCCGTCGACCTTGAGCACGCCGTCGTAGTTGCTGAACATGTGCCCGGCGATCGGGCGGGTGAAGGCGTACTGGGTGTCGGTGTCGACGTTCATCTTCACCACGCCGTAGGACAGCGCCTCGCGGATCTCCGACTGCGCCGAGCCCGAACCGCCGTGGAAGACGAAGTTGAACGGCTTGGCGCCGTCGCCGAGGCCGAACTCCTGGGCGACGACGTCCTGGCCCTGCTTGAGGATCTCGGGGCGCAGCTTGACGTTGCCCGGCTTGTAGACGCCGTGCACGTTGCCGAAGGTCGCCGCGAGCAGGTAGACGCCGCGCTCGCCGAGGCCGAGGGCCTTGGCGGTCGCCACGAAGTCGCCGGGGGCGGTGTAGAGCTTCTCGTTGATGTCGTGGGCGACGCCGTCCTCCTCGCCGCCGACGACGCCGATCTCCAGCTCCAGCACGATCTTCGCCGCGGCGGTCTTGTCGATCAGCTCCTCGGCGATCTGCAGGTTCTCCTCCAGGTCGATCGCCGAGCCGTCCCACATGTGCGACTGGAACAGCGGCTCCTGGCCGGCGTCGACGCGGTCCTGGGACAGCGCGATCAGCGGCCGCACGTAGGCGTCGAGCTTGTCCTTGGGGCAGTGGTCGGTGTGCAGCGCGACGTTGACCGGGTACTTCTCCGCCACGACGTGCGCGAACTCGGCCATCGCGACCGCGCCGGTGACCATGTCCTTGACCATCGTGCCGGAGGCGAACTCCGCGCCGCCGGTGGAGAACTGGATGATCCCGTCGCTGCCGGCGTCGGCGAACCCGCGCAGCGCGGCGTTGACCGTCTCGGACGACGTGCAGTTGATCGCCGGGTAGGCGAACCCGCCCTCCTTCGCCCGGCGGATCATGTCGGCGTAGACCTCAGGGGTCGCGATGGGCATCCCTGGCACTCCTCGCGTCGGCGGCGTCCTCGCGGTCAGCATCCCACCCGGGCCACCGGCTGCGGCAGCCGCCCGATCACGGCTCGACCCGCAGCCCCAGCGCGGTCACGAGGACGACGGCCTGCGCGAGGTCCACCACCGCCCCGCGCAGCTCCACGGCGGCCGGGTCGAGGGCGGTCAGGTCGGAGCCGCGCAGGTCGGCGCGGGAGAGGTCGGCGCCGCCGAGCTCGGTGGCGGAGAGGTCCAGGTCGCGCAGCACCGCCCCGGTGCAGCGGGCACCCGAGAGGTCGGCCTCCCGCATCCGCGCCCCGCTGAACGACGCCCGCGCCAGGTCGGCGCCGGCCAGCCCGACGAACGACCAGTCGCCGCCGGTGACGGTGAGCAGGTCGAACGAGCACCGGTCGAACCGGCTGCCGACGAGCTTGCACCGGTCGAACTCCGCCTCGAAGAACGAGCAGCCGGTGAAGGTGCAGTTGAGGAACGCCGCCTCGGTGTGCCGCGAGCCGTTGAACCGGCAGTCGTGGAACGTGCAGTCCTCGAAGACGGCGCCGTCGTCGGTGACCTCCGACAGGTCCACGCCGCTGAACGACACCCCGCTGTGCTGCTGCCCACCGATGTCCTCGCCGTACCAGTCCGCGCCACGGACGTCCGCGGTCACCCGCGCTCCACCCGGCTGGCCACGCGGGCGGCGACGATCACCGGGTCGTAGGTGGGCGAGAACGGCGGGGCGTAGGACAGGTCGGAGCCGGCCAGCTCCTCGGCCGTCAGCCCGGCCCAGATCGCGGTGGCCAGGACGTCGATCCGCTTGCCGCTGCCCGGCCCGCCGACGATCTGCGCCCCCAGCAGCAGCCCCGACCCGCGCTCGGTGAGCACCTTGACCGCGATCGGGTCGGCGCCGGGGTAGTAGCCGGCCTTCGTCGTCCCCTCGACGGTCTCGGCGACGACGTCGAACCCGCCGTCCTCGGCCTGCGTGGTGCACAGGCCGGTGCGGGCGATCTCCAGCTCCCCCACCTTGGTCACCGCCGTCCCGAGGACGCCGGCGAAGCGGGCCGGCTGCCCGCCGATCACCGAGCCGGCCACGCGGCCCTGCTTGTTCGCGTGGGTGCCCAGAGCGACGTGCACCGGGTCGCCGGTGAGCCGGTGGACGGTCTGCGCGCAGTCGCCGGCGGCGAAGACCTGCTCGTGCGAGCGGCTGCGCTGGGTGCGGTCGACGTCGATGGCGCCGGTGCTGCCCAGCCGGATCCCGGCGGCCTCGGCCAGCGCCACCTCCGGGCCCATGCCCAACCCGAGGACGACGAGGTCGCAGGGGTAGCGGCCGACGTCGGTGCGCACCGCGGTCACCGCGCCGTCGGCGCGGGTCTCGATCTCCCGCACCGGCTGGTCGGTCTGCACGTCGAGGCCCAGGTCGCCCATGGCCTTGCGGACCCGCTCGCCCATGTCCGCGTCGAGCTGGGCCATCGGCTGCGGATCGGCCAGGACGACGGTGACCTGCAGCCCGCGCAGCTGCAGCACCTCGGCCATCTCCAGGCCGATGTAGCCCCCGCCCAGGACGACGGCCCGCCGGGCGCCCGCCGCCACCGCGGCCCGGATCGCGGCGCCGTCGGAGAGCCGGTGCACGCCGAAGACGCCGTCGGCGTCCAGCCCGGGCACGTCTGGCCGCAGCGGCCGGCCGCCGGTGGCGACGACGAGCGTGTCGAAGCCGATCCGCCGCCCGCCGGCCGCCACCGTGCCGGCGTCGAGGTCGATCCCCTCGGCGCGGGTGCCGGTGCGGACGGTGATGTCCTGGGCGGCGAGGTCGGCCGGCGTGCGGGCGATGAGGGCGTCCCGGTCGGCGACGACGTCGCCCACCCAGTACGGGATGCCGCACGCGGAGTACGAGGCCTCGGGGCCCTGCTCCAGCACGAGGATGTCGAGTTCGTCCGGACCGCGCAGGCGTCGGGCCCGGGTGGCCGCGGACAGCCCCGCGGCGTCCCCGCCGATGACCACGAGCCGCTTCTTGGCGTCGCTCACGAGCGACAGCGTGTCACCGCCCGCTGAGCGCGGCGACGTCGGCGAGGGCGCCGACCGGGGCGCGGCGCAGCACCTTGCCCGGGTTGAGCAGGCCCTGCGGGTCCAGCGCGTCCTTGATCGCCCGGTGCACGTCCAGCGCGACCGGGCCGATCTCGCGCTCGAGCCAGTCGACCTTGATCGACCCGATGCCGTGCTCGCCGGTGACCGTGCCGCCCAGGGAGAGGCCGAGCTCGAGGATGTCGTCGAACGCCGCGAAGGCGCGGGCGCGCTCCTCGGCGTCGGTCGCGTCGAAGCAGATCGTCGGGTGCATGTTGCCGTCGCCGGCGTGCCCGACGACGCCGATGGTGAGCCCCCGCCCGGTGGCGATCGCGTCGCAGCCGTCGAGGAACCCGGCGATCCGCGAGCGGGGGACGGCGACGTCGTCGATCAGGGTGCTGCCCAGGGTCTCGAGGGCCGGCAGCGCCATGCGCCGGGCGGCCAGCAGCAGGTCACCCTCGGCCGGGTCGTCGGTGGTGTGCACGAGGTCGGCGCCGGCGTCGCGGCACAGCTGCGCCAGCGCCTCGATCTCCTGCGCGGCCGCCTCGCCGCCGGCGTCGGACTGGGCGACCAGCAGGGCGTGCGCGTCGCGGTCGAGGTCGGCCTTGAGCAGGTCGTCCACCGCGCAGATGCAGGTGTTGTCCATGACCTCGAGCAGGCTGGGCACCAGCCCGGAGGTGACCACCCGCTCGACGACCTCGCCGGTCTGCGCCGTGGTGGCGAAGGTGGCCACCAGGGTGACCGGGGGCTTCGGGGCCGGGCGCAGCTGCAGCGTCGCCTCGGTGATGACGCCGAGCGTCCCCTCGGAGCCGACGAACAGGCGGGCCAGGTCGTAGCCGGCGACGCCCTTGACGGTGCGCCGGCCGGTGCGCAGCACCCGCCCGTCGGCGAGCACGACCTCCAGGCCCAGGACGTAGTCGGTGGTGACGCCGTACTTGACGCAGCACAGCCCGCCGGAGTTCTGCGAGAGGTTGCCGCCGATCGTGCACCAGTCGTAGCTGGACGGGTCGGGTGGGTAGAACAGCCCGTGCCCCGCGACGGCGTCGCGCAGCGCCTTGTTCACGACACCGGGCTGGACGACGGCCAGCCGGTCGGCCGGGGACACCTCCAGGACGGCGTCCATCCGGGTCATGACCAGCGTGATGGCCCCGTCGACGGCGTTGCTCGCCCCGGCCAGGCCGGAGCCGGCGCCGCGCGGGACGACGGGCACCCCGTGCCGGCTCGCGACCTGCATGACCGCGGACACCTCGGCGGTGCTGCGGGGGAACACGACCGCGGCCGGGGTGCCGGCCTCGGCCAGCATCGCCTGGTCGCGGGCGTAGGCCGCCGTCACGTCGGGGTCGGTCAGCACGCCGTCCGCGCCGAGCGCGGCGGTCAGTTCGGCGACCCACGTCGCCGTCACGGTGGTCACGGTCACACCGTACGACCCGCCGCCCGGCGAGATCGGCGGTCTCGCGCGTCCCGGCCCGCGGGAGGGTGCGCGAGCGCCGATCTCGCCGGGTTCAGCTGAGGCCGAGGTCCGCCAGCTCGAACGCCGCGTGGTACGCGAAGCCGGCCTGCTCGACCGCGGCCCGCCCGCCCCGGTCGACGATGACCGCGACGCCGATGACCTCGGCGCCGGCCTCCTGCAGCGCCTCCGCGGCGGTCAGCGGGCTGCTGCCGGTCGTGGAGACGTCCTCCACGACCAGGACCGCCCGCCCGGCGACGTCGGGCCCCTCGATCCGCCGCTGCAGGCCGTGCGCCTTGCCGGCCTTGCGGACGACGCAGGCGTCGAGGAAGCCCTCGCCGTCGGCGGCCGCGTGCAGCATCGCCGTCGCGACCGGGTCGGCGCCGAGGGTGAGCCCCCCGACCACGTCGTAGCGCAGGTCGCGGGTGAGCTGGCGCATCACGCGGCCGACCAGCGGCGCGCCCTCGTGGTGCAGGGTCAGCCGGCGCATGTCGATGTACCAGTCGGCCTCGCGGCCGGAGGAGAGGGTCACCTTCCCGTGCACGACGGCCAGCTCGACGATGAGCTCGAGCAGGCGGTCACGGTCGGGCTGGGCGGTCCCGTTCCAGGGGCCCGCCCCGAGGGACGAGGGGTGGGGGGGAACGGGGTCCTTGTCCATGGCGCCGACCCTAGGACCCTGCCCGACCGTGCTCTCAGGCGGCGGCCTCGGGCGCCAGCACCTGGTCGATGATGTAGACGGTCGCGTTCGCCGTCTGCACGTTGCCGCAGATGACCGACGCCGGCTGCGTGGTGATGGTCTGCTCGCCGCTGATCGTGAACTCCTCGCCGGAGCCCTCGATGGTCACGGTGTCGTTGTTCAGGGTGGTGTGCTCACCGGCGAGCTCGTCGGGCGCCAGCC
Source organism: Blastococcus sp. SYSU D00669 (assembly GCF_054050715.1). NCBI lineage: Bacteria > Bacillati > Actinomycetota > Actinomycetes > Geodermatophilales > Geodermatophilaceae > Blastococcus > Blastococcus sp. SYSU D00669. The sequence continues at coordinate 38,530 of NZ_JBJGZV010000018.1, forward strand.
GCCCCTGGATCACGTGGTGGGTGAGGATCGAGGTCAGCTGCGGCACGTCGGCGAGGACGGCGCCGAGCTGGTCGGGCGGGATCGCCGCGAACGCCGGGTTCGCCGGGGCGAGGACGGTGACGTCCTCCTGGGCGTTCAGCGAGTCGACGAGGTTGGCCGCGGTGACCGCCTGCACCAGGGTGGACAGGACCGGGTTGCTGCTCGCGGCGCTGGCCACCGGGGCGGTGCTCATCCCGGCGAAGCTGCCCGCGCCCTCGGCCGGCACCTGCGAGCAGGCCGCCCCGAACGGCTGGTCCGACGTCGGGCCGGTCTCCTCGGCCATCCCGGACGACGTCGCCGGGGAGCTGCTCTCCGAGCCCGAGGCGCTGCCGGCGTCCGACGAGCCGTCGGAGCTGCACGCGCCCAGGGTGAGGGCCAGCGCGACGGCGGCGGGGAAGATCGCGCCGCGGGTGAGGGTGGTGCTCTTCACGGGGGTGCTCCTGTCCTGTCCGTGCGAGACGCCGCACGCCGGCGTGGCCGGTGCACAGCATGTCGCGGGGCGGGGTGGTGCGCCCGGACCGTCCTGCGGGCGGCCGGGATCGCGTCGCCGGCCACGGTGCCGGTGACGGGTATCGGGGGGGTGGTGCGGCTAGGTGACGAGGACCCGCACGGAGTGCCAGCCGCTGGCGCCGTCGGGGAACGGCGAGGCGCGGTCCTCGGTCTGCAGGTCGCCGTCGCCGTCGGTCGCGCGGACGGTGATCTCGTGGTGGCCGCCGTCGAGGTCCACGGGCAGCACCCACTGCCGCCAGACGTCGGCGTCGACCTCGGGCGAGAGCTCGGCCTCCTGCCAGTCGCCGTCGTCGATCCGGACCTCGACCTTGCTGATGCCGCGGCCCTGCGCCCAGGCCACGCCGGCGACCGCCCGCCGGCCGGCGCGGACGGGCCGCAGCGGACCGGGGGTGTCGATCCGCGCGGCGGTCTTGATCGGGCCCTGCGCGGCCCAGCCGCGCTCGACCCAGTAGGCGTCGAAGGCCTCGAAGGTGCTGGCCTCGATGTCGGTCAGCCACTTGCAGGCGGAGACGTAGCCGTAGAGCCCGGGGATGATCATGCGGACCGGGAACCCGTGCTCGACCGGCAGCGGCTCGCCGTTCATGCCGAAGGCGAGCATCGCGTCGGGGGTGCGCAGCGCGGCGCCGGTGGGGGCACCGATCGTCATGCCGTCGGTGGAGCGGCAGACCAGCTGCGTCGAGCCGTCCTGGATGCCGTTCTCCCGGAGGAAGTCGCCGAGCGGGACGCCGATCCAGCGGGCGGTGCCGGCGAGCTCGCCGCCGACCTCGTTGGACACGCAGGTCAGGGTGATGTCCCGCTCGATCAGGTCGCTGCGGTCGAAGAGGTCCTGCAGCGTGAAGGTGCGCCGCTCGTCGAACATCCCGGACAGCGTCAGCCGGTACTCGGCGGGGCGGATCTGCGGCGTCGTGATCGCCGTGTCCACCCGGTAGAAGTCGCGGTTGGGCGTGAACAGCGGGGTGAGGCCGTCGACCTGCCCGGCGAGATCGGCGCCGCGCGGCAGGGGGGCCGCCGGCGAGGCCGGGGTCGGCATCGTGATGTCGCCGCGGGCGTCGGCGACGTCGAAGCGCCGGCGCAGCAGCTGGCCGCCGCCACCGGCCAGCGCGGCGACGCCGAGCGCGACCCCGCTGGTGACGAAGAAGCGGCGGCGGTCGAGGCCGGTCCCCTTGCGGTCGGCCATGGCCAGGGCGGCCCGCAGGCGCTCGACGACCTCCTCGTCGCCGGCCTCCGTGCCGGTCCCGGTCGCGGCGACGGCGGGGGCCGGCGGGGTGAGCGGGCGGAGCAGGGCGAGCAGGGCGACGACGCCGGCCGCGGCGCCGACGACCGACGGCAGCGCGTCGAGCAGGCCGCCCGCCGGCCGGGTGAGCGCGGCGACCACGCCGATCAGACCGAACAGCGCGATCCCCGCCACGCCGAGCCACCGGCGGCGCAGCGCGAGCACGCCGAGCACCAGGGCGTAGAGCGCCAGCAGGACCAGCGTGCCGACGACGAGGGCCACCTTGTCGTTCTCGCCGAAGGTCCGGATGGCGAAGCTCTTGACCGCCTCCGGCGTCAGCGTGATGACCGCGTCGCCGACGGCCACGACCGGCGACGACGCCGGCCGGACGAACCCGGCGACGAGCTGCCCGGCCCCCAGGGCCACCGCGGCGGCGAGCAGCCCGGCCAGCGCCGCGAGCAGCCGGCGCAGACCACGCCGGTCGGGACCCGGCTCGGGCCGGGCACCGGCCGGCGCCGCCGGGCTCTGCTCGGTGGTGGTCACGGGAGTCGTTCGGCGCTGGGCCGGGATCGGTTCATGGCAGGACGTCGGCGCGCGGCCGTCAGCCTCTCTGGCCGGTGGCCCGCAACCAGCCGCGGTACCGGTACCACTCGTTGGACGGCTTCATCGCCAGCAGGACGACACCGGCCAGGACCAGCAGGAACTGGAAGATGCTCAGGCCCTGCAGGAAGCCCGACACCATCATGGTGTCGCCGCCGCCGAGGGCGAACAGGCCGCTGACGATGCCGAACCCGCCGATGACGAACAGGACGATCCGGGCCCAGTTGCGGCCGTTCCAGGCGAACCACATGAACATCGCCTCGAGGCCGACGATGACCAGGCCGATCACGGCGCTGACCACGAGCACGGCGCGGACCGCGTCCTCGGTGAGGTCGACGGTGCCGCCCTGGGCCGTCGCCTCGGCCACCGCGCGGTCGACGAGGGAGTCGAGGTCGGCGAAGGTCACGATCGTGCCGATCACGCCCAGGATGAGGCTGGCGACGAACGCGCCGATGCCGAAGCGCACGGTGGCGGGGCGCTCCACCGGCTTCGGCCCGCCGCCCCACGGGGCGGCGGGCGCCGCGGGAGCAGGGCCGTACCCGGGCGCCGGCGGGTAGCCGGGCTGCGCGGGTGGAGCCGCGGGGTAGCCCTGCGGTGGCGGCGCGCCCTGGCCGGGTGCGCCCTGCTGCCCGCCGTCCCACCCCTGGTTGCCGGGCTGCCCCGTCGGCTGCTCCGGGAAGCCGCCCTGCCCTGACGTCATGTCCACTCCCTGCTCGGCATCGGCCCACGATCATGGTGGACCCGTGCACCGCCCGGGCACACCCCGTGCGCGTGTCGGCCCGCCACGGCCCGTCGGGAGGCCGTGGCGGGCCCGGGCTCACGCGCGGCGGACGGTCAGCCCGCTCTCGCCGGCGAAGTCGTCCGCGGCGTCGACCAGCACGTCGTCGCCGTCCCGGATCTCCCCGGCGAGCAGCGCCTTGGCCAGCTGGTCGCCGATCGCCGACTGCACCAGCCGGCGCAGCGGGCGGGCGCCGTACACCGGGTCGAACCCGTTGAGGGCCAGCCACTCGCGGGCCGCGTCGCTGACGGTGAGCGTCAGCCGGCGGGCCGCCAGGCGCCGGGCCAGGACGCCGACCTGGATGTCGACGATGCCGGCCAGCTCCTCGCTGCCCAGCGCCCGGAACACCACGACGTCGTCCAGCCGGTTGAGGAACTCCGGCTTGAAGTGCCCGCGGACGACGCCCATCACGGCGTCGCGGCGGCGCTCCTCGGGCACCGACTGGTCGGCGATCAGCTGGGAGCCGAGGTTGGAGGTCAGGATCAGGATGGTGTTGCGGAAGTCCACCGTCCGGCCCTGGCCGTCGGTCAGCCGGCCGTCGTCGAGGACCTGGAGCAGCACGTCGAAGACGTCGGGGTGCGCCTTCTCCACCTCGTCGAGGAGGACGACGGTGTACGGGCGCCGCCGCACCGCCTCGGTGAGCTGACCGCCGGCCTCGTAGCCGACGTAGCCCGGGGGCGCACCGACCAGGCGGGCCACCGAGTGCTTCTCGGAGTACTCGCTCATGTCGATGCGGACCATCGCCCGCTCGTCGTCGAACAAGAACTCGGCCAGCGCCTTGGCCAGCTCGGTCTTGCCGACGCCGGTGGGGCCGAGGAAGAGGAACGAGCCGGTGGGCCGGTCGGGGTCGGCGACGCCGGAGCGCGCCCGCCGGACCGCGTCGGAGACGGCGCGGACGGCGTCGGGCTGGCCGACGACCCGCGTGGCCAGCTCGTCCTCCATGCGCAGCAGCTTCTGGGTCTCGCCCTCGAGCAGCCGGCCGGCGGGGATGCCGGTCCACGCCTGGACGACGTCGGCGATGTCGTCGGGGCCGACCTCCTCCTTGAGCATCGAGGCCTGCTCGGCCGCCTCTTCGGCGTCGGCGAGCGCCTTCTCCAGCTGGGGCAGCCGGCCGTAGCGCAGCTCGGCCACGCGGGCCAGGTCGCCGTCGCGCTCGGCGCGCTCGGCCTCGGAGCGCAGCCGCTCCAGCTCCTCCTTGATCTGCTGGATCCGGGTGATCGCGCTCTTGTCCTGCTGCCAGCGGGCGGTCAGCTCGGCCAGCTGCTGGCGCCGGTCGGCGAGGTCCTCGCGGAGGGCGGCCAGCCGCTCGAGGGAGGACTCGTCGTCCTCCTTGGCCAGCGCCATCTCCTCGATCTCCATGCGCCGGACGACGCGCTCGATCTCGTCGACCTCGACCGGGCGGCTGTCGATCTCCATGCGCAGCCGGCTGGCCGCCTCGTCGACCAGGTCGATCGCCTTGTCCGGCAGGAACCGGGCCGTGACGTAGCGGTCGGAGAGCGTGGCGGCGGCGACGATCGCGGCGTCGGTGATGCGGACGCCGTGGTGCACCTCGTAGCGCTCCTTGAGCCCGCGCAGGATGCCGATGGTGTCCTCGACGCTCGGCTCGCCGACCAGCACCTGCTGGAACCGGCGCTCGAGGGCGGGGTCCTTCTCGATGTGCTCGCGGTACTCGTCGAGCGTCGTCGCGCCGACCATGCGCAGCTCGCCGCGGGCGAGCATCGGCTTGATCATGTTGCCGGCGTCCATCGCGGAGTCACCGGTCGCGCCGGCCCCGACGATCGTGTGCAGCTCGTCGATGAAGGTGATGATCTGGCCCTCGGCCTCGGTGATCTCCTGCAGGACGGCCTTGAGCCGCTCCTCGAACTCACCGCGGTACTTGGCGCCGGCGACCATCGCGCCGAGGTCGAGCGCCATGAGGCGCTTGCCCTTGAGGCTCTCCGGCACGTCGCCGGCCACGATCCGCTGGGCCAGGCCCTCGACGATCGCCGTCTTGCCGACGCCGGGCTCGCCGATGAGGACCGGGTTGTTCTTGGTCCGGCGGGAGAGCACCTGGACGACGCGGCGGATCTCGGTGTCGCGGCCGATGACCGGGTCGATCTTGCCCTCGCGGGCGCGGTCGGTCAGGTCGACGGCGAACTTCTCCAGCGCCTGGAAGGTGTTCTCCGGGTCGGGGCTGGTGACCTTGCGGGTGCCGCGCACGGTGCGGAAGGCGGCCAGGAGCGCGTCGCGGGTCGCGCCCGAGCTCTTCAGCACGGTGCCGGCCTCGCCGTCGGAGTCGGCCAGCCCGACCAGGAGGTGCTCGGTGGAGACGAACTCGTCGCCGAGCGCGCTCGCCTGCTCGGAGGCGAGGTTGATGACGCGCAGCAGCTCGCGGGACGGCGACGGCGCGGAGACCGTCGCCCCGGTGACGCTGGGCATCCGCTTGAGCGCGGCCTCGGCCTTGGAACGGACGTCCGCGGGCTCGGCGCCCACCGCCTTGAGCAGGGGCACGGCGATGCCGTCCGACTGCTCCAGCAGCGCGGCGAGCAGGTGCAGGGGCTCCAGGGCGGCCTGACCGCGGTCGACCGCGAGCCGCTGGGCGGCGGCGATGGCCTCCTGGGAACGGGTGGTGAGCTTGCTCTGAGCCATGGTCTCGGGCGCAGGTCCTCTCGGGAGCGGCCGGCGGATCGGCCGGGTGGTCTGTCACGCGGTCCAACGACGGCAAGGTTGAGTCTGTTCCGCTCAACCCCAGTCAACTCCGGTCCGGCCCGTGGGTCCAGCCGGGCCCGGCGCGCCGTCCCGGCGGAGGTCTCTGGCACGCGAGGTGATAACGCACGACGCAATGGGCCGTACGATCGGTGCATGAACCGCCTGCCGGCTCCGAGCGTGGTCCTCGACGACCAGCTGTGCTTCGCGCTCTACGCCGCATCCCGCGCCGTGACCGCGCGCTACCGCCCGATGCTCGACGAGCTCGGGCTGACCTATCCGCAGTACCTGGTGATGATGCTGCTCTGGGAGAACGACAACCAGACGGTCGGCCAGCTCGGGTCGAAGCTGGCCCTCGACAGCGGCACGCTCTCGCCGCTGCTCAAGCGGCTGACCGCGGCCGGCCTCGTCACCCGCCACCGGCGGGTGGAGGACGAGCGGTCGGTGAGCATCGCGCTGACCGACGCCGGCCGCGCGCTGCGCGACAAGGCGCTGCCGATCTCCGAGGCGATGATCGGCGCGATCGGCTTCGACACCACCGAGTTCGACGACCTCAAGGACCGCCTCCGGGTGCTGGTCGACCGGGTCAACAGCGGCGACACCGTCTGCTGATCGCGGGGGTCCGCGACCTGGGAGGGTAGGGGCGACGCGCCGGTCCAGCAGGGGGTCGGCCGCGACGTCTGGAGGGACCCATGCCCACCCGTACCGCTCGCACCGCCTGGAACGGCACGCTGCAGGACGGCTCCGGCCAGGTCGAGCTGTCCAGCTCGAAGCTCGGCACCTTCGACGTGAGCTGGCCGAAGCGCACGTCCGACGAGGCCGGCGGCTCCACCAGCCCCGAGGAGCTCATCGCCGCCGCCCACTCGGCCTGCTTCTCGATGGCGCTGTCCAACGAGATCGCCAAGGCCGGCGGCACACCGCAGTCCCTCGAGGTCACCGCCGACGTCACGCTCGGCCTGCAGGACGGCGCCACGATCACCGGGATCAAGCTCACCGTGCGCGCCGAGGTCGAGGGGCTCGACGCCGACGGGTTCGACAAGGCCGCCCAGGCCGCCAAGGTCGGCTGCCCGGTGAGCAAGGCGCTCGCCGCCGTCGACATCACCCTCGACGCCGCCCTGGGGAGCTGAGACCCGGGCACGGGAAGCGATCCCCGCGTCCCCGGGTGGAGGACGCAGGGATCGCTTCCCATGCCTCAGGCGGACTCGGTGGCGCGGCGCTCCTCGCCGTTCTGCGTGCTGAGCGCGATCTCGCGGATGAAGGCGATCGCCACGACGGCGACGACCGTGACCACCGCGGAGACCAGGAAGATCCGCCCGGTCGCGTCGCCGTAGGACACCCGGATCAGGGCCTGCAGCGCCGGCGGGGCGTCGGTCAGGTCGGCCAGGCCGACGTCCGTCGAGCCGGAGGAGGCGACGGCCGCCGCGACGGAGGGGTGGGTCGTCAGGCCCTCGCGGATCAGGTCGGTGACGCGGCCGGAGAGGACGGCGCCGAGCACCGAGACGCCGATCGTGCCGCCGAGGCTGCGGAAGAACGCGACCGCCGAGCTGGCCGCGCCGAGGTCGGCGGCGGCCACGGTGTTCTGCACGGCCAGCACCAGGTTCTGCATGGTCATGCCGATGCCGACGCCGAGCACGAAGAGGAAGACCCCGAGCAGCAGCATGGGCGTGGCGTGGTCCAGCCGCGACAGCAGGGCGAACCCGGCCACGACGAGGACCGAGCCGGCGACCAGGTACCGCTTCCACCGGCCGTGCCGGGTGATGAGGACGCCGGAGACGGTGGAGCTGAGCAGCATGCCGCCGACCATGGGGACGGTGAGCAGGCCCGCCGCCGTCGGCGAGTAGCCGCGGGAGACCTGCAGGTACTGGCCGAGGAACACCGACGAGCCGAACATGGCCACACCGACCGCCACGCTGGCCAGGATCGCCAGCGTCGTGGTCCGGTCGCGGAACAGCCGCAGCGGCACGATCGGCTCGGCCGCCCGCAGCTCGGTGACGACGAAGGCGACGATCGCCAGCACGCTGCCGCCGACGAACCAGGCGGTCTCGGCCGACAGCCAGGCGAAGCTCTCGCCGGCGAGCGTGACCCAGATGAGCAGGCCCGAGACGCCGGCGGTGAGGAAGGCGGCGCCGAGGTAGTCGATGGTCACCTTCCGCCGGGTGACCGGCAGGTGCAGCGTCCGCTGCAGCAGCACCAGCGCGACGGCGGCGAAGGGCACGCCGACGTAGAAGCACCAGCGCCAGCCCAGCCAGCTGGTGTCGACCAGCACGCCGCCGAGCAGCGGGCCGCCGACCGTGGCCACGGCCATCGTGCTGCCCAGCAGGCCGGAGTACCGGCCGCGCTCGCGGGGGCTGATCATCGCCGCCATCGCGATCTGCACCAGCGCCTGCAGGCCGCCGAGGCCCAGGCCCTGGAGGACCCGCCAGGCGATGAGGGTCTCGGCCGAGCCGGCGAGGCCGGCCAGCATCGAGCCGGCGATGAAGACGACGATCGAGATCTGGATGAGCAGCTTCTTGCTGAACAGGTCGGCGAGCTTGCCCCAGATCGGCGTGGACGCCGTCGACGCGAGCAGGGTGGCGGTGACCACCCAGGTGTACTGGCCCTGGCTGCCGCGCAGGTCGGCGATGATCGTGGGCAGGGCGTTGGAGACGACGGTCGAGGACAGGAACGCCACGAACATCGCCAGCAGCATCCCGGAGAGCGCCTCCAGGATCTGCCGGTGCGTCATGCGCCCCTGCTGCTCGACCGGCGGCAGGTCCGCCGCGGTCCGGCCGACGGCGACCGGGGTCTCGAGGGTGGTGCTCAACGGTTCTCCTCGCGGTGGGCGGTCGCGGTCTCGAGGTCGGCGGTCAGCCGTTCCAGCAGCTCGCCGAGCCGCCGCGCGTCCGGCTCGTCCCAGCCGGCCAGCGCCCCGGCGGCCCAGTGGGTCCGCTCGGCGCGCGCCGCGGCCAGGGCCCCGGCGCCCGCGGGGGTGAGGCTGAGCAGCGACGCCCGCCCGTCGTGCGGGTCGGGACGGCGCTCGACGTGGCCGGCGTGCTCCAGCACGGCGACCTGCCGGCTGGCCACCGAGGCGTCGACGCCGGCGTGCTGGGCGAGCACGCTGAGCCGCAGCGCTCCCCCGCGCTCGAGCGGCACGAGCAGCGCCGGCCCGAAGGACGGCAGGTCGCCGGCGACACCGCGGGCGCTGAGGTGCCGGCCGGCGCGGACGAGCTGCGACAGGCTCGACGTGATGCGCTCGCACGTGGCGGGGGTGACGGACACGGGATTCCTCGGACGATCAGGTAGATGCAGACCGCAACCATACATCTTGTTGGTTGCTGTCAACAACCAGACACCCGGTCGGAGTGTTCCCGGAACACGACGACGCCCGGACCGTCCTGCGGTCCGGGCGTCGTGCGGTGTCTCGTCCTAGCTGCTCGGCTGCGTCTGGCGCGCCTCGCGGGCCTCCCGCGCCTCGCCCAGCCGGTTGAGCCGGCCGAGCAGCTCGCCCAGCGTCGCGACGTCGCTGGCCGGCCAGTCGGCCATGTCGGCCTCCCACCGGGCACGCCGCGCCTCGCGGATGCGGGCCAGCCGGGCCGACCCCTCCACCGAGGGCGACAGCACCTGGGCCCGCCCGTCCTCCGGATCGGCGGCGCGGTCGACCAGCCCGAGCGCGACGAGCCCGGCGACCTGCCGGCTCACCGTGCTCTTGTCGAGGCCGAGCCGGTTGACCAGGTCGCTGGCCCGCAGCGGGCCGGCGTCCTGCAGCAGGGCCAGCAGCCCGTACGAGGCGCCGTCCAGGTCGGGGTGCAGCTCGGCGGCCAGCCGCGCCTGGATGGCGCGGGACCGGCGCAGCAGCAGGCCGATCTCCCGTTCGAGGCGGACGAACGCCTCGTGCGCCTCGGTGCTCACCGGTCGTCCCGCGGTCGCCAGACGACGAGGGCGTTGGTGGACGGGCGCATGGGCACCAGGTCGCCGCCGTAGCCGTAGCCGGCCCGCAGCGCGGACTCGGCGGCCATCCGTCGTTGCTCCGACATCTCGAGCTCCTCGAGCAGCTCGTGGACGCGGGCCTGCAGCGCCTCCACCCGCGACTCGAGCTCGATGATGCGCTTGATCCCGGCCAGGTTGACACCGTCCTCCTGCGAGAGGCGCTGGACCTCGCGCAGCAGGGCGACGTCGCGCGGGCTGTAGCGCCGCCCGCCGCCCGGGGTGCGCCCCGGGCTGACCAGGCCGAGGCGGTCGTACTGGCGCAGCGTCTGCGCGTGCATGCCGGCCAGCTCGGCCGCGACCGAGATGACGAAGACCGGCGCGTCGTCGGCCACCGCGCGGGCGGCGTCCTGCGGCGTCCTCCCCCTCGTCGGCGAGCTCACCGGGCACCTCCGTCCCGCACCGCGGCCGTGATCTGCGGCCGCGGGTCCTCGTCAAGCTCCTCGGCCAGCGCCTCGACCGCCTTCCGCTGGGCCGGGGACAGCTTCGCAGGAACGGCGACCTCGACGGTGACCAGCAGGTCGCCCGCGCGCGTCTTGCCCGGCACGCCCCGGCCCCGCACCCGCAGCGTGCGCCCGCTCGCGGTGCCCGCCGGCACCTTGAGCGAGACGCTGCCGTCGAGGGTCGGCACGGTCAGCGTGGTGCCGAGCGCCGCCTCGGCGAAGCTGACCGGCACGGTCAGCGTCAGGTCGTCGCCCTTGCGCCCGAACAGCTCGTGGTCGGTCACGTGGACGACGACGAACAGGTCACCGGGCGTGCCGCCGCGGCGGCCGGGCGCGCCCTTGCCGGGCAGCCGGATGCGCTGGCCGTCCTTGACCCCCGCCGGGATCCGCACGGTGATCGTGCGGGTCTGCGAGGTGATCCCGCTGCCGGAGCAGGTCGGGCACGGGTCGTCGATCACGGTGCCGGTGCCGCGGCAGTTGCGGCACGGCTCGGAGAACGCGAACGCGCCCTGGCTGCGGCTGGTCACCCCGGCGCCCTGGCACACCGGGCAGGTGTGCGGCGAGGTGCCGGGCTTGGCGCCGGTGCCGGAGCAGGTCGGGCAGGCGCCCGGGCTCTGCATCCGCAGCGGCACGGTGACGCCGAGGACGGCCTCCTCGAAGGAGAGGGTCGCCTCGGTCTCGACGTCCTGCCCCTTGGCGGGACCGGACGCCGCCTGGCTGCGGGCGCGGGCACTGCCCGTCCCGCCGCCGCCGAACAGCCCGCCGAACAGGTCGCCCAGACCGCCGGCCCGGCCGCCCCCGGCACCGGCCTGCCCGAGCAGGTCGCCGAGGTCGAACGTGGTGCTCCCGCCGCTGCCGCCGGGGAACCCGCCCCCGCCGCCGAATCCGCCGAACGGGTTGCCCCCGCGGCCGGCACCGGCCCCGAACAGGCGGCGCGCCTCGTCGTACTCGGCGCGCCGCTTGTCGTCGGAGAGCACGTCGTAGGCCTCGGAGACCTCCTTGAACCGGGCCTCGGCCTGCGCGTTGTCCGGGTTCTTGTCCGGGTGCAGGTCGCGGGCCAGCTGCCGGTACGCCTTCTTGATCGCCGCGGCGTCGGCGTCCTTCGGGACGCCCAGCGCGGCGTAGTAGTCCTTCTCGATGAAGTCCCGGGTGCTCATCGGACGCCCCCTCTCTGCGCTACTCGGACGCCGCGGTGCCGGGCTCGTCGGCGGCCTGCGTGACCGGCCCCGCGGGGTCGGTCACCGCCACCATGGCCGTGCGCAGCACGCGGTCGCCGCGGCGGAAGCCCTGCCGCAGCACGGTGCTGGCCGTCGGCACGGCGACGTCGGACGACGTCTCGTGCATGACCGCCTCGTGCAGCGACGGGTCGAACGGGTCGCCGGCCACGCCGAAGGCCGTCACCCCGAGGCCGTCGAGCACCCCGAGGACCCGGTCGGCGACCACCTTGAACGGCCCCTCGAGGTCGCCGTGGTCCCGGGCCCGCTCGATGTCGTCGACGATCGGGAACAGCTGCGCGGCGAACCGCTCCGCCGCCTGGTCGACGACGAGCTGGCGGTCGCGGTCGACGCGGCGCCGGTAGTTGGCGTACTCCGCCGTGACCCGCTGCAGGTCCTCGGTGCGCTCGGCCAGCTGCTGGGCGACGTCCTTGGTGGCGGGGTCGCCGTCACCGCTCTGCGCCGGGGCGGCCGCCACCGGCGTCTCCTGCTCGCTCATCTGCTCCCCTCGTCCCGGCGGGGTGCCGGCCGGCTGCTCGCCGGCCGGCACCCGCACCTCGCCGCTGGCCGGGTCGATGCGCCGCTTGTCGCGGATGACGACCCGCGGCTCCTCCCCTGACTGCGGTCCGGTCATCGGCGGTCGGTGTCCTCGTCGTCGACGATCTCGGCGTCGACGACGTCGTCGTCCCCACCGCTGGTCGCACCGGGAGCGGGACCGTCACCCGGGGCACCGGCACCGGCGCCCGCGGCGTTCGCCTCGGCCTGCTGGGCGTAGAGCGCCCCGCCGACCTCCTGCGAGACCCGCGCGACCTTCTCCTGCGCGGACTTGATCGCCTCGATGTCCGAGCCGCCCAGGGCCGAGCGCAGCTCGGTCAGCGCCTCGCCGAGCTCCTCCTTCTTGTCGGCGGGGATCTTGTCCCCGTTCTCCGCGAGGAACTTCTCGGTCTGGTACTGCAGCGACTCGGCCAGGTTGCGGGTCTCGGCCTCCTCGCGGCGGCGCTTGTCCTCCTCGGCGTGGGCCTCGGCGTCCTTCATCATCCGCTCGATGTCCTCCTTGGGGAGGGCCGAGCCGCCGGTGATGGTCATCGACTGCTCCTTGCCCGTCCCGAGGTCCTTGGCGGTGACGTGCACGATGCCGTTGGCGTCGATGTCGAAGGCGACCTCGATCTGCGGCACGCCGCGCGGCGCCGGCGGCAGCCCGGTCAGCTCGAACATGCCGAGCTTCTTGTTGTAGGCCGCCATCTCGCGCTCGCCCTGGAAGACCTGGATCTGCACGGACGGCTGGTTGTCGTCGGCCGTCGTGAAGATCTCGGAGCGCTTGGTCGGGATGGTGGTGTTGCGCTCGATGAGCTTGGTCATGATCCCGCCCTTGGTCTCGATGCCGAGGGACAGCGGGGTGACGTCGAGCAGCAGGACGTCCTTGACCTCGCCCTTGAGGACGCCGGCCTGCAGCGCGGCGCCGACGGCGACGACCTCGTCGGGGTTGACGCCCTTGTTGGGCTCCTTGCCCCCGGTCAGCTCGCGCACCAGGTCGGTGACGGCGGGCATGCGGGTCGAGCCGCCCACGAGGACGACGTGGTCGATCTGGCCGACGGAGATGCCGGCGTCGCGGATGACCTGGTTGAACGGCGCACGGGTGCGCTCGAGCAGGTCCTGCGTGAGCCGCTGGAACTCGGCGCGGGTCATGGTCACGTCGAGGTGCAGCGGGCCCTCGGCGCCGGCGGTGATGTAGGGCAGGTTGACGTTGGTCGACTGCGCGCCGGACAGCTCGATCTTGGCCTTCTCGGCCGCCTCGCGGAGGCGCTGCATGGCCAGCTTGTCCTTGGACAGGTCGATGCCGTTGGACGCGTTGAAGGTCTGCACCAGGTGCTTGACGACCCGCTCGTCCCAGTCGTCGCCGCCGAGGTGGTTGTCACCGGCGGTGGCCTTCACCTCGATGACGCCGTCCCCGATCTCGAGCAGGGAGACGTCGAAGGTGCCGCCACCGAGGTCGAAGACGAGGATCGTCTGCTCGGTCTCGCCCTTGTCCAGGCCGTAGGCCAGCGCGGCCGCGGTCGGCTCGTTGACGATGCGCAGGACGTTGAGGCCCGCGATCTCACCGGCCTCCTTGGTGGCCTGGCGCTGGGCGTCCTCGAAGTAGGCGGGGACGGTGATGACGGCGTCGGTGACGGTCTCGCCCAGGTAGGTCTCGGCGTCCCGCTTCAGCTTCTGCAGGATGCGGGCGCTGATCTCCTGCGGGGTGTAGCGCTTGCCGTCGATCTCCGGCGTCTTCCAGTCGGTGCCCATGTGCCGCTTGACGCTGCGGATGGTGCGGTCGACGTTGGTGACCGCCTGGTTCTTCGCCGACTGGCCGACGAGGACCTCGCCGTTCTTGGCGAACGCCACGACCGACGGGGTGGTGCGCGAGCCCTCCGAGTTCGCGATGACCGTGGGCTCACCGCCCTCGAGGACGGTCACGACGGAGTTGGTGGTGCCGAGGTCGATTCCGACCGCTCGAGCCATGGAGCTGGCCTCTCTTCCGTGTGCTGGGGTGGTGCCGGGTCTGTTCCGGTAGCTGAGGCACCAACCTTGCGCTCGGTGCGCTCAACTTTCCTGCCCAGCCTAACGGCACCCCGTCGGCCGGTGTTCCCCCCCGTCCCACCAATTTCCGGGCTCTCGTGCCGGGGCTCGGCCGGCGCCCGCCCGGTCACCCACGCCGCGTGGTCCCCACCCGCGCGGCACACGGCGGGGGTGGCGACCACATCGCGCGGGATGCACCGACGCGAGCCCTGTCCACAGAACTCGCGCGAGGCGCCCGGCGTGCCCCTACCGCCGACAGGCTCTGCCCGTGCACCCGATCCTGCGCGCCCTCGCCGACCGCCGGCTGGGCGTCTTCACCGCCGCGGAGGCCCGCGCCGCCGGCTACGAGCACCCCGAGATCCGCCGGCTGCGCACCTCGGGCCGGTGGGTCGCGCTGCGCCGCGGCGTCTACGTCACGGCGGAGGACCTCGCCGCACAGGAGAGCGCCGGCCGGCGGCACGCGGTCGACTGCACGGCGGTGCTGCTCGGCCTGGGGCGGACGGCGGCGGCGGTGAGCCACACCTCCGCAGCCCGGCTCATGGGGGTGCCCGTCAACCGCGGCCTCGACCGCACGGTCCGGCTGACGGACCCCGCGCTCTGGCGCCGCGGGGAGGGGTTCCGCGTGGTGCCGGCACCACTGCCGGCCGAGGACCTCGTGACGGGCAGTCCGCCGCGGCGGACAGCGCCCGCCCGCACGCTGGTCGACTGCGCCCGCGAGTGGCCGCTGGAGGACGCCGTCATCGCCATGGACGCGGCCCTGCTCGCCGGGTGGACCACCGAGGACGCCCTCGCCCGAGCCGTCGGTAGGGCGCAGGGCTGGCCCGGCGCGGCCCGTGCCGCTCGCGCGGTGGGTCTCGCCGACGGCCGCGCCGAGTCCGTGCTGGAGACGCGGGGCCGGCTGCGCCTGCTGGGCTCGGGCTTCCCCGCGCCGCAGCTGCAGGTGGAGATCCACGCCGGCCGCGCGTTCCTGGGCGTGGTGGACGCCTGGTTCGACGACGAGGCGGTGGCCGTCGAGTTCGACGGCCGGGTCAAGTACACGCAGCCCTGGCGGGGGCGCACCCCCGAGCGCGTGCTGTGGGACGAGAAGCGCCGGGAGGACGAGATGCGCGCGCTCGGCGTCCGCTTCCTCCGGCTCGCCGATGCCGACCTGGCGCGCTGGCCGGTCGTGGAGAAGCGACTGCGCCGGCTCCTCGACGAGCCCGGACCGGCACTGCGGTCCTTCGCGGCCGTCCCGCGGGCGCGCGGCGTCCGCCGGTCGGCCTGAGAGACACCACCCTCACCGCGTGGTCGCGGTCCTCACCGCACACCCCGAGGGGCGCGACCACAGCGCACGAGGGACGCTCGAACCGCCACGAAATCGCGTGCGCGGGGCACTTGAAGTTACCGGCGAGTAGCCTCTCGGACGGCCAGCTATCGTGCGCTGGTGCGGGCAACGGCGTCCGTGCCGCGTCCGCGGGGGAGTAGGGAGAACCATGACCGGCCCGCTGCAGATCGTCCTGGGGACGATCGCCGTCCTGTTCCTGATCGTGGCCGTCGTGTACGCCACCCGCGCGGTGCGGGCCATGATCAGGATCATCCGGACCGGCCAGCCGGACG
Organism: Blastococcus sp. SYSU D00669; assembly: GCF_054050715.1. Classification (NCBI taxonomy): domain Bacteria; kingdom Bacillati; phylum Actinomycetota; class Actinomycetes; order Geodermatophilales; family Geodermatophilaceae; genus Blastococcus; species Blastococcus sp. SYSU D00669. The sequence continues at coordinate 54,130 of NZ_JBJGZV010000018.1, forward strand.
ACAGCCGCAAGGGTCCGTTCGCCCAGCGCATCAAGGCCATGCTCATCGAGAGCCTCGGCCACACCCGGATGCTCAAGTGGTCGGCGATCGGCGTCGCGCACTGGTTCGTGTTCGTCGGCTTCTACGGCCTGTTCCTCACCCTGGTGCAGGCCTTCGGCGAGGTCTGGAACCCCGGCTTCCACCTGCCGCTGATCGGCGAGTTCTTCCTCTGGAACTGGTTCGTCGACCTGATCGGCGCGCTCACCGTCGTCGGGATCCTCTACCTGATCTACCGGCGGCAGAAGGACCACCCGCGCCGGCAGGGCCGCAGCAGCCGGTTCGCCGGCTCCAACGAGGGCCGCGGCTACTTCGTCGAGGCCGTCGTCCTCACCATCGGCATCTGCATCCTGAGCATCCGGGCGGCGAGCATCGCCAGCGGGCTGACCGAGACCCCGGCCTGGCAGCACCCGATCTCCAGCGCGCTGGCGACCCTCTTCCCCGACAGCCCCGACCTGGTCAGCGTCATCGCCTTCGTCAAGGTCGTCGTCTCGCTGATCTGGCTCGTGGTGATCTCGCGGATCCTCAACATGGGCGTCGCGTGGCACCGGTTCAGCGCGTTCTTCAACATCTACTTCAAGCGCAACCCCGACGCCGACGCCCCGGCCCTCGGCCCGCTGCTGCCGATGACGAGCGGCGGCAAGCCGATCGACTTCGAGGATCCCGGCGAGGACGACATCTTCGGTCGCGGCAAGATCGAGGACTTCACCTGGAAGGGGATGCTCGACTTCACCACCTGCACCGAGTGCGGGCGGTGCCAGAGCCAGTGCCCGGCCTGGAACACGGGCAAGCCGCTCAGCCCCAAGATGGTGATCATGGACCTCCGCGACCACCTCTACGCGAAGGCCCCGTACCTCACCGGCGCGAGCAAGGCGTCGGACAACGCTCCCGACTTCGCCGAGTACTCGGTCCTCGAGCCCAGCGACGAGCAGGTCTGGAGCTCCGGCTACGCGCGCATCCCCGGCACCAACGACGCCCAGGCGCACCGCCCGCTGGTCGGCACCTTCGAGGAGGGCGGGGTCATCGACCCCGACGTCCTGTGGAGCTGCACCAACTGCGGCGCCTGCGTCGAGCAGTGCCCGGTCGACATCGAGCACATCGACCACATCGACGACATGCGCCGCTACCAGGTGCTCATCGAGTCGAACTTCCCGTCCGAGGCCGGCGTGATGCTGCGCAACCTGGAGAACCGCGGCAACCCGTGGGGCGTGCAGGCCAGCGTGCGCAACGACTGGATGAAGGAGCTCGACTTCGAGGTCACCGTCGCCGACGGCCCCCTCGACTACGACATCGAGTACCTGTTCTGGGTCGGCTGCGCCGGTGCCGTCGACGACCGGGCCAAGCGGACGACCAAGGCGGTCGCCACCCTGTTGCACATGGCCGGCGTCGAGTTCGCCGTCCTCGGCGACGGCGAGACCTGCTCGGGCGACCCGGCCCGCCGCATGGGCAACGAGTTCGTCTTCCAGATGCTGGCGCAGGAGAACGTCGAGACCCTCAACGGCGTCTTCGCGGGCCGCGTGCCGGGCATGCGCAAGATCGTCACGACCTGCCCGCACTGCTTCAACTCGCTCAGCCGGGAGTACCCGCAGGTCGGCGGCGAGTACGAGGTCGTCCACCACACCCAGCTGCTCAGCCAGCTCGTCGAGGAGGGGCGGCTCACGCCGGTCACCCCGGTCGACCGCAAGATCACCTACCACGACCCGTGCTTCCTGGGCCGGCACAACAAGGTCTACACGCCGCCGCGCGAGATCCTCGGCTCGGTCGAGGGCCTCACCACCCAGGAGATGCACCGCTGCAAGGACCGCGGGTTCTGCTGCGGCGCCGGCGGCGCGCGCATGTGGATGGAGGAGAAGATCGGCAAGCGGATCAACGTCGAGCGCACCGAGGAGGCGCTCGCGCTGGACCCCGACGTCATCTCCACCGCCTGCCCGTTCTGCATCACGATGCTGAGCGACGCGGTGAACAGCAAGCAGCAGGCGGGCGAGGCCGGCGAGCACGTCGAGGTGCTCGACGTCAGCCAGATCCTGCTGCGGTCGATGGCCCCGGTCGGCGCGCCCGGCACGGAGGAGGGCGCCAAGGTCGGGGACAAGGCCGACGACGTCGCCGGCGCCGGATCGGCGGCGACGGAGCACGGCGCCCAGGCCTGAGCCGGGCGCACACTGAGCGCATGACCACCTCGGACGCCGCCGCGCGATGAGCTTCATCTTCGGCGGCGTCCGTGGTCGTTCCGACCCCGAGCTCGAGGCCGCCAACCGCCGGCACCGCCTGCGCATGGCGCGGGACATCAACGACGAGCGCACCCTGGCCGACCCCGACGGCGGCAGCGGCGCCCCGCGGCGCAGCCGGCACTGGCTGGTCCTCGCCATCGCCGCCGCGGTGATGGCCGTGCTCGCCCTGATCGCCCGCGGCCAGGACGACGTCCCGCTCACCGCCGACTGCAGCACCCCCGCGATCGCCGTCGCCTCCAGCCAGGTCGACGCCGGCGCCGCGCTGCGCTTCCGGCTCACCGGGCCCGACGACACCCCCTACGTCGTCACGCTGGACGGCGAACCAGTCCGCGGCGACGCCGGCAGCGTCGTCGGGTACCGGGAGACGCCGGCCGGGCCCGCGCTGCAGCTGCAGCAGTGCCTCTCCCCCACGCTGACCATCGCCGCGCCGGCCGGGGACGGCCCGCACGAGCTCGCCCTGCTCGAGGTCGCCGACGACGGCACGACGCGCGAGGTCACCGCCGTGACCGTGACCGTGACGGGCACCCGCTGAGGACCACCCGCTAAGAACATCGCGTGCTGCTGCACCTGCGGGTCACCGTGCCCCCCGACCGGACCGCCGACGTGCGCGAGCTGTTCGCGCGCTCGCCGGGCACCGCGCACCTGGCGGTCCTCCCCGGCGCCGCCGAGTCCCCGGCGGGCGACCTGATCATGGCCGACGTCGCCCGCGAGTCGGCGGACGCGCTCATCACCGCCCTGCGCGAGCTGGGGGTCGACCGCGACGGCGGCATCACCATGGAGGCGGTCGACGCGGCGGTCTCCCGCCGGGCGGAGGAGGCCGAGGAGGCCGCGCCCGGCGAGGGGTCGGACGCCGTCGTGTGGGAGCAGGTGGTGCGCACGACCGACGCCGACTCCGCGCTCTCGGTCTCCTACCTGGCGTTCCTGACCATCGCCACGCTGCTGGCGGCCGTGGCGATCATCAACGACTCGGCGATCCTCACGATCGGCGCGATGGTGCTCGGCCCCGAGTTCGGCCCGCTGGCCGCGCTGGCCGTCGCCGTCGTGCACGGCCGGCGGTCGATCGCCCGGCGGGCCGCCGTCTCGCTGCTGGTCGGCTTCGCCGTGGCCATCGCGGTCACCGCGCTCGCCGTGCTCGCCGGCCGGGCGCTGGGCTGGTTCGGCACCGAGGTCCTCACCCAGGACCGGCCGGAGACCGGGTTCATCACCGCCCCCGACCGCTGGTCGGTCGTCGTCGCGGTGCTCGCCGGGATCGCCGGCGTGCTCTCCCTCACCTCGGCCAAGAGCGGGGCGCTGGTGGGCGTCTTCATCTCCGTCACCACCGTCCCCGCGGCGGCGGACATGGCGATCAGCCTGGCGCTGGGCGGCGGCGCGGAGTTCGTGCGGGCGGCCACCCAGCTCGGCATCAACCTCGCCGGCATCCTGGTCGCCGCGACGGCGACCCTGCTGGCGCAGAAGACGCTGTGGCGGCGCATGCCGCGGGTCGTCCCGCACCTGGACCGCGTGGGCTGAGCCCGCCGCCGGGGCGTCCCGACGGGAGGAGGAAGATCCTCCGGTGAGCTCCACCGCCCCGGCCTCGACGTCAGCAGCACCCGGGACGAGCCGGCAGCGCGGCCTCCTGCTCATCGCCGTCGCCATCGTGATGACCGGCCTGAACCTGCGGACGGCGGTCAACAGCGTCGGCCCGGTGCTCGAGGAGATCGAGCAGGGCCTCGGCATCTCCAGCGCCGCGGCCGGCGTCATCACCACGATGCCCGTGGTCTGCTTCGCGCTGCTCGGCTTCGCCGGCCCGCCGCTGTCGGCCCGCTTCCGCGACTCGCACGTGCTCGCCGGCGGCCTGCTCACGATGGCCGCGGGCCTCGTGCTGCGCGCCGTCGTCGACGACTTCGCGCTCTTCCTGGTCGGCACCGTGCTGGCCATGGCCGGCGGCGCCCTGGGCAACGTGCTGCTGCCGAGCCTGGTGAAGCGGTACTTCCCCACCCGCACCGGCCTGCTGGTCGGCGCGTACGGCGCCGCGCTCAGCGTCGGCGGCGGCCTGGCGGCCCTGCTCCCCCAGCAGGTGGTCGCCTCCGTCGGGGCCGAGGACGGCTGGCGCTGGGCGCTCGGCATGTGGGCGGTGCTCGCGGTGGTCTCCGCCGTCCCCTGGCTGTTCGTGCCGCCCCGGCCGGGCGCCTCCCGCGGCTCGCACACGCGGGTGCGGATGCGGCCGCTGGTCCGCAGCCCGCTGGCCGTGGCGATGGCGCTGTTCTTCGGCGTCCAGGCCATGCAGGCCTACGTGATCATCGGCTGGATCCCGCAGTACCTGCGCGACAGCGGGCTGCCGGCTGCCACGGCGGGGCTGCTGCTGGCGATCAACACCGTGATCACCATCCCGCTCAACGGCATCGTGCCGGTGCTGACCGTCCGGCCGCGGCTGCAGCGGCCGCTGCTGGCCCTCTTCCTCGCCTGCTACGTCGTCGGCTGGACCGGGCTGTGGGTCGCGCCGCGGGCGGCCGCCCTGCTCTGGATGCTGGTCCTGGCGCTGGGCCTGGCCACCTTCCCGATGGCGCTGACGCTCATCGGCCTCCGCGCCCGCACCCCGGAGACCACGGCCGCGCTCTCGACGGTGACGCAGGGCTGGGGCTACCTGCTCTCCGGTGCCGGGCCGCTGCTGGTCGGCGTGCTGCGCGGGCTCACCGGCGGTTACACCGGCATGTTCGTGCTGGCCTTCGCCGGCGTGGCCCTGCTCGGCGCCGCCGGCTGGGTGGTGACCCGGCAGCGCTACGTGGACGACGAGGTGGAGACCCGCGTCCCCGGCTGGTCACCGGCCGGCCGGCAGGAGGAGTGCATCGAGGTGGCCGGCGCCGAGGCGCCGGTGCACCTCAGGGAGCCGGACGACGCGTCTCGGCGCGGGTGAAGTTGCGGAACGAGCGCGACGGCGTGGGACCGCGCTGGTCCTGGTACCGGGACCCGTAGACCGGTGAGCCGTACGGGTGCTCGGACGGCGAGGTCAGCCGGAACAGGCACAGCTGGCCGATCTTCATGCCCGGCCACAGCGTGATCGGCAGGTTCGCGACGTTCGACAGCTCGAGCGTGATGTGCCCGGAGAAGCCGGGGTCGACGAAACCGGCGGTCGAGTGGGTGAGCAGCCCGAGGCGCCCCAACGAGCTCTTTCCTTCCAGCCGGCCGGCCAGGTCGTCAGGGATGCTCACGACCTCCAGGGTGGAGCCCAGCACGAATTCTCCGGGGTGCAGCACGAACGGGTCGTCGCCCTCCGGCTCGACCAGCGTGGTCAGGTCGTCCTGCTGCTCCGCCGGGTCGATGTGGGTGTACCGGGCGTTGTTGAACACCCGGAAGAACCGGTCGAGGCGGACGTCGATGCTGGACGGCTGCACCATCGCCTTGTCGTAGGGGTCGATGCCGAGCCGGCCCTCGGCGATCGCGGCGGTGATGTCGCGGTCGGACAGCAGCATGGCGCGGAGTCTCCCACGCCCGTCCCGGCCGCCCGACCGCCGCCGGTCGTCACCGGATCGAGCGAACCTGCGGCCACGGTCCTCAACGCGCCCCGGAGGCCTGCCGTTGGCGACCGGAACGACGTCTGCCCTGCGCACGCAGGCTGCCGCCCCCCGGAACCGCCGGGGACGGCGCGCGTCGCGGAGGGAGCTCGATGTCGGGCACGCGGGGAAAGGCGGTCGTCCTCGTGGCGGCCGCGGTGGCGGGCTACGCCGGAGCTGCGGCGTTCTCCGCCCTGGCGCTGCCCTCGGTGGCCGTCGCCGAGGACTTCGGCCCCGGCGACGGGCTGACCCGCTACGTCGTCACCGCCGCCGCCGGATCGGCCGCGGAGCTGCCCGGCCTGCCAGGTGTGGTGAACGCGCAGCAGCTCTCCGACGGCCGCACCCTGGTGGCGACGGAGGGGCTGACGCCGGCCGACCTGCAGCGGGTGGCGGGCGTGACCGCCGTCGAGGTGTCGCCGTCCGTGCCGCTCATGGGCACGGTGAGCGACCCGTTCTGGCCGAGCTACGGCTGGAACCTCGACAACACCGGCTCGAACGCCTACGGGCAGGCGGCCCGCGCCGACGCCGACACCGACGCGCCGGACGCCTGGGCCACGAGCACCGGTGCGGGGGTCGTCGTCGCCGTCCTGGACAGCGGCTACGACTCCGACCACCCCGACCTGCGGGGCGCGGTCTGGACCAACCCGAGCGAGAACTGCGGCACCGTGGACACCGACGGCAACGGCAAGGCCGGCGACTGCCACGGCTGGAACTTCGCCACCAACTCGGCCGACGTCGACAACGGCGCGCACGGCACCCACGGCACGAGCGTCTCCGGCGTCATCGCGGCCCGTGCCGGCAACGGTGAGGGATCGGCCGGCATCGCGCCGGACGTGCGGATCATGCCGCTGGTCATCGGCGCCGGGGACACCGTCGACGTCTACCTGGGCGCCGAGGCGATCCGGTACGCCGCCGACCACGGCGCGGCCATCGTCAACGCCTCCTGGGGCGGCTCGTTCGGCGGCCCGGCGCTCGACGCGCTCCGGGCCGCGATCGCCTACGCCCACAGCAAGGGCGTCGTCGTGGTCGCGGCGGCCGGCAACGACTCGCTCGACCGCGACACCTCGGTCGTCTACCCGGCCAGCCTGACCGACCCGAACCTGGTGACCGTCGGCTCGTCCACGGCCGGCGACACGGTCAGCGACTTCTCGGGCTACGGCGCCACGTCGGTCGACCTGTTCGCGCCGGGCACGCTGGTCTTCTCGACCTGGAACGACGGCGGCTACCGGCTGGTGTCCGGCACGTCCTTCTCCGCGCCCCAGGTCGCCGCCGCCGTCGCGCTCCACCGCGCGGTCGACCCCGCGGCGACGGCGGGGGACCTGCGCACGCGGCTGCTCGCGGACGTCGACCCGGTCGCCGCGTTCGCCGGGAGGTCGGTGACCGGCGGCCGGCTCACGCTGGACTCGCTGGCCGAGCGCGCCGCACCCGAGGTCCGCTACACCTTCACCGCCATGACCGCCGAGGCCGGCGTGGTGGAGCCGCGCGTGACGGCCACCGGCCCGGACGGCGCCGGCGCCTACTCGGTCGAGCTCGGCCTGGGCATGGAGGACGCCGGCGACGTCCACGCCCTGTCGGGCGCGGCGGTCACGATGGGCGGCGTCACCGCGACCACGGACGACGAGGGCTCGGTCGCGTTCGACCTGGGCAGCCGGCCGTCGGTCGGCACGCTGGAGCTCGACCCCTCGGTGGGGCTCGGCGACGGCCGGTACGTGCTCACCGCGCAGCTGCTCCTCGACGGCCGACCCCTCGACCGCCCGTACGCGGCGCCGCTGCTGGTCGGCACGGCGGTGGGGTCGGACGACGGCGGCTCGGGCAGCTCGGGCTCCGGCGGCTCCGGCTCGTCCGGGTCTGGCTCCCCGGCCCCCGGTCCGACCGGGAACGGTTCGACCGGGAACGGTTCGTCCGGCGGCTCGGGCTCCGGCGGCTCCGGCTCGTCCGGGTCGGCCGCGCCGGGCTCGGGCTCGTCCGGCGGCTCGGGCTCCAGCGGTTCGGACTCCACGGGCTACGGTTCGACCGGTTCGGGCTCCACGGACTCGGGCTCGACGGGCTCGGGTACCACGGGCTCGGGCTCGACCGGCTCCGGCTCCTCCGGTTCCGGTTCCCCCGGCTCGGGCTCCTCCGGCTCCGGTTCCTCGGGCACCGGCACCCCGCCGTCCGACGGCGGCACCGGGCCGGCCGCACCGGGCACCCCGGGCGGCAGCGGAGCAGCGGCTCCGGCGGCTCGGGGAGCGGCGGCTCCGGCGGCACCTCCACGCCTCCCGGCAGCGGGTCGGCGCCCGGCGTCGGCGGGAGCACCGTCTACCCGTCGGTGGGCGAGTTCCGGATCACCTCGATCAGCCCCCACCGCGTCGGCACGACCGGCGGGACGCGGGTGACCGTCACCGGCGGCGCCCTGCCGGCGAACCCGCGGGTGCGCATCGGCGACACCACCGCCGCCACGGTGGTCCGGGCGACGGCGACCGAGCTGGTGTTCACCGCACCGGCCCGCGTCGCCGGGGTCTACGACGTCGCCGTGTTCGCCCCCGACGGCCGCAGCACCGTCCTCGCCCAGGCGCTCGAGTACGTCGAGGGCGCGGGGAGCGGCTCGGGCCCGGGCGGCAGCGGCTCGGCAGGATCGGGCGGCGGCAGCGGCTCGCCAGGGCCCGGCGGCGGCAGCGGCTCGGACGGCGGCACCGGCTCGGACGGCGGCACCGGCGGCACCGCGGCGCCGGGCGTCCGCCAGGGGCCCGGCGGCGAGCGGTTGGTCCCGTCGGCGAAGTTCAGCGGCCTGCGCGGCATCTGGTCGGTGGACTGCTCGAGGTCCTGCACCGGCATCCCCTACTGACGTAGGCCCCGTCGGCACCCGGGCGGCGGGAGGTGGGACCTTCGTCCCGTTTCCCGCCGTTCGGGTGCGTGGTGCGCGACCTCCTGCCGAGAACGATCCGGACGTCGTCGGACGGACGTGGAGGATCGCGTGCTGGACACCCTTGCCGCCCGGGGGACCCCGAGACCGGGACGCCCGGGCGCGGCGCCGTCCGGCGTCGAACGGCGGTTCGGCGCCGACGAGCTGATCGTCTCCAAGACCGATCCGCGCGGGGTCATCACCTACGCCAACGACGTCTTCCTGCGGGTCAGCGGCTACCGGCTCGACGAGGTCGTCGGCCGGCCGCACAACCTGATCCGCCACCCCGGGATGCCCAAGGCGGTGTTCAAGCTGCTCTGGGACACCCTGGGCCGGCGGCAGGAGATCTTCGCCTACATCAACAACCTGGCCGCCGACGGCGCCCACTACTGGGTGCTGGCGCACGTGACGCCGTCCTACGGCGCCGGCGGCCGGGTCGTCGGCTACCACTCGAACCGCCGGCTGCCCTCCCCCGGCGCCATCGCACGGCTGCGGCCGGTCTACGAGCAGCTGCTCGCCGAGGAGCGCCGGCACCCCCACGGCCGGGCGGCGGTCGAGGCGTCGTCCCGGCTGCTGGAGGAGGTGATCGCCCGGTCGGCGGCGTCGTACGAGGACCTGATCTGGGCGATCATCAGCGAGGAAGAGGCCTGAGATGGCGATGCTGCGCCCGCGCGACGGCGACCGGCGGGACGCCGAGCTCGAGATCTACCGCGCCTTCGTCCGGCAGCTGACCCGCGACCTGGAGGCCGCCGCCCGCGGCGACCTCGAGGCGCGCTGCCGCCCGGTGCCCGGCTCGACGGAGGTCCCCGAGCTGACCGCGCTGCAGGACGCGGTCAACCGCACGCTGGACGTCTCCGACGCCTTCGTCCGCGAGTCCAGCGCCGCGCTCACCTCGGCCGCCGAGAACCGCTTCCACCGCCGGGTGCTGGTCACCGGCCTGCAGGGCGCGTTCCGGCAGGGCGCCGTCGACATCAACACCGCGCGCGACGCCATGCGGGACACCGCCGCCCAGGTCACCGACGCCCAGACCTCCCGGCTGCAGCTGGCCGACGGGTTCGAGTCCGTCGTCCTCGCGATGTCCGAGCAGGTGGCGACGGCGTCGACCGAGCTGTCGGCGTCCGCCTCGGGCCTGACCACGGCCGCCGACGCGACCACCGCCGAGGTCGACCGCGCCCAGCAGACCATCGCGTCGCTGACCCGCTCGTCGGCCGAGATCAAGGAGATCATCGCGGTGATCGACAGCGTCGCGGCGCAGACGCGGCTGCTGGCGCTCAACGCCACGATCGAGGCGGCCCGCGCCGGCGCGGCCGGCAAGGGCTTCGCCGTCGTCGCCTCCGAGGTCAAGGACCTGGCCGACCAGACCGGCCGGGCGACCGAGCGGGTCACCGCCCAGGTCGAGCAGATCCGGCAGGCCTGCGACGACGTCGCCACGGCGATGAGCACCGTCGGGACGACGGTCGGCGAGATGGACGGCCTGGTGGACGGCATCGCCGCGGCGGTCGACGGGTCGGCGTCCCTGGGCCCGGACCGGACCTACACCACCGGGCTCTCGGCCATGGCGGAGCGGCTGCGCTCGGAGGCGACCGGCTTCCTCGCCGAGATGCGGCGGTAGCCCGGGGGTGGGTGGGTGCCGCCGCCCGCCCGCTGCCGGGTACTCTCGGCGTCACCTGCGGGTGTAGTTCAATGGCAGAACATCAGCTTCCCAAGCTGACAGTGGGGGTTCGATTCCCCTCACCCGCTCTGGCGAAAGCCAAGATCAGCGCCACCAGGGCCCCTCGGAGACACCTCCGGGGGGCCCTGCTCATTGCCCGCTAGACCCCGTGATTTCCCGCCCGTATCCGCCCACACGGACACGCGAAGGACACGCGGGACGCGGCATCCGCCCAGCCCAGCGACCCATATCGCACTCCACACCTGGTCGACTCGACATGGGCTGCCTCGATGAGGCCTCTAGGGGCTTCGCCGACTCGCCAGCGGGCGCAGCGCTCGAGCTAGCTAACGAGACCAGCTAATCCGGTACGGTCCCGGCCACCACCGGATGATCGGGGGGCTACGTGCGTCGCATAACTTGGCCGCTGCTCACGGTCATCGCATCACTTGCCGCCTGCAGCAACATGACCGTGGGAGCAGGCACGCCTGCTAGCACGTCCGAGCGTGCGACCGACGGCACGCAGAATTACGAGTCGATCGCTGAGCTGCACGACGCCATCGTCGACAGCGGGGTTAACTGCACCGGCTTTGCGGAATCCGGCGTCATCGGCCGCTCCACCGCTGTCGGGACCTGCGACGTAGCGGGAGGACAGCTCACGCTCAACCTTTGGCCGGACGCGTTCACGCGCGACGACGCCACGTCCAACATCATCGCCTCGATCGGCGGCGACACCGGCTACTGCTGGGTCCTGGGGCGCGGGGAAGGCGACGAGGGCGCCTGGTCCGTCGACGCCTCCGCCAACACTGACGCCTGCCAGGCGCTCGGCGACAAGTTGGGCGGCGAGATCTTCGACTATGAGGCGCCGGCTGCCGAGCCGACCACGCCGGCGCCAACCACGCCGGCGCCACCCCCGCCCGCGGCCCCCGAGCAGTACTCCGGATCAGGAGCGTCCGTGGTGACGCTGGTGGCCACAGATCCGCGCATCGTCACCATCACACACGACGGGGAGTCCAACTTCGCCGTGTGGAGCGTCAACGCGCAGGGGCAGGACATCGACCTGCTCGTCAACACGATTGGCTCGTACTCCGGCGTGGTGCCGCTGAACTTCCTTGAGGGCGAGGACGTGGCCGCTCTCAAGATCGAAGCGGACGGACAGTGGACTGTCGTCTCGGCGCCGTTCACCTCTGCACCCGCATGGGACGGCGCAGCGCCCTACAGCGCGCAGGGTGCGGGAGTGATCCTCGTCAGAGGGGTCGCCGAAGGACTTACGCCCGTCACGTTTACCCACCAGGGCGAAGGCAACTTCGCGGTCTGGGCGTACGGCGACAGCGAAGACCTGTTGGTCAACGAGATCGGGGCGTACAGCGGAGAGACCTTGCTCCCGGAGGGGACCATCGTGCTCGTTGTGGAGGCCGACGGCCCCTGGTCGATCGCGAAGTCCTGAGCGTCGGGCGAGGTAGCCGGCGACCATGTAGAGGCGCGGCGATCGAGCGCGTCGCGCTGGACACCGGCAGAGCCTTGACGCACGATCCCGCACCGTGCGTAATCGGAACCTCGCCATCCTCTTCGCCGTAGGCCGGCCTCCTGCTCACCGGCTGCGGCAGTGACCCGGAATCCGAGGCTCGAGTCGAGTCGTCCGCAGCCTCAGAGGTCGCCACGGACGCCGAGGAGTACGCCGACCAGGTCATCGAGGCCTTCCGCGCTACCCATCCCGAAGGCGGATCCCATCACGACGCTCCGACATCGGACTGGGTCGCATTCGCGTCCGTGATCGAGGGCCTCACGCCGCCCGAGGGGGAAGAGATCGACCACGAGCGGATGGTCGCCGGGTTCGAGGCCTACACGGAGGCGCGCGAGGAGGTGGACGACGCCTGCGCGCGCAACCCGGGGCCAGCCGATGATGAATGGAGCGCCTGCTTCACCGCAGTCAGTGAATCAAGCGACCAGTGGACCGCCGCGTTGGACCGGGCGTACATGATTCCGGGGCTGTCCTACGACACGCTCATTGGCTGACCCTTCGCTGGAACGGTGCGTTCTCGTCAGCGGCCGTAACGCTCGAGCCACTAGAGCGCGGCATGGTCCGGTACGGTCCCGGCCACCGTCGGCAGGGGGATAGTGGGAGGCGACCTCGGATGTCGCACTACGGGGGTTACGGCGGTCCGGACACCGGTGGTTCGTACGAGCCGGTGACGTGGGTAGCGGTTCCGCCACCTCCCAGTCCACCGCCTTCGACGCCTATGTGGACCCCGCCCGCGCGCCGGCCGTGGTGGCGGCGGAACTTGCCGGTAATCGTGCCGTGGGTGCTCGTCGTCGCATTGGCGACCGCGCTGGCCGTCGTGCTGATCCCTTCGCCCTCCCCTCAGGCGGAGGATGCCGTCACGGCTCAAGCGGAGTCGCCCACTGAGGCGCCTGCCGCCAGCAGCGGTCCCGAGGACCGTGACATCATCGTGAACTTCCTCCTAGAGGATGCCAAGTCGGCTGCCGCCGGCTGCATCGGCCAAGGCGGGTACAGCGACATTGGCCCCGGTACCCCGGTCACGATCAAGAGCGGCACCGGTGAAATCCTGGGCGCCGGTTCGCTCGGGCGAGGCTCCAACGCCAGCGGCGTCAACTGCCTGTGGAGCGTCATCGTCCGCGACGTCCGGCTCGGGGAAGCCTTCTACTCCGCTGAAGTGGGCTCCCGGGGCGCGATCACCTACAGCCAGGCAGAGCTGGCCGGAAACGGCTACGAGTTCGACCTCTCCCTCGGCTGATCGTTAGTCGGGCGAAGCCAGCGGGGATGCAAGCGACCGCGTCGGGCGGCGTGCCATACGAGCGCGTCCCCGCAAGCGTCGCGGGCGCGAACGACGAAGGAGCCCCGCTCGCTACCCCTATGGGGGTGACAAGCGGGGGTTTAGCAGTTCTGCCACCGACGCGGCTGGCTGAGCATGGTGGCGTGGAGACTGGGATAAGCCCCGCGGATGCCCGCGGCCTGATGCTAGACGTCATCGACGGCATCCGCCGCGAGCTATCCGCTCAGAGCCGAGGGGCCGAGGCGCAGACCGACGCGCTGGAGCGCATTGCCAAGCTGGCCCACGTCTGGTTCGTCCTGACCTGGATCCACATCGCGCTGGCCGTGCTGCTCCTGGTCGTCTACTTCATCGCGCGGTGACCGCGTTCGAGGCGTCGACGGCGCTGCCGTACCCGCACCTCGAGCGGGCGACGGCTGGGCTGCGTGCGGAGCTGCGTCACCGGCTGCTCAACGCCTGGAACGACGCCTGACTGGTCGACGTTGACGGTGACAGGGCCAGAGTCGAGCGCGGATGAGTTGGGACGGGTCTGGTTCCTGTACCGGGCGAGCGTCGCGTCATCGAGGGACAGCGAGTCCGGAGCGCAACCCGTGCGGGTGACAAGGCGGACTGACAGGTAGTCCCGAGTCGCTCCAATGAAGAAGCTGATAGGAACTGCCGATAGCGACGGTTGACGCGAGGTCGCTCAGAGCGACACGTATGAGCGCGCAGCGACGGGAGGTGAAGGATGGCTGACGAGCAGCCACAGTCAATCGAGATCGGGGCGATGGACGTCCCGGACTACCTGCGGCCGACGTACGCCAACTTCGCCAACGTCGGCCACACTCCCTTCGACTTCCGGCTGACCTTCGCACTACTGAAGGCGCCGCGTCCGGGCCCTGAGACAGCCCATCTGGCGGAGACTGGGACGATCGCGCCAGAAGCGGTGGCCGATCTGATCCTGCCGGTAGGTGTGATCCCCGGACTCATCGCCGCCCTCCGCGAGAACTACGAGAAGTACCTAGACCTCTACGGACTACCTGGCATCGGAAGGGAGGATGACCAGTGACGGCAGCAGTCGACCTGCGAACCTCATCGACGCCGTCCGTGCCGGACCGGACGGCTGTCAGTGCCGCTGCACGCAGCCACAAGGGTTTCCCTGGGGTTGAAGTCGCCACTCGACCCGTGGCTCTGCATCGCCTCCCCGTGTCAATCGACCGAGAGGCTGATGGCACCTACCTCGTGTCGGATCACGAGGACCAGGTCGTCGGGACCGGTTCCACTCTCTCCGAGGCGCTCAACGACTTCCGTGCTGCCCTGCAGCAGCATGTGGCCTACCTGCGCGCGAACCGTGAGCGGCTGCACCAGCGGCTGCTGCACGACCTCCTGAGGCTTGAGCACGACTTCCCCTGGGTCTGATGCCCGCTTCGGCGAAGAACGTCAAGAAGACCCTCACGAGCAAGCTCGGTTTTCAGGCGTCGCACACCGATCACGAGGTCTTTGAGTACGAGCACGACGGAAAGGTCGTGGCGGTTACCAAGATCAGCCATCAGGCTCCGGGGAAGGACATCGGAGACAAGCTGCTCGGGATGATGGCTCGCCAGTGCCACGTGAGCGGGCCAGTCTTCCGCGGCGCAATCGCGTGCACAGTCAACCGGGAGTCATTCGTCGCGGAGATGCTCAGCGGGCTGTGATGAGGTCCTCGGCGAGAACCTCGGTGACGGCGGCCTGTAGCTCGCGGAGCTTCTCGACGTCGCCCCGGTTGCGGGCCCAAGCGCGGTAGGCGGCGTCGACGCGCATCTGCGCGCGGCGCTCCTCGCTGGTGGCCGGCAAATCTACGGCGGCGTGGACGAGCTCGGCCTGGCGGCCGCCACCGGCGCGTACGCCGTCGCGGCGGCCGAAATGATGCACATAGGCAACGCCGCGGGCGCTGCGGGCGGTGACGACGATGGTCGGGCCCTCGATGCGGATCACGGTGCCGGCCGTACGGCGGGGGCGGCGAAAGTCGCCGCTGGTCTCGATGACCACCTGGTCGCCGGGGGAGAGGGCGGCGAGCTCCCCGGCGGTGAGCCGGTTCTCGGCGGACACGTCGACTTCCCTCCTCCCGGTGCTATTGCCCGGGGGGAAGCCGCGGCGCGACCGACGGTACGCCGCTCAGGTAGGCGAACAGAGGACCTTCGGCGCCCGGAAGGGCCGCTGGCGGGCCAGGTACGTCGGGCCCGATGGCAAGCGCCGATCACGCACCTTCGACACCAAGAGCGATGCACAGGCCTGGCTGGCGACCCAGCAGGCCGACCTCGTGCGCAGAGCCTGGCGCGCACCAAAGGCCGGCCGCCGCACGGTCGGCGAGTACGCCGAGGAGTACCTGGCCCGCGATGACCTGCGCGCCAGCACGAGAGCCCTGTACTCGGGCCTGTGGCGGCTTCACCTCGCCGAGGAGTGAACCGACGCACCGGTCGGCGCCGTGACGCCCGCAGCGGTGCGCTCGTGGCACCTGAAGGCCGCGAAGAAGACCGGCGCCACGGCGCTGGCGCAGAGCTACCGGCTGCTGCGCTCGATCCTCGGCGTGGCCGTGGCCGACGAGGTGCTCGCCGCCAACCCCTGCAGGCTGCGCAACGCCAGCACGCCGAAGGCGGCCCGGCCGTCGCGGGCGCTGACGACGGCCGAGGTCAGCCAGCTCGGCGAGCATCTGGGCCAGACAAGCGCACCGACCGGTACCGCGCGCTCGTGCTGGTGCTGGCCTACGCGGGCCTGCGCTTCGGCGAGGCCACGGCGCTGCGCCGGTCGGACGTCCTCGACGACGGCCGCCGACTGCGCGTGGAGCGCGGCGTGCGCTACCTCGACGGGCAGTGGGTCGTCGGCGACCCGAAGACCGACGCGGGCCGTAGCACGGTCAGCCTGCCGCCGTCGCTGGCCGACGTCCTGGCCGACCACCTCGAGCACTACGTGCCCGACTCCCCCGACGCGCTGGTGTTCGGCACGAGCGCGGGCACCTTCCTGCACTCGGCCAACTTCGGCCAGGTCTTCCGCCGGGCCGTGGAGGCCTGCGGGCTGCCGCCGGTGCGACCGCACGAGCTGCGGCACACGGGCGCCACCTGGGCGGCGCAGACCGGCGCGACGACGGCCGAGCTGATGCGGCGCATGGGCCACTCCACCCCCGCGGCAGCGATGCGCTACCAGCACGCGCTCGACCACCGCGACGACGAGATCGCGCGGGCTCTGGACGGCGTCCTGACCGGCTCGGTCGTGGCCCTTCGGAAGCGCGAAGGACACGTACGGGACACGAACGGCGCCCAGGAGGCAGCTTCAAGCGCTTGACCTGCGGGTATGCCGGAGCATTGCTCAGCTTCCCAAGCTGACAGTGGGGGTTCGATTCCCCTCACCCGCTCGCACCGACGCCCCGCGCCCCTCCCCGAGGTGCCCGGGGCGTCGCCGTCCCCGGAGGTGTCAGGCGCTCTGGCCGGCCAGGACGTGCCGCCGGCGCCGCGTCAGGACGAGGACGTACGAGCACACCGCGATGCCCATGCCGGTCAGCCAGACCGCGTTCTCGTACTGCGCCGGGTAGAGGGTGTCGCGCAGGTAGTGCGCGGTGAAGCTGCCCTCGTACGGCGTCCGCCCACCCTGCTCCAGCAGCCACTTCTCGATGGCGGTGACCGGGCAGCGGAAGTCCGTGACGGTGACGTACACCGAGTAGAGGGTCGACACGACGCTCGGCCAGATCCACGCGAACCGGTGCAGGGCCAGGAAGCCCCCGAACACCATGTAGCCCAGGTACGCCATGTGCAGGGCCGCGACCACCGCCGCGGCCACCAGGGCTGCCACGACCGGACCCTACCGCCGGGGTGGTCCTGCGCACACCCGGCGCCCTCGGACGGTTGAATGGCGCGTGACCTCGTCGACCCGGGACGTCGAGCCGGCCACGCGCGGTCCCGCCGGGCCGCGGCGGCGCTTCCTCGTCCCGCTCTGCCTCGCCGTGGTCGCCGTCCGCGCGCTCCACGTGCCGCGCCCGCTGCGCAACGACGAGGGCGGCTACCTGCTCGTCGCCCGGCGGTGGCACACGGGCGGGGAGTTCCTGTACGGCGACCACTTCGTCGACCGCCCGCCGCTGCTCCTCCTGATCTTCCGGGTCGCGGCGCTGGTGGAGTGGGACCAGGCCGTCCGCGTGCTCGCGATCCCGTTCGTCGTCGGGTTCGTCCTCGCCGGCTGGCGGGCCGGCCACCTGCTCGGCGGTCCGTCCGGCGGGCGCTGGGCGGCCGTCGTCGCGGCCGGGGTGGTGTGCTCGCCGGGACTGGCCGCCGACCAGGCCGACGGCGAGCTGTTCGGAGCGGCGCTGGTCATGGCGTCCCTCGCGCTGGCGCTCACCGCCTGGCACGCCGAGTCCCGGTCCCGGCCGTGGTGGGCGCTGGCCGCCGGGGCGGTCGCGGCCGCGGCGCCGCTGGTCAAGCAGAACCTGCTCGAGGGCGTGCTCTTCCTCACCGGCCTGGTCGTCGCCGCCTGCTGGCGGGTCGGCGGTGCCGCGCGGGCACGCGCCGTCCGGTTCGGGGCGGCGGCCGCCCTCGGTGCCGGGCTCGTCGTGGGGGCGGGGTGGCTGTGGCTGGCGGCGGCCGGGATCGACCCGGCCGCGGCCTGGCGCGACCTGGTCGGCTTCCGCGGCGCCGCGTTCGACGTCATCTGGTCCGACGAGCCCGACGCGTCGATCAGGAGGGCCGGGCTGCTCCTGGTGCTGGGCCTGGTCACCGGTCTGCTCCCGATCGTCCTCACGTGGTTCGCCGCGGGCCGCACCCGGCGGGGGCTGCCCGCGGCCGGCACGGTGACCGCCCTGCTGGTGTTCGGCCTCGCCGCGATCGCGGCCGGCGGCAGCTTCTGGCCGCCCTACCTGCTCCAGCTCGCCCCGGCCGGGGTCCTCGCGGCCGGCCTGCTGGCCCCCTCGCCGTCCCGCCCGGGCGCGTGGATGCGCGGGGCGGGCAGGGCGGTCGTGGCCGCCGCGGTCGTGGGCACCGTCGTCACGACCGCCGTCCCGGCGACCGACCCCGCCGGACCCGGCCGGCGGATCGGCGAGTGGCTCGCCGCCTCGCGGGAGGCCGGCGACACCGGCTTCGTCGCCTACGGGCTGCCCTCGGTCCTGGAGACCGCCGACCTGTCCTCGCCCTACCCCTACCTGTGGAGCGTGCCCATGCGCACCCTCGACCCGGACCAGTCCCGGCTGCGGGCGACGCTCGCCGGCCCGGACGCGCCGACGTGGGTCGTCGAGGTCACCGGTCTGAACGCCTGGGGCATCGACGACGGCGGACGGCTGCGCGCCCTCCTCGACCAGGAGTACCGGGTGGTCGCGGAGGTGTGCGGCAGCCCGGTGTGGCTGCGCCGCGACCTCACCCGGCAGCTGGCGCCGCGTCCGGCCTGCTGACGTCGCCGGGGAGCACCGGACCCGGGCCGGACGCCACCGGCAGGCCGGACGCCGCGGACCGCGTCAGGGCGCCCGCCTTGACGGCGTAGTCCAGGCCGGTGACGACCGTCCAGACCACCGTGCCCACCACGACGACCGACAGCAGCGCCGTCCACCCGGGCGCGGCCAGGGCGAGCACGATCAGCGTCGTCTGGGCCACCGTCTTCACCTTGCCGCCGCGGCTGGCCGGGATGACGCCGTGGGAGAGGACCGACATGCGCAGCAGCGTCACGGCCGCCTCGCGGGCGAGGACCACCGCGGTCGCCCACCAGGGCACCAGCCCGCGGGCGGACAGGCAGACCAGCGCCGTCGCCACCAGCGCCTTGTCCGCGATGGGGTCGGCGAGGGCGCCGAAGGCGGTGCACTGGTCGCGGCGCCGGGCGAGCCAGCCGTCGGCGAGGTCGGTGAGCGAGGCGGCCACGAACAGCGCGAGGGCCGTCCACCGGCCCGCCGCGGTGCCTCCCCCGGAGATGAGCACCACCCCGAGGAACGGCACCGTGAGCAGGCGCAGGCAGGTGAGGACGTTCGGCAGCGTCCGCATCTCCGCGATCACCGCTGGAACACCATGAGGGTGTAGCCGCAGGGCTCCTGCCCCTGTGCCACGTGCGCGAGGCGGAAGTCGGCCATGCCGGGGTGGTCGTGGATCGCCCGGTCGGTCGGGTAGTAGCCCTCGAACCGGCGCTCCTCGCGGCTGGCCAGCACGAGCACGTCGGGCGCGCGACGGTGCACGAGGTCGGCGCGCACCCGGACCGGGAGCCGGCCGGTCTCCTGGATGAGCGGCTCGTTGAGGAAGAAGTTGTCGATCACGGTCCGCCCTCCTGCGCGGGCCGGCACCAGTCCGGCGTCCGAGATGGCGAAGGTGGTGTCCTCCGGCGTCGTGCGCAGCCAGGCGAGCACCGACTCCCGGGCGGCGACCCGGCAGTCCAGGTAGGCCTGCTGCGTGGCCTGGACGCTGCGGGCGTCGGCCGGCGGCAGCACCAGCAGCCCGGCGGCGGCGACGGCGGGCAGCGCCACCGCCCAGAACCGGCCGCCGCGGCGCGCGAGCCGCGCGACGACGAACCCGACGACGACCGCGGCCAGCAGCGCCACCAGCGGCCACACCGGCATGAAGAAGCGGCTGTACGCGTTGGCGCTGTCCAGCGTGCCGATCGACCCGGCCGCGTAGACGACCGGCGGCACGGCCAGCAGCCGCCCGCGCCCGCGCAGCAGCAGGGCGCCGGCCGCGGCCAGCGCCAGGGCCGGCCAGGCCTCCTCGAGGAACTTGCCGAGCACGGTGGTGCCGTCCCCGGCTCCTGACTTGTAGAGCACCGAGTTCGGCAGCAGGTGCCCGTAGACGCCCAGGCGGACGAGTTCGAGCACGGCCTGCGAGGCCAGGGGGACACCGCCGAGCACGAGGGCCCGCCGCACCGCGCGCCGGCGGGTCGCCGCCCGGAGCAGCCCCGGGAGCTCGCCGAGCGCCACCACCGCCCCGGCGATCACCAGCCCCTCGGGACGCAGCCAGGGCAGCACCGCGAACGCCGCGGCGGCCAGCGCCGGCCGGCCGCCGTCGGGCCGGGCCACCTGGAGCGTGCCCGCGGTGAGGGCGAGCGCGACCAGGAGCGTCTCGAGGCCGCCGACGGCCCAGAGGGCGAACGGCGCGCTGCACCCGGTCAGCAGTGCGGCGATCCGCGCCGCGCGCTCGCCGACCACGGCCCGGCCGGCGGCGTAGACGAGGGCCACGCAGGCCACGCCGCTGACGACGCCGAGCAGGCGGGCCGCGCCGGGTGCCGACCAGCCCACGAGGTGGGCGAGCGCCTCGATCGCGACGAGCAGCGGGTTGCTGAACCCCTCGACGCGGGGCCCGTCCGGGTTCCACCCGAACCCGGCACCCGTGGCCAGGTTCTCGGCGTAGCGGACGGAGATCCACGCGTCGTCGGTGAGGAAGCCGCGGAACAGCCAGCACAACGCCAGGTGCACCGCGGCGCCCAGCCCGGCCACGGCCCAGCCCACGCCCGACCGCGTCGTCCCCTCGCGTGCCCGGGGAGATGCGGCCGCCTCGGGCGGTACGGTGATCGTCCTCACGACCCTCCGAGTTCATCCAGTGTTGGCCGGCGGGTCGGGGACGACGTGCTAGCGGGCTCCGATTCAGTGAAGATAGCGAGGGATGAGCGAGGCTGCCGAGCGAGAAGTCCGCGACCGCGCCTACGCCCTGGCCGTCGCGGTCGCTCTCGTCACGGGAATCGTCGCCGTGGTCTGCGCCCTGGTGCTGGGGCTGCCGCTGCGCGACCCCGACGGGTTCCTGGGCCCCACCTACGTCCGCCTGCCGCTGATCGCGGGGCTGCTGCTCGCCGCCGACGTGCTGCCGCGGGCGCTGCGGCGGACGCGCTCGCTGCGCGGGCTCCGGTCCGCGGCGGTGGAGGTCTGGCGCGAGCGCTGGCCCTGGCGGCGGCTGCGCCCGGTGCTCATCGGCCTCGCCGCCTTCTACGGCACCTACGTCGCCTACCGGAACCTCAAGCACTACCTGCCGCTGCTGCGGCCGAACCTGGTGGACGACGAGCTGCGGGCCCTCGACAGCGCCTTCCTCGGCGACGTCCCCCCGGCGCAGTACCTGCACGACGTCCTCGGCACGGGTGTGGCGGCGCACGTCCTGTCCTGGGTCTACCTCGCGTTCCTGGTGTTCGTGCCCGCCTCGCTGGGGCTGGCCCTGGTGACCCGGGGCCGCTCGCGCGAGGCGAGCTGGTACGTCACGGCGCTCTGCCTCAACTGGTCGCTGGGCACCGCGAGCTACTACCTCCTCCCCTCGATGGGGCCCGTGTACGCCCAGCCCGGCCTCTTCTCGATGCTGCCCGAGACCGGCACGTCGGCCCTGCAGGAGAGCCTGCTGGTGTCCCGCTCGATCGTCGTCACCGACCCGGAGGCGACCGACCGGGTGCAGAGCATCGCCGCCTTCGCGTCGCTGCACGTGTCGATCATCCTGACCGCGGCGCTGATCGCGCAGTTCGTGCTGACGTCGCGGGCGGTGCGCTCGCTGATGTGGGTCTTCTTCGGGCTGACGGTCCTCGCCACCGTCTACTTCGGCTGGCACTACGTCGTCGACGACATCGCCGGGGTGCTGATCGCCGCCATCGCGGTCGGGCTCGCCGGCTGGGGCACCGGGCAGTTCCGCCGGGCGCCGGTCAGCGAGGCCGAGGCCGAGGCCGACGCGGCGGACGCCCGCCGTCGCTGGGCCGACGTCCTGGGGCGGCTGCGCCGCCGCCCCGGCACGTCACCGACCTGAGCCGGCCGGGACGCCGGCCCGCCGCCGGCGCCGCGGGGACCTCGCCGGCCCCCGCGCCGGGTCTTCGGGGAAGACGAAGCGCCGGTAGGTGAGGAAGCGGAAGAGGCTGCCGAGGGCGAGCCCGACGACGTTGGCGGAGACGTTGTCGGCCACCGCGCTGGTGAGCCCGAGGACGTAGCGCGACACCGCGAGGCAGACCAGGGACAGCCCGAGCGCGACGGCGCTCAGCGCCATGTACAGCGTGTACTCCACCGCCATCCGGCCGCGGGGCCGGTCGCGGTAGGTCCAGAACCGGTTGCCGAAGTACGCGACGCTGGTGCCCGCGACGAGCGAGATCGTCTTGGCGAGCAGGGGCTGGTCGTCCAGCAGGCCGTCCCCGCCCAGGTGGACCAGCGCGTTGTAGCCGCCGATGTCGACGGCGAGGCCGAACGCGCCCACCAGCGCGAACCCGGACGCCTCCCTGCCCAGCGCCCGGCCCCGCCCCTCCTCCGGCTGCTCCGCGGTCACAGGGGGAGCCGGCGGAAGACGGAGCGCGGCAGGTGCCGCAGCGCGCTCATGACGAGGCGGAGCCGCCCGGGCACCCAGACGGTGTCCTTGCGCCAGCGGACCCCGGCGAGGACCGCCGCCGCGACCGCCTCCGGCGTCGTGCTCATCGGCGCGGGCGGCAGGTGCGCGGTCATCCGCGTCCGGACGAACCCGGGCCGGACGACGAGCACGTGCACCCCCGACCCGTGCAGTGCGTCGCCGAGCCCGCCGGCGAACGCGTCCAGTCCAGCCTTCGCCGAACCGTAGACGAAGTTGGACCGCCGCGGCCGCTCGGCGGCGACGCTGGAGAGGACGGCGAGCACCCCGTGCCCCTGCGCCTGCAGGGCCCTGACCAGGGGGATCGCCAGCGAGACGGCCGCCGTGAAGTTCACGGTGACGACGTCGACGGCGTGGTCGGCGTCCCGCTCGGCGCGCTGCTGGTCGCCGAGCACGCCGACGGCGAGCAGTGCGAGGTCGACGTCGCCCCCGGCGAAGGCCTGCTCGACGACGGCGGCGTGGGACGCCCGGTCGTGCGCCTCGAACTCCAGCACGGTGACGTCCAGCGCTGCGGGCGCTGCCGCCGCGCGCAGCCGCTCCCCCGCCGCCCGCAGCGCGACGGGGTCGCGGCCGGCCAGCACGACGCGCCGGGTGCGGTCGCGCACCAGCCGGTCGGCGACGGCGAGCCCGATCTCCGACGTGCCGCCGAGCAGGAGCAGCGACTGCGGGGAGCCGACGGCGTTGATCACAGGCCCAGCCTCCGCGCGAGGTCGGAGGAGAACGCGTGCCCCGGGTCGAGGCGGTCCCGGCCCGCCCGCCACTCGTCCAGCCGGGGGTACATCTGCGGCAGCACCTCCGGCCGCAGTCGCGAGTCCTTCGCCAGGTACACCCGGCCCCCGGCAGCGGCGACGAGCTCGTCGAAGCGGTCGAGCAGCGGGGCGAGGCCCGGCGTGCGGGTGGGCACGTCCAGCGCGAGGGTCCAGCCGGGCAGCGGGAACGACAGGGGCCCGGGATCGGCGGGACCGAACCGCTTGAGCACCGCGAGGAACGAGGGCGCACCGGCCGCGCTGAGCTCCTCGACGACCGACCGGACGACGTCCTCCTGCCCGAAGGGGACGACGAACTGGTACTGCAGGAACCCGTCCGGCCCGTACACGCGGTTCCAGCGCAGCAGGCCGTCCAGCGGGTGGAAGAAGGTGGCCAGCGGCTGGACCTCGCCGCGGCGCTCCCGGGGCGCCCGGCGGTACCAGAGCTCGTTGAACGCCCGGACGGTGCTGCGGCGCAGCAGCCCGCCGGGCACCGCGCCGGGCACCGTGGCGACCGGCCGGGGCGCGAAGCGCAGCGGATCCGCCCGGTGCCGCCGCCCGAGCGCCGCGCGCGGGGCGTGGTCGCCTCGGGTGAGCACCGCCCGGCCCAGCGCGGACCCGCGGGCCAGCAGGTCGATCCACGCCACCGAGTAGCGGTACCGGTGGTCGGTGGCGGCCAGGCGGGCGAAGAGGTCGTCGAGGTCGACGGCGCGCTCCGTGTCGACCGACACGTACGCCGTCTCGACGGGCAGCAGCCGGATCGACGCCCGGAGGACGACGCCGGTCAGCCCCATCCCCCCGGCGGTGACCCAGAACGCCGCAGGGTCCTGCTCGGGGCCGACGCGCCGCACCTGACCGTCGGCGGTCAGCAGGTCGATCCAGCGCACGTGCTGCGCGAAGGCGCCCTCCCGGTGGTGGTTCTTGCCGTGGATGTCCGCGGCGAGAGCTCCCCCGACCGTCACGAAGCGGGTGCCCGGCGTCACCGGGGGGAACCAGCCGAACGGCAGCACCAGCCGCATGAGCCGGTCCAGGCTGACCCCGGCGTCGCACTCGACCACCCCCCGCTCGGCGTCGAGCGCACGGACCGCGTCGAGCGGCGTGAGGTCGAGCACCGTCCCGCCCGCGTTCTGCGCCGCGTCGCCGTAGCTGCGCCCGAGGCCGCGGACGACCACGCCGCGCGGGTCCCCGGCCGTGGCGACGGCCACCGCGGCGTCGTCGGCCCCCACGGGCACGACCCGCGCCGCCGTCGGCGCCGTCCCGCCCCAGCCGGCGAGCAGCCGCCGACCGCCGCCCGCCGCGCCGCTCGGGGCGCGGTCAGACACCGAGCGCACCGACGGTGAAGACGGCCAGCCACACCAGCCCGATGACCTGCAGCCCGCGGTCGTGCAGCACGATGTCCTCGGGCTCGCCCGCGGCGCCGCGGTCGATGGCCAGGGTGTACCGGAGCACCGCGATGACGAACGGCGCCACGGAGAAGGCCAGCCAGGGCGCGGACGAGCCCGGGTCGTGGGCCGCCGACACCTCGAAGGCCCACAGGCAGTACGTCGCGACCAGGACGGCGGCGGCCACCGTCCAGACGAAGCGCAGGTAGCTCGCCGAGTAGTTCTGCAGGCACGGCCGCATCGACGGGCCCTCGTCGCCGAGGTTGACCAGCTCGGAGTACCGCTTGCCGGCGACGACGTACAGCGAGCCGAACGACGCCACGGTGAGGAACCAGGGGGACAGGTCGAGCCCGGCCGCGAGCCCCCCGGCCATCGCCCGGAGCAGGAACCCGGTGGCCACGACCGCGAGGTCGACCACGGGCTCGTGCTTGAGCCACCGGCTGTACAGGCAGGTCAGGACGACGTACGTGGCGATGCAGGCGGTCAGCGAGTAGTAGCCGCTGAGCAGCGGGACCAGGACGGCCGAGAGCAGGAGCACCAGGCCGGCGACCGTCGCCAGCCGCAGCGGCAGGTCCCCGCTGGCGACGGCCCGGTACCGCTTGCGGGGGTGGATGCGGTCGCGCTCGACGTCGCCGACGTCGTTGAGGACGTAGGTGCCCGACGAGGCGAGGACGAAGGCGACGAGGGCCACCGCCGTGTCCAGGAGGACGTCGGGCCGGAACAGCACGCCCGCGGCCAGCGGCGCCGCCACCACCAGGCCGTTCTTGGGCCACTGCCGCACCCGCACGGCCTGGAGCAGGGCCGACGGGAGGGACCGCCGCGCCGGTGCCCGCGCACCCGCCGCAGCGTCCGCCCGGCCCGCCGTGACCCTCATCCCCGTCGCCCCCTCGCCGTCCGTGCTCCCCGGTCACGGCCCCGCCCGCATGCATCCGGCCGCCGCAGACCTCCCAGCATGGCGGCAGTCCCCCGAGCCCGCTGGCTGAGCGGCGCACAGCGCGCGCGGCGACACCGGCCGCCCGAGGATGGGTCCCGTGCGTGCCGTCCCGCCGTTCGCGCTGGCAGCGACGCGGCACCGCGGCCGCCGGGTCGACCGTCTGGCCGCTCGGCTGCCCCGGGTCGGCCTGGACGGCGTCCTCGCCGACCTCGACCGCGCGGGGGAACCGGGCGCGGTGCCGGGCGAGGCCGCGGAGGACGGTTTCACGTGGGACGCGGCCGACCGGTCGGACCCCGGCTGGTGGCCGCAGGGCGTGGCCGCCACGCGGTCGGGTCGGGTGCTGCTGGTGAGCTGGTACGCGAAGCGCCGGCGCCTGCGCACCCAGGGCGTCCGCCTCTCGGTGGTCGACCGCTCCTCCCCGGCGGGGCCCCGCTACCGGCACGTCCTGCTGGTCGTGCCGCGCCGCCTCCCGGGGCTGCCGCCCTGGCTGGGTCGCGTCCCCGTGCACGCGGGCGGCATCGCCGTCTGCGGGGACCTGCTGCACGTCGCCGACACCCTGGCCGGCGTGCGGGTCTTCCGCCTCGGCGACGTCCTGCGCGCCCCGCGCGGCGGGTACGGCTACGTGCTCCCCCAGGTCACCGCCTTCCGGGTGCCGCTGCGCGCCGGCCGGCGCCGCCTGCGCTACTCCTTCCTGTCGGTCGGCACCGTGGACGGGCGGCCACGGCTCGTCGTCGGCGAGTACCGCCGGGCGGGCTCGCACCCCCGCCTCGCGAGCTACCCGCTCGACCCGCGGACCGGTCTGCCGGCGACCGACGCGTCCGGGATCTGCGCGCCGCTCGAGGTCCACGAGGACCAGCCGGTCCGGATGCAGGGGGCCGCCGTCCACGGGTCGCGGTGGTTCCTGACGGCGAGCACCGGGGAGGGCCGGCCGGGGGACCTCCACGTGGGCGCTCCCGGCCGGTGGCGGCGCCGCCGGGGCGTGCTGCCGCCGGGACCGGAGGACCTGGCGTGGTCCCGCCCCGGCGAGGAGCTGTGGTCGGTCACCGAGTGGCCGGGGAGCCGCTGGGTGTTCCGCGTGCGCACGGAGCCCGGCGACGGAGTGTGAACGGCACGGCGCGCCACGTCAGGACACGCGTGCCTTCGGGCCCGCGGGCCGTTCCGGAGCGTGACCGGGTCGTCCGCCCCTGGGCCCTTGGGCCCTGTCACCCAGCGGAACCGGCCGGAACGATTCGGTTCATGAGCGAGGACCGACGGCTTCCCTCCGAGCACGAGCAGCCGCCTGCCCCCTCCGATCCCTCCGCCCGCGTGGAGCCGCTCCGGTTGCGCCCGCTCATCCCCCGCCGCCAGACCCCCCGCCTGCTCGTCGAGGTCGACGGGACGCCGGCCAGCCACGGCGCGCTCGTCTGGGCGCTGCGCGAGGCCGCCCGGCGGGAGGGGACCGTCGTCGCGATCAGCGTGCTGGACGACGACGACGCGCCGCTCGGCGGCCGGCCGTCGTGGCGCGAGCACGCCGCCGTCCTCGAGCGCGTCGAGGCGCAGGTGCTGCGCGCCATCGCCGAGACCGGCGTGCACGGGCGGGCACGCACGTCGGTGCTCGACCGGCCGGTCCTCGAGGCCCTGACCGCCGCCGCCCACGGCGCCGACCTGGTCGTGGTCGGCCCGGAGACCAAGACCCTGCTGCGCCCGGCCGTCCCGCGGCCGCCGGGCCGCCGCCTGGCACGGGGCGCCTGACCGCGCGCCCGCCCCTCCCGGATCCGCCGGGGGTCTCCTACCGTCGGGCCGTGCCCCCGCCCGACCTCCCGGCGCCCGACCCGGGAGCGGAGCCGCCCGTCCTGCCTGCTGCCGTCCTGGCGGCCGCGGCGACCGGCCACCTCGAGACGACGCTGCACGACGTCCTCCGGACGGCGGTGGAGCACGTCGGGGCCGCGTACGGGGCCCTCGGGGTCCTCACCCCCGACGCGCGCCGGCTGGACCGGATGGTCGTCGTCGGCGCCGACCCCAAGGAGGCCGAGCGCATCCGCCGGCTGCCCACCGGTCAGGTGATGCGGCTGCTGGTCGACACCCCGCGGGTGGTCACGTGGGACGACTTCGGCCAGGACCCGGCCGAGCTCGGCTTCGTCCCGGGGCACCCGGCGCACAACCCCTTCCTGGTCGTCCCGGTGCACGTCGGCGGCGCCGTGTTCGGCAACCTCTACCTGACCCAGAAGCGGGGCGGTGAGCCGTTCACCGCCGCCGACGTCGAGGTCGTGCAGGCCCTGGCCGTGGTGGCCGGCCTGGCGATCGGCAACGCCCGGGCGGCCGAGCGGGCGGAGCAGGGCCGCAACTGGTTCCTGGCGGGGACCGAGGTGGCCACGAGCCTGCTCTCCGGCGCCGAGCCGGAGGACGTGCTGCACGACATCGCCGACCGGGTCCGCGTGCTGGCCGGGGCCGACCTGGCCGGCGTGCTGGTCCCCGGCGAGGACGACGACCACCTCCGGGTCGCTGCGGCGTCCGGCCCCGGCGCCGCCGACATGGAGGGCGTCCGCATCCCGCTGCACGCGACGCACGTCGGGGAGGTGTACCGGTCGCGCACCCCCACGTCGATCGACGACGTGAGCAGCGATCCGGTGCTCGGCCGGCACGCCGAGGTGGCCGTCGAGATCACCCGGGCCCTCGGGCCGGCGTTCATGACGCCGTTCGGGCAGCCCCCGGCCCTGGGGCTGGTCGTCGCCATGCGCCGCAAGGGCCGCGAGCCGTTCGAGCTCGGTCCGCACCACCCGATCGTCGCCTTCGTCACCCGCGCGGCGCTGGCGATGGAGCTCGCCCGCAGCCAGCGGCGGGAGCGGCGGCTGCAGGTGCAGGCCGACCGCGACCGGATCGCCCGCGACCTGCACGACCACGTCGTCCAGCGGATCTTCGCCACCGTGCTGTCGCTGGACCGGCTCAGCCGCTCGCTCGAGGCCAGCCAGCCGGGCATCGCCTCACGGCTCGGTCGCAGCATCGACGAGCTCGACGCCACCATCGCGGAGATCCGGGCGGCGATCTTCGAGCTCCAGGAGGACGACGACGCGGCCGCCACCGTGCGCCGCCAGCTGGCCGAGGTGGTGCGCGGCATCACCGAGGGCCGGCCGCTGCGCCGCGACCTGCGGCTGCGCGGGGAGCTCGACACCCTGCCCCGCGACCTCGTGCCCGACCTGGTCGCCGTCGTGCGCGAGCTGGTCAGCAACGTCGTCCGGCACTCCGGCGCCCACCGGGTGACCGTCGCCGCCGACGTCGACGGCGACGGCGACGTGCACGTGATCGTCACCGACGACGGGACCGGGCTGCCGGAGGTCTACGCGCGCAGCGGGCTGGCCAACCTCGCCGACCGCGCCGCACGCCGCGGCGGCCGGCTGGACGTCTCCTCCGGGCAGGCGGGCACCGAGGTCCGCTGGACGGTCCCCCGCCCGTGACCCGCCCCTGCGGCGCCTAGCCCTGCGGGCGGTCGCGCAGCTCCGTGGCGAGGATCGCCGCCTGGGTGCGCCGCTCCAGGCCGAGCTTGGCCAGCAGGTGGCTGGTGTAGTTCTTGACCGTCTTCTCGGCCAGGCCCATCCGGTCGCCGATCTGGCGGTTGGTCAGGCCCTCCCCGATCAGCCGCAGCACGGTGCGCTCCTGGTCGGTCAGCTGGGCCAGCTTGCTGCGCCCCTCGGCCGGCCGCCGGGCCGGGGCACCCCGCGGCGGCCCGGCGCCGGGGTCGAAGAGGGTCCCGCCCGCGGCGACCGTGCGCACCGCCGAGACCAGCGCCGGCCCGCGGACCTGCTTGAGCAGGTAGCCGGAGGCGCCGGCGCGTACCGCGGCGGCGAGCGCCTCCTCGTCGGCGTAGCTGGTGAGCACGAGGGTGCGCATCCCCGGCACCCGGGCCCGCAGCTGCCGGCACACCTCGGCGCCGCTGCCGTCGGGCAGCCGCATGTCCACCACGACGACGTCGGGCCGGACGGCGGGCACGCGGGCGAGCGCCTCGGCCACCGAGCCCGCCTCGCCCGCGACGGTGATGCCGGGGTCCTCCTCGAGGACCTCGGCCACCCCGCGCCGGACGATCTCGTGGTCGTCGACGAGGAAGACCCGCACCGGCGCCGCCGTGCTCCGTTGCACGAGCCCCGCCCCCTTCCGGACGAGCCGGAACTGCAAGGTTGAAGCGTAGGGCCCAACGTCCCTGGGTGGGGACTTCCGACCCGCCTACGTGGGCAGCAGCAGGGTGGCGTACAGCGTGAGCCCGGGCCCGAAGGCCATCGCCACCACCGGCCCGTCGACGTCGGCCAGCTCCTGCAGCACGAGCAGCACCGTCGCCGAGGAGCAGTTGCCGTGCTCGGCCAGCACGCGCCGGGAGGCGGCCAGCGCCCACTCGGCGAGCCCCAGCTCGTCGCGGACGACGTCGAGGATCCGGGGGCCGCCGGGGTGCACCGCCCACCCGGCGACGTCCTCCACCCGCAGGCCCGCACCGGTGAGCAGCTCGTCGACGACGTCGCCGACGTGCCGGGCCAGCACGTCCGGCACCCTCGCGGAGAGCCCCATGCGGAAGCCCAGGTCGGTGACGTCCCAGGTCATGTGGTCGGCGGTGGAGGGGTCGGTGCGCGCCACCACCCCGGCCAGCCGGCGGCCGCGGCCCGCGCCGGGCTCGAGCACGACGGCGGCGGCCGCGTCGGAGAACAGCGCGTGCGCGACGACCTGCTCGAGGTCGGCCTGCGCGGGCTGGACGTGCAGGCTGGTCAGCTCGCAGCAGAGCAGGACCGCGGGCCGGCCGCGGGCAGCCACGAAGTCGCCCGCCGCGGCCAGGCCCGGGATCGCGGCGTAGCAGCCCATGTGGCCGACCAGCAGCCGCTGCAGCCCGGCCGGCATGCCGAGGTCGCTGGCCAGGCGGATGTCGAGGCCGGGGGTGGCGTAGCCGGTGCAGGTGGCGACGGCGAACAGGCCGACGTCGCCGGGCGCCAGGCCGGCCGCGTCGAGGGCGCCGGCCACCGCCTGCTTGCCCAGGGGCAGCGCCTCCTCGACGTAGCGGGCCATCCGCGCGCCGGTGCCCCAGCCGCTGAGGTCCTCGTCGACGGGGTTGGCGACCGCGTGCCGCGTGCGGACGCCGGCCGAGGCGAAGATCCGCCGGGCGGCGCGCACGCCCGCGTAGTGCCGGGCGAAGTAGCCCTCCCAGACGGCGTCCTGGCCGAGGGTCGCCGGCAGGGCCGCGCCCGCGCCGGTCAGCACCGCCGCGTTCACCGCTGGTCCGCCCGCATTCCCCGACGGTAACTGCGCATCCGGCTCACCGCTTGCGGCCGTAACCAGCGAAGACGACCGCCGTGGAGCGGATCGGCTTCATCCGGACCATCTCCCGGCGGCCGAGCTTCCACGCGATCGCCTCCCGCATCGACGGCCGCAGGCCCACCAGCCGGAGGTCGAGCCCGAGCCGGTCGGCGGCCGCGAGCAGCCGGCGGCGGTCGACGAACAGCGCCGGGTCGTGCAGTCCCGGCGGCGGCCCGCCGGGCACGTGCTCGAGGAGGCGGACCATCACCAGCTCCGACAGCTTCGTGTCGGCCAGGGCGTCGAGCACGAGGGTGCCGCCGGGGCGCAGCAGCCGGGCGCACTCGGCGAGGACGGCGACGTCGTCGTCCACGTGCTCGAGCACCTCCCCGGCGACGACGACGTCGGCGCACCCGTCGGCCAGGGGGACCGAGAGCACCGACCCGAGGACCGGCAGGACGCCGTGGTCACCGGCTATCTCCAGGTTGCGCCGGCGGATGTCGACGCCGACGTGCCGGTAGCCGAGCCGCTGCACGTGGGGGGCCATGAGCCCGCCGCCGCAGGCGAGGTCGACCAGCACGGCACCCGGCCGGGGCGCCGGCGGCAGGTGCTCGGCGCGCGAGGCGGCGAGCCAGTGCAGGGCGGCGAACCCGCCTGCGGGGTCCCACCACTGGTCGGCCAGCAGGTCGTACTGGGCGGGGTCGTTGCGGCGCAGCTCCGTGGTCACGCCGACTTCAACGGATCATGACCCCAGTTCATCAGCGAGTACCGCCACCTCGACGTCTCGACGTCCTCCCTGGCGGGCTCCTGCGCCAGGTGCCGCTGCACGTAGCCGTGGACCTTGCGCATGTGGTCGAGGTCGTCGTCGGTGAGGTCGGCCTTCTTCGTGCGCAGGAGCTCGACGATCCGCCGTCCGGACGCGTGGCCGGTGGACTCCCCCAGACCGTCCTTCTGCCCGACGGCCTGCGACTCGTCGGTCCCCAGCCACTCCTCCAGCTCGCCGGCGGTCATGTTGACCGCGTCCTCGAAGTCGCGGCGGACGGTGTCGGCGTCGTACTCGGCCATGGGGGCTCCCGGGTGTCGGCTGCGCGGAGCGGGTACCTCCGGGACGTGGCGGGGAAACCGGAGCTGTCGCTGCTGCCGCACCGCGAGCGGTTCGGCGCCGAGGCGACGGCGCAGAGCGCGCGGACGCGCGGGGAGACGGTGGACCAGCTGCTCGACCGCAACCTGGCCGAGCTGCTGCAGGAGCTGCGCGTCGCCATCACCGGCGTGCAGGTGCTGTTCGCGTTCCTGCTCGGGCTGGCGTTCACGCAGCGCTTCGAGGAGCTCGACGGCTTCCAGGTCGGCGTCTACACACTGACCCTGCTGTCGACGGCGCTGGCCACGATCGCGCTCATCGCGCCGGTGTCGTTCCACCGCATGGTGTTCCGCCGCCGGCAGAAGGCGGGGCTGGTGACCGTGGCCGACCGGCTGCTCATGACCGGCCTGGGCCTGCTGGTGGTCGCGATCAGCGCCGGCGTGCTGCTGGTGCTCGACGTCGTCCTGGGCCGCTGGGCGGGGGTGCTGAGCGGCGGCGTCCTCGCGCTGGTCGGGATCACCACCTTCTACCTGCTGCCCCTTTGGGCGCGCCGCTCCGGTCTCGGGACGGCCCCCGAGCCGCAGGAGGAGGCCGACCGGGAAGGATGACCGGGCCCGCTCACCCTGGGAGGCCCGCATGTCCGTCACCGTCGTCGGCAGCCTGAACGAGGACGTGCTCGTCCGGGTGCGGCGGCTGCCCGGCCGCGGCGAGACGGTGATCGGCGAGGGGACGACGCTGGCGCCCGGCGGCAAGGGCGCGAACCAGGCCGCCGCCGCAGGACGGCTGGCGCCGGGCGTGCACATGATCGGCCGCGTCGGCGACGACCCGGCCGGCACGCGGCAGCTGGCCGCGCTCGCCGAGTCGCGGGTGAACGTCAGCCGGGTGCACCGCACGCCGGGCGCGTCGACCGGCACCGCCACCATCGCGGTGGAGGAGGGCAGCGGCGAGAACCTGATCGTCGTCGTCCCCGGGGCGAACGGGGAGGTGACGGCGGACGACGTGGTCGCCGAGCCGGTCCACCGGGCCGACGTCCTGCTGCTGCAGCTGGAGATCCCCCTCGCGGCGGTCACCGCGGCCGCCGCGGCCGCCGGCGGGACCGTCGTCCTCACCCCGGCCCCGCCGCGCGAGCTGCCGGCCGACCTCCTGGCGCGGGTCGACGTGCTCGTGCCCAACGAGCACGAGCTGGCCGCCCTGGCCGGGGCACCCGCCGGGGAGCGGGGTCCGGCCGAGCTGGCGCGGCTGGCGCGATCGGTCACGTCGTCGGCGGTCGTGGTCACCCTCGGCGCCCGGGGCGCGCTCGTCGTCCCCGCCGGCGGCGGCCCGGTGCTGCTGCAGGCGCCGCCCGCGGTGACCGCGCTCGACACCACCGGCGCCGGCGACTGCTTCTGCGGCGCGCTGGCCGCCGCCCTGGCCGAGCGCGTGCCGCTGCCCGAGGCGGTGCGGTACGCCGTCGCCGCCGCCGCCCTGTCGACGACCGGTCCCGGCGCCCGCGGCGCGCTGCCGGAGGACGCCGCCGTCCGGGAGGCGCTGGCCCGCACCCCGGCCGCGGTCGAGGTCCGCTGACCCCGTTTCACGAGGTCACGCCCGGGCACAGCACGCGGCATGACCGAACCCGAGCGCACGCCGCACACCAGCGAGCCGGCCGAGGGCGACGCCGACCCCGGCCGCGAGGTCGACGCCCGCACCCCGCACCCGCAGCAGCCGGCCGAGGGCGACGACGTCGGAGAGGGCGCCGACACCCCGGGTCAGGCCTGACCGGCGGTCTCCTTCTCCCGGGCGCGCAGCTCGCGCCGCAGGATCTTCCCGCTCGCCGCCTTGGGCACCGCGTCGATGAACTCCACGCGGCGCACCCGCTTGTACGGCGCGGTGTGCTCGGCGACGTACGCGAGCAGGTCGTCCTCGGTGGCGCTGCTGCTGGGCGCGCGGACGACGAACGCCTTGGGCACCTCGTCGCCCTTCTCGTCGTAGACGCCGATGACCGCGGCGTCGGCGACGTCCGGGCTGGCCAGCAGGACGGCCTCCAGCTCGGCCGGCGCGACCTGGTAGCCCTTGTACTTGATCAGCTCCTTGACCCGGTCGACGACGAACCACCAGCCGTCCTCGTCGACGACGCCGATGTCGCCGGTGTGCAGCCAGCCGTCGGCGTCGATGAGGGTGTCGGTCTCCTCCGGCCGGCCGAAGTAGCCCTTCATCCGCTGCGGCCCGCGGATCCAGATCTCGCCCTCCTCGCCGGGGCCGACGTCCTCGCCGGTCTCGACCGACACCAGCCGCGCCTCGGTGGAGGGGAAGAGCTTGCCGACCGTCCCGGGCGGGGCGGACCGCGCGGTGCCGTCGGGCACCAGGTGGGTGCCGGGGCTGAGCTCGGTCATGCCGTACGCCTGGCCGATCTCGCAGCCCAGCCGGTCGGCGCACACCTGCGCGAGCTCGGCGTCGAGCGGGGCGGCGGCGCTCAGGAGGAACGTGAGGGCGGAGAAGTCGCGGCCCTCGACGGCCGGGTGCTTGGCCAGCGCCAGGACGACCGGGGGCGCCACGTAGGCCCGCGTGATGCGGTGCTGTTCCATCACGTCGAGGAACTGGGTCAGGTCGAAGCGCGGCAGCACGACCACGGTGGCGCCCTTGCGCAGCGCCACGTTCATCAGCACGGTCATGCCGTAGATGTGGAAGAACGGCAGGACGGCGACGATGCGGTCCTCCGGGCCCATGGTGTGCAGCGCGTCGATCTGCGCCAGGTTCACGCCGATGCTGGCGTGGGTCAGCATCACGCCCTTGGGCAGCGCCGTCGTCCCCGACGAGTAGGGCAGGACGGCGACGTCCTCGGCCGGGTCGACGGCGACCTCGGGCGCCGGGCCCTGCGCGGCCAGGAGGTCCTGCACGCTGGGGTGGCCCTCGACCCGGTCGCAGGTCCACACCGGCCGCTCCCCCGCCGCCTCCAGCGCGACCGGCAGCAGCGCGCCGACGGTGACCACGAGGGTGGCGCCGGAGTCGGCGAGCTGGCCGGCCATGTCCTTGGCGGTGGCCAGCGCCGACAGGGTGGTGACCGTGGCGCCGGCCCTGCTGGCCGCGTAGAAGACGACCGGGTAGAGCACCGTGTTCGGGCTGTGCAGCGCGACGACGTCCCCCGGCGTCACGCCGATCTCGGCGAAGCCCGCGGCCATCCGCTCGACCATGTGCGCCAGCTGCGCGTAGCCGATGGTCTGGCCGGTGACGCCGTCGACGAGGGCGGGGTGGTCGCCGCGGGCGGCGGCGTCGGACAGCACGGTCTGCCAGATGGGCGTCGTCGGCGTCTCGACCGGCGGGTACTCGCTGGTGTGGATGCGCGGTTCGGGCACGGGCGTCCTCGGATTTCTGCTTTCCGCGCCGAAAGCGGGACCGCTTTCGGCGCCGGAAGCGGTCAATAGGAGCGGGGGAGCTGCAGGTCGTGCTGGGCGACGAAGCTGAGGATCATCTCGCGGCTGACCGGCGCGATCCGGCTGACGCGGGACATCGCCAGCAGCGCGGCCACGCCGTACTCCTGGGACAGGCCGCTGCCGCCGTGGGTCTGGATGGCCTGGTCGACGGCGTGCACCGCGGCCTCGGCGGCGGCGTACTTGGCGCTGTTGGCCGCGCTGCCGGCGTCGCGGCCGGCGTCGATGAGCCAGGCCGCCTTCTGCGTCATCAGGCGGGCCAGCTCGATCTCGACCTGGCAGGCGGCCAGCGGGTGCGCCAGCCCCTGGTGCGCGCCGATCGGCGTCCCCCACACCTGGCGCTCCCGCGCGTAGGAGGTCGCCTTGGCCATGGCCAGCCGGGCCACCCCCAGCGAGTAGGCGGCGGCCATGACCCGCTCGGGGTTCAGGCCGGCGAACAGCTGCGCGATGCCCTGGTCGGGGTGCCCCACCAGGGCGTCGGCGGGCAGCCGGACGTCGTCCAGGAACAGCTGGAACTGCCGCTCCGGGCTGATGATCTCCATCGGGATGGGGTGCGCGGTCAGCCCCGGCGCGTCGGTGGGGACGACGAACAGCGCCGGCCGCAGCGTGCCGGGGGGGCCGCCGGCGAGCCGCCCCACCACGAGCACCGCGTCGGCCTGGTCGACGCCGCTGATCCACACCTTGCGGCCGGAGAGCAGCCAGTCGTCGCCGTCCCGGCGGGCGACCGTGCCGATGCGGTGCGAGTTGGAGCCGGCGTCGGGCTCGGTGATCGCGAAGGCCATGGTGGTCGAGCCGTCGGCGAGCCCGGGCAGCCAGCGCTCCTTCTGCGCCTCGGTGCCGTAGCGGGCGATGACCGTGCCGCAGATCGCGGGCGAGACGACCATCATCAGCAGCGGGCAGCCCGCCGCGCCGAGCTCCTCGAGCACGAGCGAGAGCTCGACCATCCCGCCCCCGCCGCCGCCGTACTCCTCGGGCAGGTTCACGCCGATGAAGCCGGCCTTGCCCGCCTCCTGCCAGAGGGCGTCGGTCCGGCCACCGGCGCGGGCCTGCTCGAGGAAGTACGGCTGGCCGTAGCGGGCCCCGAGGTCGGCGACCGCCGCCCGCAGGGCGCGCAGCTCCTCGCCCTCGTCGAAGTCCAAGGTCACCGGCTGACCTCACCACGCGTGTGGCTCCCGCCACAACGGCTCAGGGCGCCGCGTACCCGAGCAGCCGTCCGGCGAGGTCGGCGAGCACCTCGGTCGCCCCGCCGCCGATGCCGAGGATGCGGACGTCGCGGTAGTGGCGCTCCACCTCGGAGTCGCGCAGGTAGCCCGCGCCGCCGTGCAGCTGGACGGCCTGGTCGACCACCCACTCCCCGGCGGCTACGGCGGCGTTCTTGGCCAGGCACGCCTCGGCCGTCACGTCCTCGCCCGCGACGTGCCGGACGACGACGGCGCGGGTGTACGTGCGGGCCAGCTCCACCCGCTGGCGCGCCTCGACCAGCCGGTGCACCACGGCCTGCCGGGCGGCCAGCGGGGTCCCGAACGTCGCGCGCTGCTGCGTCCACTCCCGCGCCAGCGCCAGCGCCCGGTCGGCGACGGCGTAGGCGTGCACGGCCAGGGCGAGCCGCTCGGTCACGAACTGCCGGGCGAGCTGCGCGGAGCCGCTGCCCTCCGGTCCGACCAGGTGGCCCAGCGGAACCCGGACCCCGGCGTAGCCCAGCTCGGCGGTGTCGGAGCAGTGCCAGCCCATCTTCGCCAGCCGGCGGTCGACGGTGAACCCGGGCGAGCCGCGCTCGACGACGAGCAGGCTGATCCCGCGGGCGCCGGGCCCGCCGGTGCGCACCGCCGTGGTCACGAAGTCGGCGCGGGCGCCGCTGGTGATGAAGGTCTTGGCGCCGTCGACCACCCACTCGTCGCCGTCGCGGGCGGCGCGGGTGCGCAGCGCCCCGACGTCCGACCCGCCGCCGGGCTCGGTGACGGCCAGCGAGCCGATCAGCTCGCCGGCCAGCGTGGGGCGGACGAAGCGGTCGACCAGGTCGGCGTCGCCGGCCGCGATCACGTGCGGCAGCGCGATGGAGTGCGTGAACAGCGCGGCGAGCAGGCCGCTCGACGCGCCGGCCGCGACCATCGCCTCGAGCACGGTGACGACGTCGACCAGGTCGCCGCCCTGCCCGCCGACCTCCTCGGGGAAGCCCACGCCGAGCAGGCCGACCGCGGCAGCCTCCCGGTGCAGTTCTCGGGGCACCTCGCCGGCGTCCTCCCACGCGGCGAGCCCGGGCAGCACCGACCGGCGGACGAAGGCCGCCGCGGTCTCGCGCAGCGCGCGCCGTTCCGGCGTCGTCCACGGGTCGACGGTCACGAGGCGGGACGGTAGCGGTGGTCGGCGGCCGTGGGGCAGGCTCCCGAGCCGTGCTCCTCGACGCCGCGCTGCTGTCCACCGGGATCGACGACGTGCCCGCCACCGCCCGCGAGCTGGAGGTGCGCGGGTACGCGGGGATCTGGGCCTCGGAGGTCGCCCACGACCCGTTCCTGCTGCTGCACTCCGCCGGGGCGGCGACCACCCGCGTGACCGTCGGGACGGCGATCGCCGTCGCGTTCGCGCGCTCGCCGATGACGCTCGCGTCGACCGCCCACGACCTGCAGCGCTACACCCGCGGCCGGTTCGTGCTGGGGCTGGGCACGCAGATCAAGCCGCACGTCGAGCGGCGGTTCTCCATGCCGTGGGGCAAGCCGGTGGCGCAGATGCGCGAGTTCGTCGGGGCGCTGCACGCCATCTGGGGCGCGTGGCAGGAGGGCACCCCGCTGCGCTTCGAGGGCGAGCACTACCGGCACACCCTCATGACGCCGATGTTCTCGCCGCCGCCGCACGAGTGGGGCGCGCCGCCGGTGTACCTGGCCGCCGTCGGCCCGGCGATGACCCGGCTCGTGGGCGAGGTGGCCGACGGGCTGCTCGTGCACGGCTTCACCACGGCGCGCTACCTGCGCGAGCGGACGCTGCCGGCGCTGGAGGAGGGCCTGACCGCGGCGGGCCGGACGCGCGCCGACGTGACGGTGAACCTGCCGGGGCTGGTGGTCACCGGCCGCACCGAGGAGGAGCTCGCCGAGGCCGCGGCGGCGGTCAAGGGCACGATCGCGTTCTACGGCAGCACGCCGGCCTACCGCCCCGTGCTGGAGCTGCACGGCTGGGCCGCGCTGGGCGAGGAGCTGCACGCGCTGTCGGTCAGCCGCCGCGAGGACAGGTGGACGGCGATGCGGGACCTCGTCGGCGACGACGTCCTGGCCGAGTTCGCCGTCGTCGGGACGCCGGAGGAGCTCGGCGGCCGGGTGCGGGACCGGTTCGGCGGGCTGGTCGACCGGTTCAGCGTGTACGCCTCGTACCCGTCGTCGCTCGACCTGTGGGACCCCCTGCTGGCCGACCTCCGCTGAGGCGGACGTGACGGAGATCATCCCCACTGCGAGCGGGATCACCGGTTCGGGGCTGTTTCCGCCGGTGGGGGCACGGGCAGGCTGGTCGGCGTGGACGACACCCAGCGCGAGATCCGAGTAGCCGACGGCGCCGCGGCGGAGCAGTCCGACGGGTCCCGGCCCCAGGAGACCGCGGTCCTGCCCACCGCGCGGCTGCTCGCCAACCCCCGGCGCATCCGCCGCAACTGACCGGCCGGCGCCGGGGGCGTGCTGCGATCTCACCGAGAGTGGCCACAACGGTCCCAGAGACCCCCGGCGCACCGCACAGCTCGATCGCCCCTGGTCACACAGAGCAACCATCCTCGGCGTGCCGCGAACTCTTCCGTCACGCGCTGCGGCAGCATCCCTCGCGTGACCGCCGCCCTGAAGCTAGCCCCCGCCGACGACGCGTCGGCCCCGGTCCGCCGCAGCCGCGCCGAGCGGCAGGCGATCGTCCTCGACACCGCTGAGCGCCTCTTCGCGACGCGCAGCTCGCGGAGCGTCGGGATGGACGAGCTGGTGCGCGAGACGGGCCTGGGCAAGATGACCGTCTACCGGCTCTTCAAGAGCAAGGACGAGCTGGTCGGCGCCTACCTGGCCCGCAAGGCCGCCACCGTGCTGGCCTCGATCGACGCCGAGCTGCTGCGGTGCGACGGCGACCCGCGGGCCGCGCTGCTGGCGGTCGTCGACCACGTCGAGCGCGACGTCACCCGCACCGGCTTCCGCGGCTGCCCGTTCACCAACGTGAGCAGCGAGTACGACGACGCGCAGCACCCCGCCCGCGTGGCCGCCGCCGACTACAAGTTCGAGCTGCACGGCCGCCTGGAGCGCCTGGCCGACGAGCTGCTGCCCGGTGCCGGCGAGGACCTGGCCGCGCAGATCCACCTGATCATCGACGGCATGTACCTCTCCGGCGGCCTGCTCGGCCCCGATGGCCCGGCCTCCCACGGCCGGCAGCTCGCCGAGAAGCTGATCGACCACGCCGCCGAGCTGGCGGGTACGGCGCGCGCCTGACGCCCGCCGCCCGCAGGATGGGCCGGTGAGCACCGATCGCACCCGTTCCGACCTCGACGACACCACGGTGGAGGCCCTCGGCAAGCTCTCGGAGGCCCTCGAGGCCGCCGAGCACGCCCGCGGGCTGCTCTACGGCTTCCACCGGCTCACCGGCACCGCCGACCTGACCCTGCAGGAGGCGGTGGAGCTGTTCCGCAAGGCGGGCCACACCGCGCTGGCCGACGACCTCGACCGCGACCTCGTCGGCCGCAACGTCATCGCCGACCGCTGGACGTTCCAGATCGTCGAGGACTACGACGCCAGCTACTGGTCGACCTTCCGCGCCTTCGACGAGCGGGCGCGCAACGAGCTGGCCGACGGCGACCGGCACGTCTTCGAGGCGCGGATGAAGCAGCGCGAGCGCACGCCGGGCCACCCGCGGCACGAGGCCGGACCGGCGCTGTCCGACTGACCGCGCGCGAGCCGGGGTAGTCGCGGGTGGTGACGACACCGACGGGCAAGGACGACGCCGAGCTCGACCCCGACGCGGCCCCGCTGGGCAGCGCGGTGGCCCCGCCCGACGACGAGGACTCCGGCGGCGCCCCGTCCGGGCCGGCGTCCGGCCAGGCGGGGCCGTCCTACCCGCCCGCCGGGAGCGAGCCCGACGCGCACCGGTGACGGATCGGTATCGCTGCGCGGTCCGGCCGTGACCTCCGCGTCGGCGCGCAGGAGACTGGGCGTGTGACCGCGCCCCAGCCCCCGATCGGCACCCCTGGCCCCTCCGGCGTCCCGGGCGGTCCTGGCGGGCCGCTGCCCGGGGCCCCCGGGGCCCCCGGCGCTCCCGGCCCCGTCGGCACCCGGCCGCCCGCGCCTGCGTCCGGCGGTGGGCGCGGGAAGACCATCGGCTGGTCGCTGGCCGCGGCGCTGCTGATCTTCGTGACCGTCCTGCTGGTGCTGTTCGTCGTCTTCAACACGCAGACGGTCGACATCAGCCTGGTGTTCGGCAACATCGAGGCGCCGCTGGTGCTGGCGCTGGTGATCGCCGCGGCGCTCGGCGGGCTCGTCGTCGCCCTGGCCGGCATCGCCCTGCGCGCGCGCCGCACCAAGAAGCCCTGACGTCGACCGCGGCCACGATCAGCTGACCTGATCCCGCGGGCTCCTCCCCCACGCCGCACCACGGGGGAGGACCTCTTCCGGTGGGGGAGGACGGCGGTCACCGGCGCCGCGTGGCCGCCACCCCCACCGCCTGCCGCGAGGCCCGCGACCGCACCGCGAGGGTCACCCGTCCACCCCGGACGAGCGCCCTCGCGGGCGTGCTGGCTTGCTCTTGCTACTCGCGAGTAATAGCGTTTGTTACTGGCGAGTAAGCGAGCGCCGTCACAGCGAGCACAGGAGCCACCGGCATGGGCCACTACACCGCGAACCTGCGGGACCTCGAGTTCAACCTCTTCGAGTTCCTCGACACCAAGGACCGGTTCGGCACCGGGCCGTTCGAGCAGATGGACGCCGAGACCGCGCGCGGGGTGCTCGCCGAGATCCGCAAGCTGGCCGAGGGCCCGATCGCGGAGTCCTTCGCCGACGCCGACCGCAACCCGCCGGTGTTCGACCCGTCGACGCACTCGGTCACGCTGCCCGAGTCGTTCAAGAAGTCGGTCCGCGCCCTCGAGGCCGGGGAGTGGTACCGGCTCGACCTGCCCGAGGGGCTCGGCGGCTTCGGCGCCCCGCACGCCCTGTCGTGGGCCGCCTTCGAGATGGTGCTGGGCGCGAACCCCGCCGTCTTCATGTACGGCGCGTGGGCCGCCTTCGCCGGTGTGCTGCACGAGCTCGGCACGCCCGACCAGCAGCGGCTGGCCGAGCTGATGATCGAGCACAAGTGGGGCGCCACGATGGTGCTCACCGAGCCCGACGCCGGCTCCGACGTCGGCGCCGGCCGCACCAAGGCGGTGCAGCAGGATGACGGCTCCTGGCACATCACCGGCGTCAAGCGGTTCATCACCAGCGCCGAGCACGACCTGAGCGACAACATCGTCCACCTGGTCCTGGCCCGCCCGGAGGGCGCGAAGCCCGGCACCAAGGGCCTGTCGCTGTTCGTCGTCCCCAAGTTCCACGTGGACCTCGAGACCGGCGCGCTCGGTGAGCGCAACGGCGTGTACGTGACCAACGTCGAGAAGAAGATGGGCCTCAAGGTCTCCACGACCTGCGAGCTCACCTTCGGCGACGGGCCGGTCCCGGCCAAGGGCTGGCTGGTCGGCGAGGTGCACGACGGCATCGCGCAGATGTTCAAGGTCATCGAGCACGCCCGGATGTTCGTGGGCGCCAAGGCCATCGCCACCCTGTCGGCCGGCTACCAGCAGGCGCTGGCCTTCGCCAAGGAGCGGGTGCAGGGCGCCGACCTGACGGCGACCAGCAAGGACGCCCCGCGGGTCACCATCACCCACCACCCGGACGTGCGCCGGTCGCTGATGCTGCAGAAGTCGTACGCCGAGGGCATGCGGGCGCTCTACCTCTACGCCGCCACCTTCCGCGACCAGGTCATCCAGGCCGAGGCCGAGGGCGCTGCCGACAGCGAGCAGGCCGTGCTGGCGGCCAAGGTCAACGACCTGCTGCTGCCGGTGGTCAAGGGCTTCGGCTCCGAGCGCGCCACCCAGCTGCTCACCGCCGAGTCGCTGCAGACCCTCGGCGGCTCCGGCTACCTGCAGGACTACCCCATCGAGCAGTACATCCGGGACTCCAAGATCGACACCCTCTACGAGGGCACGACGGCGATCCAGGGCCAGGACTTCTTCTTCCGGAAGATCGTCAGGGACGGCGGCGTCGCGCTGACCTGGCTGGCCTCGCAGATCCAGGCCACGATCGACGCCGAGGTGGGCAACGGCCGGCTCAAGGAGGAACGGGCGCTGCTGGCCACCGCCCTCTCCGACGTGCAGGGCATGCTGACGGCGATGTTCGGCCACCTCACGGCCGCGCAGGAGGACATGACCAGCCTCTACAAGGTCGCCCAGAACACCTCGCGGCTGCTGCTGGCCGCCGGCGACCTGATCACCGCCTGGCTGCTGGTCCGCCAGTCCGAGGTCGCCCTCGCCGCGCTCGCCGGCGAGGTGAGCGAGAGGGACCGGCACTTCTACGAGGGCAAGCTCGCCGCGACCCGCTTCTTCTGCACCCAGGTGCTGCCGAAGCTGACCGCCGAGCGGTTCGTCGTCGAGAACACCGACAACGCGCTCATGGAGGTGCCCGAAGCGGCCCTGTGAGCCACAGCGCCGGCGGCCGCCTCCCCGACCAGGGGAGGCGGCCGTCGCCGTTTCCGGGGGCCCGGCCTGGGCATGGTCGGACCATGACCGACCCTGCGGGCAGCGACCGCATCCAGCAGGACGTCCCCACCGCCTCGGGCAGCGGCGACAACAGCGACAGCGGGTCCGGGTCCTCGTTCGAGGACGTCCCCCTGACCCGTGAGCAGGCCGTCGAGCGGGACGCCGCGTCGCCGGACGAGCAGCCCGCCCGGGGTGGCAGCGACCTCTCGACCGCGCAGCGCGCCGAACCCGACCCGGCCTAGGAGGAGCACCGTGACCGAGTCCCAGCCCACCGGCTACCGGGAGTCCCCGGACACCAGCGACGCCGACTCGAGCAGCAACATGGTCGACGGCACGCCCGGCAACGACGCGAGCGACGGCGGCGAGCGCGACGTCACCCTGACCACCGACGACGAGGCGCAGCGGGACGACGGCGTCGCCCGCCCCGGCAACACCTCCGACTGACGACACGCGAACGGGCTCCCCGCGACCGGCCGGTCGCGGGGAGCCCGTTCCTGCGTGCGGCTCCTACACGCCCGCGGCGGTGCGCCCGTCCTCGAGCACGACGCCTTCGTCGCCGGCGAGGTCGCGTGTGCGGGTCTCGCCGTAGGACCAGACGGCGATCAAGGTGACGGCCGCGCACGCGATCAGGTACAGCGCCACCGCACCCGGGTTCGGGTCCTCGAAGCTGCCCAGCAGCGCCAGCGCGATGAGCGGCGCGGGCGCCCCGGCCACCACCGAGGCCAGCTGCGCCCCGACGGACACGCCCGTGTACCGCGCTTTGGTGCCGAACAGCTCGGAGAAGAACGCCGCCTGCGGCCCGTACATCGCACCGTGGAAGAGCAGGCCCGTGGTGATCGCCACGACGGCGAGGGCGAAGTTGTCCTGGTCGAGCAGCCCGAACAGCGCGTACGCCCAGACCCCGATGCCGGCCGCGCCGAACAGGTAGACCGGCCGGCGGCCGATCCGGTCGGACAGCGCCCCCCACAGCGGGATGGTCACCAGGTGGACGGCGGAGGAGATGAGGACGGCGTTGAGCGCGAACGACGCCTCCAGCCCCCGCACGTCGCGGATGTAGACCAGCGTGAACGCCGTGAGGACGTAGAACGAGACGTTCTCGGCGATGCGAGCGCCCATCGCGGTGAGCACCTCGCGCTTGTAGCGGGCGAGGACCGTGACGATCGGGGCCTTCTCGGCCACGCCACTGGCGGCCGCCTTCTCGGCGGCGGCGCGCTGCGCCTCGAGGAACACCGGGGACTCGCTCACGGCCAGCCGCACGAACAGACCGACGACGATGAGCACGGCCGAGAGCAGGAACGGGACCCGCCAGCCCCACGCTGCGAAGGCGTCGTCGGACTGGAACGCGGCCAGCAGGGCCAGCACGCCGGTGGCCAGCAGGTTGCCCGCCGGGGCGCCGGCCTGCGGCCAGGACGCCCAGAAGCCGCGGTGCTCAGGCTTGCCGTGCTCGGACACGATGAGCACCGCGCCGCCCCACTCACCGCCGAGGGCGAAGCCCTGGATGAGACGCAGCAGGATGAGCAGGACGGGGGCGAGGACGCCGACCGTGGCGTAAGTGGGCAGCAGGCCGATGAGGAAGGTCGCGCCGCCCATCAT
This sequence comes from Blastococcus sp. SYSU D00669, assembly GCF_054050715.1. NCBI lineage: Bacteria > Bacillati > Actinomycetota > Actinomycetes > Geodermatophilales > Geodermatophilaceae > Blastococcus > Blastococcus sp. SYSU D00669. The sequence goes on from NZ_JBJGZV010000018.1 coordinate 98,612, forward strand.
GAGCAGCGAGATCACCAGCAGCTTCTTGCGGCCGAGCCGGTCGCCGAAGTGGCCGAACACCAGCGCGCCCACCGGTCTCGCGAAGAACCCCACGGCGTAGGTGGCGAAGGCGGCGAGGGTGCCGACGAAGTCGTCCTGCTTCGGGAAGAACAGGTCGTTGAAGACGAGCGCGGCGGCCGAGCCGTAGAGGAAGAAGTCGTACCACTCGACCGTGGTGCCGACGATGCTCGCGCCGACGACGCGGCCGAAGCGCGTGCCGGAGGTGGCGGGTGCGGACATGGGGGAGGTCTCCTCGTCGAGAGGCCGGGAGGTGCAGTCCTCCCGACGCTAGGAGCCGGTGACGAGCGTCACCATGTGGCGACCGGCCGCGAAAGCCCTGCGGACCATGTGGTGCGGGCCCACACCGGGCGCGCGCCGGCCGTGCGTCCCGGGTCCGGCCGTGCGGCCGCATTACCCGCGATGTCGCTCGACGACACGGTCGAAACCCGGGGTGTGTGGCGGCGCCACGTGCGCGCACCGCACGCCCCCGGCATACCGTGCTGCCATGGCCGACGAGCTGGTGGGACGACGGGCACTGGTCACCGGGGGCGCCTCGGGCATCGGGCGCGCGTGCGCGCAGCGGCTCGCCGCGGCCGGCGCCTCGGTGGTCGTGGTGGATCGGGACGCCGAGGCCGCCAAGGCCGTCGCCGACGAGGTCGGCGGGCTCGCCGTCGTCGTCGACCTCTCCGACCTCGACGCGGTCGACGACCTCGACCTGGACGTCGACGTCCTGGTCAACAACGCGGGGCTCCAGCACGTGGCGCCGCTGCACGAGTTCCCCGTCGACCGGTTCTCCCACATCCTCCGGCTGATGCTCGAGGCGCCGTTCCGCCTGGTCCGCGGCGCGCTGCCGCACATGTACGCCCGCGGCTGGGGCCGGGTGGTGCACGTCAGCTCGATCCACGGGCACCGCGCCTCGGCCTTCAAGTCCGCCTACGTGACGGCGAAGCACGGCCTGGAGGGCCTGTCGAAGGTGATCGCCCTCGAGGGCGCCGAGCACGGCGTCACCTCGAACTGCGTCGCCCCCGCCTACGTGCGCACCCCGCTGGTGGAGGGGCAGATCGCCGACCAGGCCCGCGCGCACGGACTGTCGGAGGACGAGGTGGTGGAGCAGGTGATGCTCGCCCCCGCCGCGGTGAAGCGCCTGCTCGAGCCGGCGGAGGTGGCCGAGGCCGTCGCCTACCTCTGCTCCCCCGCCGCCGCGTCGGTCACCGGCACGTCGCTCCTGCTCGACGGCGGCTGGAGCGCCCGCTGACGGCCGCGGAGTACTTCCAGCTGCTGCTCGACGACGCCGCGGCGATCGAGTACGAGCGGCCGCTGGTGCGCGCCCGCGCCGCGGGCGCCGACGGCACCACCGTCGCCGAGCTGGAGCAGCTGAAGCTCCTCGCGCTGCGCGTGCGCGAGGCGTTCGCCGCCCGCCGCCGGCGGGAGTCGGAGCTGGCCGCCCTGTTCGACACCGCCGGCGACCTCGCCGCGCTGCGCAGCGTCGACTCGGTGCTGACGGCGATCGTCCGCCGGGCCCGCCAGCTGCTCGGCACCGACGTCGCCTACCTGACGCTCAACGACGAGGGCCGCGGCGACACCTACATGCGGGTGACCGACGGGTCGGTCTCGGCGCGGTTCCAGGCGCTGCGGCTCGGCATGGGCGAGGGCCTCGGCGGGCTGGTCGCGCAGACGGCGTCGCCGTACGCGACGGCGGACTACTCGCGGGACGACCGGTTCCTGCACACCGCCGAGATCAACGGCGGGGTCAACGAGGAGGGCCTGGTCGCCATCCTCGGCGTCCCGCTCATCCGCGGCTCGTCGGTGATGGGCGTCCTCTACGCCGCCGACCGCAGCCAGCGCTCGTTCGACCGCTCGGAGGTGGCGCTGCTCGGGTCGCTGGCCGCGCACGCCGCGATCGCCCTCGACAACGCCCGGCTGCTGGAGGAGACCCGCACCGCCCTCGAGGAGCTCTCCGCCGCCACCCGCGAGCTGCGCGCCCACACGACCTCCGTCGAGCGGGCGGCCGAGGCGCACGACCGGTTCATCGACGTCGTGCTCCGCGGCGGCGGGGTGGACGACGTCGCCGGGGCGGTGACCGAGGTGCTCGGTGGCCGGATCACCGTGCTCGACGAGGAGGGCCGCCCGTCCCCGGGAGGACCGGACGACGAGCTCCCGCCCGACCCCGCGGCCGCCCTGGCGCAGGCCCGGGCGACCGGGCGGACCGCGCGGGACGGCAGCTGGTGGACCACCGCGGTCACCGTGGGCAACGAGCTGCTCGGCGGCCTCGTGCTGCACCGGGACGACGACCTGTCGGGTGCCGACCGGCGGATCCTGGAGCGGGCGGCGCTGGTCACGGCGCTGCTGCTGCTCATCCGCCGGACGGCGAGCGAGGCGGAGAACCGCGTGCGCGGCGAGCTGCTCGACGAGCTGCTGACCGCCCCGGGGCGCGACCCCGACGGCCTGCGCGAGCGCGCGCGGCGGTTCGGGGCCGACCTGGACCAGCCGCACGCCGTCGTCGTCGCCGAGGTGCCGGACGCGCGCCGCGCGCGGGCGCTCGCCGCCGCCGTGCACCTGGCCGCGACGCGGGGCGGCCTGGCCGGCCTGCACGACGGGCGGGTCGTGCTGTGCGTGCCGGGGATCGGCCCGGAGGAGGCGGCCGCCACCGCCGGGCGCGAGCTCTCCGGCGCCGGAGGGGCGCCCGTCACCGCCGGGGCGGCCGGGCCTGCGGCGGGCGCGGCCGGCCTGGCGACGGCGTACACCGAGGCCTCCCGCTGCACCGCGGCCCTGCTGGCCCTCGGGCGGTCCGGCCAGTCCGCCAGCGCCGCCGAGCTCGGCTTCGTCGGGCTGCTCATCGGCGAGCACCGCGACGTCCCCGGCTTCGTGACGGCGACCGTCGGCCCCGTCGTCGAGTACGACCGGCGGCGCGGCACCGCGCTCGTGGCAACCCTCGAGGCCTGGTTCGACGCCGGCGGCTCACCGGCCCGTGCGGCCGAGGCGCTGGGCGTGCACGTCAACACGGTGGGCCAGCGGCTCGACCGGATCGGCCGCCTGCTGGGTGCGGACTGGTCCGCGCCCGGCCCCGCCCTCGAGCTGCAGCTGGCCCTGCGGCTGCTCCGGCTCACCTCCGCCTGACCGTCCGTACCCTGGACCGGTGCGCGCGGAGGTCTGGCAGGAGCGGTCGCGCGCGCACGCCGAGCGTGCCGATGCGCTGACCGCCGGCCACCGGGCCCGCAAGGCCACCGGCGATCGGCACGCCGTCGAGGACTTCCTGTTCGAGTACTACAGCACCCGCCCGTCGCTGCTGCGCCGCTGGCACCCGGGCGCCGGCGTCGTCCTCGAGCCGGCCGACGGCGGCCCGGCCCCGCACGCGGACTGGCGCTGGTACGCCACCGGTGACGACGGCGCCGTCCGGCTCCACGTCGCCGCGTTCGTCACCGACCGCGGCGACACGGTCCGCTTCGTGCACCGGCTGCTGTCGGCCACCGCCGCCCGGCCGGTCCACACCGGCTGCTTCGGACTGCACGAGTGGGCCATGGTCTACCGCCAGGACGGGCACCGGCACCCGCTGCCGCTGCGGCTCGGCCAGGCCGGCACCGACGCCGTCGTCGAGGCGCACCCGGTCCGCTGCTCGCACTTCGACGCCTTCCGGTTCTTCACCCCGGCCGCCGTCCCGCTCAACCGGCTGCAGCCGACCCGCGCCACGCAGGTCGACCTCGAGCAGCCCGGCTGCCTGCACGCCTCCATGGACCTGCACAAGTGGGCCGGCAAGCTGACACCCGCCGTGCCCGGCGAGCTGGCCCTCGACTGCTTCGAGCTCGCCCGCGACGTGCGCCTGCTCGACATGCAGGCCTCGCCGTACGACCTGTCCTCCTACGGCCAGCCCGCGGTCGCGGTCGAGACGGCGGAGGGCAAGGCGGAGTACGTGCGGCGCCAACGGGCGTTCGCCGCGCGGGCGGCGGAACTCCGGGAGCGGCTGGTCGCCGTCTGCGACGGGCTGCTGGCGCGTACGGGTCGCGGCAACCGTCTCGACACCGTCCCGTCGTCCGGGGGCCGTACCGTCGAGGCGTGACCTCCCCGCACCCCGACCGCTGGATCCGGCTCGCCGGCACCGCCAACACCCGCGACCTGGGCGGCCTGCCCACCACCGACGGCGGGCACACGCTGCCCGGCCGGATCCTGCGCAGCGACAACCTGCAGACCCTGACCGTCGACGACGTCCGCCTGCTCGTCGACGAGCTCAAGGTGCGCGAGGTGATCGACCTGCGCACCACCGCCGAGGTCCTGCTGGAGGGCCGCGGCCCGCTGCGCGACGTCCCCGACGTGGTGCACCGGCACTTCTCGCTGCTGCCCGAGCGGGGGCACCGCACCGACGTCTTCGCCGTCGAGGAGGACGACGAGCTGCCGGAGCTGCCCGCGGGCTGGCAGGAGTCGGTGCTGCCGCGGCAGGTGGCCGAGGGCGACGAGCACGAGCCGCCGGCGGTGCGCTCCTACCTCGGCTACCTGCACGACCGGTCCGACGCCGTGGTCGAGGCGCTGCGCGCCCTGGGGTACGGCGGACCGGGTGCCGCGGTCGTCCACTGCGCCGCCGGCAAGGACCGCACCGGGGTCGTCGTGGCGCTCTCGCTCGCGGTGGCCGGCGTGCCCCACGAGGAGATCGTCGCCGACTACGCGCTGACCGCCCAGGTCATCCACGACATCGTCGCCCGGCTGGCCGCCACGCCCACCTACGCCGAGGACATGCAGCGCCGCGCCGTCGCCGACCACACGCCGCACGCCGCGACGATGGAGGGGCTGCTGCGGGTGCTGGACGAGCGGCACGGCGGGCCGATCGGCTGGCTGGAGAGCCACGGCTTCGGCGCCGACGACCGCGCGGCGCTGCGCTCACGCCTGCGCGACTGAGCCGACGGACGACGACGGCCCCGCCTCCTGCAGGAGGCGGGGCCGTCGTCGTGCGCGCTCAGCGAGGGACGCTGTTGTACGCGTGGCTCGAGGCCAGCGTCAGCAACTCGTCGACCATCGCCGGGCCGGTCGCGCGGGCGAGGGCGTTGTCGAGCGCCCGCCGCGTCCGCGCCGCCTGCCGACGCTCGCGCCAGCTGGACGTCACGCTGCTCATCTCTACTGCTCCTTCTCAGGCTGTCTCGGTGTCCTACCCGTACTAATACAGGCGCAGCGAAGACTATTCCTAAGAACTGAAGGCAGCAGCGCGGAAACACCGAGAGAACTTCACCCCGAGGGGTGAGCTTCGCCTCACCCCTCGGCTGCGAGGACCGCACGGACCGCCTCCCGGGCGGCGTGCGGGGGGGGGGGGGGGGGGGGGGGGGGGGGGGGGGGGGGGGGGGGGGGGGGGGGGGGGGGGGGGGGGGGGGGGGGCGCCGCCCGGCCCGCCCCGCCGCGCCGCCCACCCGCCCGCCGACTATCGATA